>JANRLS010000074.1:0-20911 GCA_033762315.1 Pirellulaceae bacterium
CCAGTCCGGTCTGCAAAGTGATTGCCGCATTGGTCGAGGTCATCGCCATGAAGAAAAACTCGACCGTATCCCCACCATCAGCCGCCGTAAGCACTGGCAGGGGGGCCGTGTTGATGACGGTGTTGGCTCGCAAGTCGAGTCGCGGTTCGTTTTGGGCAAGGCTCCCTAGCCGCACCAGATCGGCACCCGCGTTCGTGTTGATATTCAGGTTTCGACGGATGTCGCTATCGGCTCGGAGCGCGACAATATCGTCCCCGGCGCCAGTGTTGATCGTGAGCACGTCGGTGATCACGCTATAGAGATAGACTTCGGTGGGAAAGGCGTCGGTCGTGTCTTGAATGATGATCGAAGTATCCGCGCGCGAACCCTGCAGGCTGATCTCGTCCAGTCCGCCGCC
Source organism: Pirellulaceae bacterium (assembly GCA_033762315.1). Lineage (GTDB taxonomy): Bacteria > Planctomycetota > Planctomycetia > Pirellulales > Pirellulaceae > CAYLLN01. The sequence goes on from JANRLS010000074.1 coordinate 398, forward strand.
GCCGTTGATGATGATGGAACTGCTGAACCTGACATTCAAGAGCGCCTTGTCATTCCCCGCGCCAAGGTTCATGTCCAGGCTGCCGCCAAACGTTGCCTGCGTGCTGGACTGCAAAGCGTCGCTATTGCGGATCAGATGATCGGTCGCGTTGATGATGTTCGCTCGGAAAGCATCGTTGGTGATGATCACCGAGTCACTGCCATCGCGCAGGTTGATGACGACCTGGCGCAACACAACCGAGCGCGTGAAAGGTTGCGCAAGACCGTTGATGGTCGTGATGCTGCTTCCGGTGCCAAAACCTCCCGTTCCCTGCACTTGCAGATTGTTGTTGACGTACGAAATCTGAACGGTGTTGTCGTTGTTGTCGCCGTCGATGGTCAGCACCCCATTGGTGACGTCCACCGCCAAGTTGCCCGCGAGAACCTCGCGGGTCTCGAGGCGTTCGATGCCAAGTGGACGACCCTTACGGCGCAAACGCGATTTCTTGAAAAACATCCTCAGTTCCTCTCTTCCAAATGGCGAATAGCAGCCCCTGATTTTCGCCGCGAAAAACCAAACTTCCGGAATTCGGGTGGCGAGAACCGCCAACAAAAACTATCCTCGAAACGGCTACGGGTGTCAAACAGAATCGTCGTCTTTTTACTTGCCTGAGGGGGAAGCTCCTCGTTTTCGAGCTTAATGGTCAGCCCTTGACGGTTGAAGTGCCAGTTCCGGGGGGAGCACGGACGGGGGCGTCGGCTTCCCCCCCGCGGCGCAAATAGATCGACTGGGCGATCATGTTGCAGGTCATGAACAGGCTCACCTCGAGCGGAGCGAAGAGTGGGGTGAAGAGCATCAGCACCGCCAGCGCGAACATCAGCGAACCCACGACATAGAAAATGCCCGCCTCGGCCGCGTGGGCGAAAAAGCTGTGGGCCGCGATTCCCACCCAAATCGGATAGATCATGAGCAGCCGCTCGGGCTCGTCGAGCGGCACGAACATCACCACCGCCAGCAAGCTGACGATGAGCGCCAGCAAATGGCTGACCCAAACCGTCAGAAAATGCCGCCGCTGATGTGATGGCACCGTGCGGAGTGTCGCCAGGCTCAGCAGCATGAGCGTGCCGGTCGCCAAAAAAACGACGAGCGCGGTCGTGGTGACAATCGCCACCGGAAAGATCGGCCGCCCCCAAAACAGCGCGTAGGCCACCAGATGCACCGCGAGCGGCAGCGGCGATATCCAGGTCATCGTGTTGGCAAACGCCCGAAACCTGCGGTCAAAACTTTGATGGCTGATGCCACGGGCGACTTGATCGAGGATCGTAAGCGACTGCGCCGTGATTGGCTCCCCCGCCAGAAAATTCGCCAGATCGCTCGCCAGGTCAGATGCCGTCGCATAGCGCCGCGTCGGCTCTTTTTCGAGACACTTCAGGCAAATCGTCTCCAAGTCGCGCGGGATCTTGGGCTGCAAACACCGGGGAGGAACCGCCGAGTGCGTGCGAACCTGCTCGATGGTCTCCAGCAGCGTTGCCCCCTTGAAGGGCGGCCGGCCGGTGAGCAGTTCGTAAAGCATCACGCCGAGGGCATGGATATCGGTTGCCGGGCCGACATCTTCCGATTGCCCCGACGCTTGCTCGGGCGACATGTAGCTCGGCGAACCGAGCACCGCGCCGGTTTGCGTGTGGGCCAGGTCGGAACCGCTGCGCTTGGCGAGTCCAAAATCGGTGATTTTCGGCGGCCCATCGCCAGTGAGCAGCACATTCGCGGGTTTCAGGTCGCGATGGACGATCCCCTTCTCGTGGGCATGTTGCACGGCGCGGGCCAGCGCCAGCACCAGTTCGGCGGCCGTGCGAGCAGCGACGGGAGTGCCATCGAGTTGCTCGGCCAGGCTGCCGCCGCCGACATACTCGAGCGCGAGGAAAGGGCAGCGGTCTTGCTCGCCGATCTCGTAAATCTGCACGATTCCGGGATGCTGAAGCTGGGCGACCGCCTCGGCTTCGGTGCGAAAACGGGCCAACTCCTGCGGGCTGGCATTGGCTCCGCTCAGAATCATCTTGAGCGCGACGAGGCGATTTAGACCCAATTGCCGCGCCTTGAAAACGACTCCCATCCCGCCGCGACCTAGAACCTCCAGAATCTCATAGCCGGTGACGCGCGGCAAATGCGGCGCGGCGGCTGGCAGCTCGGCCTCGGTAAGGGTGGGGGCCTCGAAGATCGGCAGTACTTTCTCGCGGCGGGCGATGCGCTCCGCGAGCTTGGCCTGCAGCGGCACGTCGTGCGGGCACAGCTCGGCCGCCGTCAGCAACCGCCCCTGCTGCCGCTGCGTTTCCCATTCGACGAGCAAATCGATCACCGGATCCGCCAAATCAGGCATGGCCGGCTCCTATCCCAGTTGTTCCGCCGCCGTGAACCCCCCCGCCAATCGCTCGGTGGCCGCGACCCACAAATAGCTCACCTTGCGCGGCGTCAAATTCAGCAGGCGGGCGATGTCGGCCTGCGGCAACCCCAGGTAATAGTGCATCTCGAACACCTTCCGTTGCGAATCCTCGAGGCCGGCGACCGAGTTGTGCATTTCGGTCCACAGGGCGAGCTTCGCTCCGTCGTAGGTTTGGTTGCCCGGGTCGCCGTGGGCCGCGGGGCGCGAATCGCTCGCCCCCAGCAGCGTCTCGCGCTGGTCCAGCTTTCGCTGTCGGTCGGCGAGGTCCAGCAGCACTTGCCGAATTTTATGCGCGGCCAGGCGAAAAAAATCTTCCACCGTGGGGGGATCGGCCTTGTCCAAAGCCTGCGCCAGCCGCAACCATGTCTCATGCACGACGCTATCGACATCGTGGCGTTGGCGCAGGTTCGGAAACGATCCTCCCAAGATTTTGCCCGCCAATCGCCGCAGGCGGGCACAAATCCGTTCCAAAAACTCGCGGCGAGCCGGTTTGTCCCCCGCGCGCAAGCGATCCAGTAGCAATTGCAGGTCGCTCGGGGCGGTGGAATCCATGCAAAGTCGTGCCGCAAGTGCTGGTGGCATCAACACTTAGGGCAATTCCCCAATAAATTGACGAACAGCCTATCCGAAACGTCCCCCACCTCCGCTGAGCTTAGTAGGAGCCAGACTGACCCGCAAGCAAACGGGCCGGCCCCAAGATGTTCGCAATTCGCAAGCCTTCGAGATTCGTCATGATTGCCAAACCCCTCGTGGCTGTCGTTGGTCTATTGGCGGTTGCCTTGACTGGCGGTGGTTATTGGTACAACTACCTCTGGAAAACGCCGACCGAGCTCCTGCTGCCGGGAACGGTGGAAACGCAGGAAGTGCGGCTCAGTTCGCGCGTCGGTGGTCGGGTCAGCAAAATTCTGGTCCGCGAGTCGGACCTCGTCTCCGCCGGCCAGCCGCTGGTGGAGCTTGAAATGCCCGAGCTAGATTCGCAGCGCTCGCAGCTTGAAGCTCAGCAGCAAGCCGCCGAGGCGGTGCTGGCCCGGCTGAAAAAGGGTCCGCGGCCCGAGGAAATCGCCGCTGCGGCGGCCGCCGTGCAAGCAGCCCAGGCGCGGGTGGACCGCATGAAAAGGGGTTTCCGCAGCGAAGAGAAGGAACAAGCTCGTAGCGAGCAAGAGAGCCTCAATGCCGAGCTGGAAAACGCCCTGCAAGACCTGAATCGCGAGCGGACGCTGCTCGGCAAGGGAGCCACCACCAATGCCGCCTACGAAGCGGCCGTCGCCCGGCACGGCCGGCTGCTGGGGCAAGTGAATGCGGCGGGAGCCAAGCTGCGGATGCTTGAAGCGGGCTATCGACCCGAAGAAGTCGCCGAAACGGTGGCCGAACTGGCCCGCCTTCAGGCGAATCTGGACCTGCTCAATGCCGGCACGCGACAGGAAGAAATTGACGAAGCAACCGCCCGGGTCGCGCAGCTCGCGGCCCAAATCGAAGAGATCGACGTGAAACGCCGCGAGCGGACCGTGTTCGCGCCCGAGCCGGCCGTGGTCGAGATCATTTCGGTTCGCCCCGGCGATATCGTCGCGGCCAATCAGCCCGTCGCCCGCGTGCTGCGCGCCGGCGATTTGTGGGTCAAAGCCTTCATCTCGGAGGTCGAGATGGGGCGCCTTCGCCTCGGCCAGAAAGTCGAAGTGACGATCGACTCATTTCCAAACAAGCGTTTCGCCGGCGAGGTCACGCACATCTCAACCACGGCCGAGTTCACTCCCCGCAACGTCCAGACCATCGACGAACGGCGGCATCAGGTGTTTGGCTTTCGGGTGCGCGTCGCCGATGCCCAAGGCATTTTCAAATCGGGCATGGCCGCCAGCGTCCTCTTGCCACTGAAGTAACCCCCGTGCCGTCTCCGCGAGTTCCGTCATGTCCACCGCCGAACAGCCGGTCATCGACATTCAGGGGGTGACGATCCAGTTCGGCACGTTCACCGCCGTCAGCGAGGTGAGCCTGCAAGTCTGGCGCGGGGAAGTGTTCGGCCTGTTGGGGCCGAATGGCTCGGGGAAAACTACCCTCATCCGCGCCCTTTGCGGCCTGCTTCCGCTGGCCGAGGGAGGAGCGACAGTTCTGGGCCGGAATGTCGAGCGCGAAGCCGATCTCGTTCGCCAATCGATCGGCTACATGTCGCAGAAGTTCTCGCTCTATACCGACCTGACGGTGCAGGAGAACATGGACTTCTATTGCGGCATCTATGGCCTGCGGAACCAGACCGCAAAAGAGCGGCAACGCGAGTTGGTCGAGCTGACGGGCCTGGCCCCTTATCTCGACCGCCGCGGCGGCCGGCTCTCCGGCGGCTGGAAGCAACGGCTGGCCCTCGTTTGTGCCCTCCTCCATAGCCCGCGACTGGTGTTTCTCGACGAGCCAACCGCCGGCGTCGATCCGGTCGCCCGCCGCGAACTGTGGGATTTGCTGTTCCAACTTGCCGGCCAGGGTATCACGCTGCTCGTCACCACCCACTACATGGACGAAGCCGAGCGCTGCGGCCGCGTCGGCTATTTGCACCTCTCGAAGCTCTTGGCTCTCGGCACGCCAACGGAGCTGAAACAATTGCCCGAGGTAAATCCCCCCGGCTGCCGGCGCGTTGAGATCATCGCGCCGGACATCGCCGAATTACTCGCTCACCTGCGGCACCGGCCCACCGTGCGCGAGGCCACGATCTTCGGTCAATCGATTCACGCCCTGGTCGATGACCACGACACCCTCGCCGACCTCGTCAGCCCCGACATTTCCATTCACAACGCCACCGCCAACCTGGAAGACGTGTTCGTGACCATTGCCCGGAATCGGACGCGGGAGTTGGCTCAGGCCTGAAATGTCACTGGTCATTTGTCCTTCGGATTCACAAACGACGAATGACAAGCAATTACGGACCACGGACTACCAACATGCTTCCCGACTCCCTGCTCCGCACTTACTCCATCGGCTGGAAAGAGTTGCTGCATGTCTTTCGCGACCCCCAGACGCTGTTCTTCACGGTCATCATTCCGGTGATGGAGCTGTTCGCCTTGGGCTATGCGATCGATACCAACGTCCGCAATGTTCGCACCGCCGTCATCGACGACGCGGGAACCCAGGAAAGCCGGCAACTGCTCGACGAGTTTGAGAATTCCGGCGATTTTCGCATCATTCGCCGCGTGCATTCCGACGAGGAACTGACGCAGCTCATCGTGGCCGGCGTAGTGCGCGTCGGCATCAAGATTCCTGAAGATTACTCGCGCCGGCTGGAGGCAGGCGAAACGGCCCGCATCCTGGTGCTGGTCGATGGCTCCGAGTCGAGCATCGCCGGCGTGGGGGTCAACGACAGCAACGCGATCACCCTCCGCCAATCGCTGCTGAAGGTGCTCGATGGTCGCGAGCTTCCCATCGAGGCCCGTCCACGCGTCCTCTTTAATCCCGACACCCGCTCGGCCAATTTCTTCATTCCCGGCCTGATGGTCGTGATGTGCCAGATGATGGCGACGATGCTCTCGGCCAATGCGATTGTCCGGGAGAAGGAGTTGGGGACGCTCGAGCAGCTCTTCATGACTCCGGTTCGCCGCGGCGAGCTGATCGTCGGCAAAATGGCACCGTACATTATCCTTACGACCTTTGAATTCTGCTTCATCGCGCTCTTGATGAGGGTGATTTTCAGCGTCCCGATCAACGGCTATTTCACCACGCTTTTGCTCCTAGTGCTGCCGTTCGTGCTGACGATGCTGGGAGCCGGCCTCTGGATTTCGACCAAGGCCTCGACCCGCGAAGCGGCCGGCCAGCTGGCGATGGGAACGTTCCTCCCATCGGTGTTCCTCTCCGGCTATGTCTTTCCGCTCGACTCGATGCCTTGGCCGCTGATGCACGTCGCCAATCTGATTCCAGCCACCTGGATGATCGACGCCAGCCGCAGCGTCATCCTCCGCGGCGGGGGCTGGAACGAACTCTGGCGGCACGCTATCGTCCTCTGGGCAATGGCCCTCGCCTCGCTCATTTTCAGCTCGCTGCGCATCCAAAAGCGCCTGTAGCGGCGGCCGGCGTTAAAACTCTACTTGGTACTTTTGGGTCAGGTACCGACGCATATCGGCCGTGGCCTGCTCGATTCCTTGGGCGGTGCTGTTGGCCGAAGCGTTGCCCCGAATTTTCTCTTGCGTGCGAATTTTCGATAGCTCTTGCCCTCGCGCTCGCAGGTTTTCGGTTGCGGTCCAACCCCCCCAGCCATAAACGCCCGACCAGGTGACGCCAATCGGCACCGAGTAGGTCTGCACGTCGTAGTAGGCGGGCACCTCCAGCTGCCGCAGCCGCGATTGGGGTCCGATTCCCTTAAGGGCGTTCTCGGCATCGCGCATCGAAGCCGCGACCCACGCGCCGTATTTCACTAGTTCCGGGTCCACGTTCAAGATCGGCATCCGGTCGATTTTACGGGCGTACTTCTCAAACCAGGTGCCCACCTGGTTCCAGGTCACGAATTCGGTACCCGAACGCTTGAGCCGCAAGTCGTCAATCAGCGAGACAATCTGCTTGAAGTAGAGCTGCGAGGCCAAAGCAATCTGCTTCTCTTTTTGCTGCGCGTCGTTGGGGTCGGTTTGGGTGGCTTTGGCCGCCTCTTTTTGCAGTTCTGGGGGCGTATCGAACAGGCTCATGATCCGCCGCGTACCGCTGGTGAGTAGGTCTCCTTCGAGCGTGATCTGCTTGCCGCTGGCTTTGGCGGTCCAGGTTTCAAATTCGTCGATCATCGACCCGTGGTTGCCTAGTACTTCCAAAAGAAGTGCTTTGGCAAAGGGGGCCATGAAGCTGATGTCCTCGGCAAAGTCCACCTTGATCTTGCCAAAGCGGCGGTCGGTGATGGTCACGCCGAGCGAAATTCCCTGAATGCTGGCCAGCGCCTTGGCGAGCTGATCGAGATCGACCTTCTGTCCCTTGAGCGACTCCGCTTCCTCCAGCCGCGGGCGAATTTCGGCGGCCGAGAAGGCCTGCCGCAGGTCAACCGCCATGATCAGCGGGGCACCGTTTTCGGCGAATTTTACCGACTCGGACATGTAAGGGGAGAGTTCCCGCTTGGCATTCGCATCGATTCCGTTGAGCCACTGTGCCACCTCCTGCCGATCCGCCGGAGTGTAGGCCCCGGCCAAGCGCGGCCCAAACCGAACGAGGCACAGATCGCCGGGAACCACCGCCACGGATCGGTCCGCGATCTCATCGACCGTGCCGCTCAACCGGGCCGCCGTTTTGGCCACCGAAAGCTCGTAGCGCAGGTCGCACAGCGAAACCTGCCACCGCGGCTTGAAGGCCGGAAAATCCATCCGCGCAGCCATCACAAACCGGTTGCATTGCGGCGGCACCAGCACCAGTCCCGAGGCAAACTGCTTCTCGTGGTTCTCCCGCCACCCTTCCTTCACGCCCAGCGGCGACGCCTCGGCCGCCTCCAAATTCAGCAGCACAATCGCATTGGCGTCGGTCGGAATGCGATAGGTGAGATCGCCGTACTGTGCCTGAGCCCAATCAGCGACACCCGCGCTCACCAGAGCGACGCCAGCGACCAGGAAGATTTGACGAACGAATTGCATCGGCCACCTCGGTTTGGAAGTGTGCAAGCCATGTTTCTTGCCGCCGATTATAGCCTGCGCTGCCGCGTGGAGCGCCGCACGCGAACAATTAACATCGCCCAGTCGCCTGATAAACCACGCTCCATCGTTTAACGGCAAGCCGCAGGCGCCTGCGTCCGTCGGACGCTACGCATTCTTTCGCGAGTGGTGTCGGATTGACTCGCCATGTCGGTGAATCAACAATCTCAGCGACCACCGCGTGGCATCAATCTTCGATTTTGGAGTGGCAAGCGTGACGGCAATTGCTCTGCGGAAAAAAGTCTTCGCGGAACTCGAAGCCGCTGGTTTCAGCCCAGCCAAATCACTGCCACTGCCTGACATGGACCAGCGACTGCGCCCAGCCGCCGAAGTCTCTGCCCGACTAATGGCGCTCGACGCACTTTTCACGTGGGTAGCATTTCTGGAGAATTCTGTCGCGACGGCACGCATCCAGAACTACATCGACCGCAATCGGCTGCTTGACTGGCTGACCGAAAAGGAATCCGCAATCGTTACGCTTTCCCGGAACGAAGCGCGTGATTTGCATGTCGATAACATCGGTTGGAAACTGGAAAACATGTGGGCATTTGCCTGGGTACTAGGATTTGATCAGGAACCGACACTGGAAGCATCACAAATCGAAGAGGACGTGACTCGTCCACTGATTTACGAGTTCCTGCCTGGCCTCGACGCCACTGTCGATCAACTCTTGGCCAAATCGACCCCACGTTCGACTGACGATGTCATCGCCATGGAATATCGGTTCTATTGTGCCCACAATGCCGTCAGGAGCGCGCAGCTCGGCGGCGATACGGTACCCAAGGGGTTTCATCCGCTCATTCACGGTGGGGCAGTCCACGAGCGGCGGCACTCTCTATCTTGGTGCCTATCGCCGGAGGTGGCTTGGGACGAGACGGATTTGAGTACCTGATGTGTGGGTGCGCGGCCGGAGCGTCCCCCGAACGCTAAGCACCGTCGCCTTCGGCTTGCCCTCAAACGATTCGCCCCTACCCTTGCCGAATCGCCACGAGCGGCGAAACTGGTGTCGTCCTAGCGGGCCCCGTTTCTGCCACCGGAGCGACTGTGTGAGTGCCGGACCTACGCTCGATGCGATTTCGCGCCGCGCCCTGGACTACATTGCCGCGGGAAACGTCGTCGGCCTGGGAACCGGCCGGGCGGCCACTGGCTTCATCCAGATACTGGGGGAGCGGGTGCGAGGCGGGCTCAAAATCCGCGGCGTGCCGACATCGCAGGCTTCGGACGACTTGGCCCGCCAACTGGGCATTCCGCTGGTGACGCTCGACGATGTGCCGGTGCTCGATGTCACGGTTGATGGGGCCGACGAAGTTGCGCCGGATTGCAACGTGATCAAGGGCTATGGCGGGGCCCTGGTCCGCGAGAAGATCGTCGCGGCGGCCTCGAAGAAGCTGGTGATTCTGGTCGGCGAAGAAAAGCTGGTCCCCACGCTCGGTGCGCGAGGGAAGTTGCCGGTCGAGGCCCTGCCGTTCGGCTTAGGGGCGACGATCCGGCATCTGACGGCGCTCGGCCTCTCGCCCGTCGTCCGGCAGACCGGCGGTAAGACGTTCATCACCGACAACGGCAACGTCGTGCTGGATTGCGGCACCGGCCCGATTGTCCAACCCGCGGAACTGGAAGCAGCCGTGCGGGCGATTCCAGGCGTCGTCGGCACGGGGCTGTTCTTGGGAATGGCCGATGTCGTGCTGATTCAGCATGGCGAGGATGTCGAAGTTCGTACGTCGCAAAAGGGAAAACGCTGATGCCTTTGTCGCCTCTGGCCGGCAAACCGGCCCCCGCCAGCCTGCTCGTCGATCTCGCCCGCCTGGAGCGGGACTACTACGAACGCCGTCCCGACTTGGCCGATTCGCAGCAACTGGTCAGCTTCGGCACCAGCGGCCACCGCGGCACGTCGCTCGCCGGCACGTTCACCGAGGCCCACATCCTGGCGATCACGCAGGCGATTTGCGAGTATCGCCAAGCGAAGGGAATTAGCGGCCCCCTCTACATGGGCAAGGACACGCACGCCCTTTCCGCCGCCTCGCAGCGGACGGCCCTCGAAGTGCTGGCGGCCAACGGTGTCGAGACGATCATTCAGAGCGACGACGGCGTCACGCCCACGCCCGTCATCTCGCGGGCCATCCTGGCCTACAACCACGGCAAGCAAACGGCCCAGGCTGACGGCATTGTGATTACGCCGTCGCACAACCCGCCCGAGGACGGCGGTTTCAAATACAATCCGCCCAACGGCGGCCCGGCCGATACCGACATCACCAAGTGGGTGCAGGACCGGGCGAACGAACTTTTGCGCGGCGGCAACGCCGGCGTGCAGCGGCAGACCTATGAATCGGCCCTGAAAGCGGCAACCACGCACGAGCAGGATTTCGTGCTGCCGTACGTGAACGACCTGGCGAACGTGATCGATGTCGATGCGATTTGCAGTGCTGGCCTAAAGCTCGGCGTCGATCCGCTCGGCGGGGCGTCGGTCCACTACTGGGAGCCGATTGCGGCCGAATACGGGCTCGACATCGAAGTCGTGAATCGCCGGATCGACTCGACGTTTTCGTTCATGTCGGTCGATCACGACGGCAAAATCCGGATGGATTGCAGCAGCCCGCACGCCATGGCCAGCCTCGTGCGGCTCAAGGATCAGTATCAGGTCGCCTTCGCCACCGACCCCGATGCCGACCGACACGGCATCGTGACGCCCTCTGTCGGCCTGATGAACCCGAACCACTTCCTGGCCGTCGCCATCCGCTACCTGCTCACGCACCGCCCCCGCTGGCCCGTTTCGGCCGTCGTCGGCAAGACGCTCGTCAGTAGTGGACTGATCGACCGCGTTGTCGGCAGCCTGAGCCGCACGCTGTGCGAAGTTCCCGTCGGCTTCAAGTGGTTTGCGCCGGGCCTGTTTGACGGCACCTGCTGCTTTGGCGGCGAGGAAAGTGCCGGGGCCAGCTTTCTGCGGCAAGACGGCACGGTGTGGACCACCGACAAGGACGGCCTCCTGCTGGCTCTCTTGGCGGCAGAAATCACGGCGGTCACGGGCAAGGACCCCGGCCAGCACTATCAGGAGCTAACGGCCCAGTTCGGTCAGTCGCACTACACCCGAATCGACGCTCCCGCCTCACCCGCCCAAAAAGCCAAGCTCTCCAAACTCTCGCCAGAGGCCGTCAAAGCCGCTCAAATGGCCGGCGAACCAATCGTCGCCAAGCTGACCAAAGCCCCCGGCAACGGCGCGGCAATCGGCGGCCTGAAGGTTGTCACCCAAAACAGTTGGTTCGCCGCCCGCCCCTCCGGCACCGAGAACATCTACAAAATCTATGCCGAGAGCTTTGTGAGCGAGTCACACCTACAGTCGATTGTCAGCGAAGCCCAACAGATTGTGACCGACGCCTTGATCTAGGAGTCCCCATGACCACGCCCCTGCGCCAACGCCCCGCCTGGAAAGCCCTCGAAGCTCATGCCGCCCAAATCAAAGGGCAGCACCTGCGGCAACTCTTCGCAACTGATCCGAAGCGCGGCGAACGGCTGACGCTGGAAGCGTGCGGCATCTATTTCGACTACAGCAAAAACCGGATCACCGACGAGTCGCTCCAGCTGCTCTTGGGCCTGGCCGACGAGTGCGACCTCCGCGGTCGGATCGACGCGATGTTCCGCGGCGACAAGATCAACATCACCGAAGATCGGGCCGTGCTGCACGTCGCCCTGCGGGCTCCCAAGGGAGCGACGATCACGGTCGATGGCGAAAACGTCGTCCCCAAGGTGCATGAAGTGCTCGACCGGATGGCGAGCTTCTCAGACCGCATCCGCTCGGGCGACTGGTTAGGGCACACCGGCCAACCGATTACCGCCATCGTCAACATTGGCATCGGCGGGTCCGACTTGGGGCCGGTCATGGCCTACGAGGCCCTCAAGCACTACAGCCGCCGCGATCTGACGTTCCGTTTCGTCTCGAATGTCGATGGGACCGACTTCGCCGAGGCGGTGCAAGGGCTCGATCCGGCCCAGACGCTGTTCATCGTCGCCTCGAAGACGTTCACGACCCAGGAGACGATGACCAATGCCCAGACGGCCCGCAAATGGAGCCTTGAAAAGCTCAAGGACCCGGCCGCGGTCGCCAAGCACTTTGTCGCCCTTTCGACCAACGCAGCCGAGGTGCAGAAGTTCGGCATCGACACCGCCAACATGTTCGGCTTTTGGGACTGGGTCGGCGGGCGGTATTCGATGGATTCGGCGATAGGCCTTTCGACGATGCTGGCCATCGGCCCGGCCCATTTCCGCGAAATGCTGGCTGGTTTTCACGAATTCGACGAGCATTTCCGCACCGCCCCGCTCGAACAGAACCTGCCCGTGCTGCTCGGACTGTTGCACCTCTGGTATGCCGAATTTTTTGGGGCTTCGACGGTCGCCGTCCTCCCCTACGACCAATATCTCAAGCGGTTCCCGGCCTACCTGCAGCAGCTCACGATGGAGAGCAACGGCAAGTACATCACACTCGATGGCCAGCACGTCGATTACGACACCTGCCCCATCTATTGGGGCGAGCCGGGGACCAACGGCCAGCACTCGTTTTATCAGCTCATTCACCAGGGAACGCGGCTGATTCCGTGCGACTTTTTCGCATTCAGCAAGTCGCTCAATCCGCTGGGAAATCACCACGATCTCTTGATGTCGAACGTCTTCGCCCAGGCCGAGGCCCTGGCCTTCGGCAAAACGGCCGAAGAAGTGAAAGCCGAGGGAACCGCCGACTGGCTGGTTCCGCACCGCACGTTTGAAGGGAACCGGCCGAGCAACACCTTCCTGCTCGACAAGCTCACGCCCGCTGCCCTGGGCAAGCTCGTCGCCCTCTACGAGCACGCGGTCTATACGCAAAGCGTGATCTGGAACATCAACGCCTTCGACCAGTGGGGAGTCGAACTCGGCAAAAAGCTGGCCCAAAAGATCGTCGGCGAGCTCGAATCGAAAACCGAGCCCAAGCTGGCCCACGACAGCTCGACAAACCGGCTGATTCGCCTCTATCGGCAGCAGCGTGGCGGGTAAACACTTGCCGAAATTTCCTCAGGGCCTGGCTGCCGTACGGGGCGGTACGAAATCGTCAATCACGCGGACCGTCGGCTGGCCGTTTTCCTGATCGCCGCCGAGCACGAAGTCGTACGAACCATCGCGGCGCGACAGATCGGGTAGGAAGCAACGCACGCTCCCGGCAATGTCTTTGGCAACGGCTGCGGCAATCGCCAGGTGCGGTCGCGCCGCGAGTCGTCCGGTCGGCTGCACCGTGATTTCGGTGAAGGTCAACCCGGCTTGTAGATCATGGCCGGCGGCCAGAAAGAATAATTGTCCGGTCGGCGCGGTCCACAAATAGGCACTCGGACGGTCGAAGCTGATCGGCCGCACGGCCTCGCCGCCCGACAACTGCAGGTGCAGCGCATCCACGAACTTTTGCCGCGCCAGGCTGTAGCTGTAGCAGTCCCCGTTTTGCTGCAGCAGGACCAGGTACTGTCCGCAGGGCGAAAGGGCGAGATCGCACGAGCTATCACCGCCAGGCAGCGGCGGCACCGAAAACCCGTACATATCGCGTAAGCCGCCCCCCGCCAGGCAGTCGTACACAAACACCTTCGGCTCCTGATTGCTGGGGATGAGCGCGGCATCGGACAGATCCGAGACGTACTCCGGGCGAATCGGGCTGCTGGCGACATAGAGCTCTTGACGGGGCGGATTACCCGCCGCGGAAAACACCAACCGGCTCACCGGAGTATGCAATCCGTAGCAGCGACTCATGAACACGGCGGTTTGGCTCTCGCCCAGCGTGCGGGGATCAAACAGCTCCAGACCGGCCGAGAATGCCCCACCGCCACGGCCTGGCCGGCCGCGAGCGATGTCGATCAAGCGGCCATCCGTCGCCGGGATCAGATGCAGATAATCCTTGATGCTGTCGCGCGGCTGGCCGTCGATCGGCCGCGGATTCAGGCGGCGATAGAACATGTCCGCCGCGAACGCACCCTGCGTCCCTTGGTCCGGGCGATACTTCAGCCGGCTCATGCCGGTATAGCCGGTCATGTAGAGCCAAAGCGCACCATCGTGCCGTACCCAGGCGGAGTTGTAGGGCCCCAAGCCGACGCGGGCTGGCAGCGTCGTTGGTTCGCCGGCGCTGAGCTGCGGAAGATACTCTTTGAATACCTTTCCTTCCGTGGTCCGTCGGGAAAAGTCGAGCTTCGAGAAGTAGTAGCCGTATTCGCACACGCCAATCGCCCGGTCTGGTTCGCCGGGAATCGCGGTCACGCAGTAGTTTGGTCCTTGCGAAATGCCAGACATCGCGCCCGCCAACGTGCCGAATTGCACGCGATCCGACTTAATCTGCCCGGCGATGTCGAATCGGATGGTCAGCGTTCCGCTTGGCGCGCCGGGAAACGTCGAGCGATGCCGTCGCTCGGCGTCGGTGAGGTTGGCGAGAGGCGCATCGGGCATGGTGAGGGCCAGCGCCGCGCGCGAAATCTCAAACTCGCCGTAGGTCGCCCGGACGAACTGTCGCCCCGCACTCCCGACATTGATGAGTCGCTGTTTCCGCAGACCGCCGGTGGTGAGCAGTTCCGTCGGCGGAATCGGATCGCCCTGGGTGGTGGTCGTGCCCGCCAGCGCTTTCACTTCGGCCAGCCGCGCGGTGTTGCCGTTGTCATCGAGATCCAGCCGCCACATCGCGGCGCTCGCGCCAGCCGCGACAAAGCTCAGCCCATGCCGCGTGGCGATGGGAGCCAGCAGCTTGCGCGAATACTCGGCGAGCGGGACATCGCTGTCATAAAGCCGATGTTTCGCCCCCTCCCACGAACCGGCATGGAGGCGAATGTCGGCCTGAAATGCGGCCGCATTATTCCAGTTTTCTTGCGGCAACGAGATCACGCCGCTGCACGTCTCGAAGTTGCCGTTGGAGGTATGCACGCGATAGTTGCGGGCAAACAGGATGTAAACCCGGCCGCGCAGGCACAGTAGTTCCCCCAGGTCAGTATCCCACGAGCGGTTCCAATCCTTGACTGCCGGAATGAGCCGGCGAATCTCCGCGCTAAAGTTCACCGGCGGTTGCTCGAGCCTGCCAGTGTGCGGGTTGAAGCGCACCAGTCCCGCGCCATCGCTCAAGTTGCTGAAGTAAATTCGCCCGTGGTCGTCGGTGTCGGCACTTTGGCCTCCTTGAGCGATCCCATTTTGCGACGCGCCGAGCATGTTTGTGCCGCGCGGGGCGAGTTCCTCGGTGGCATGCACGGCAAACCCCGACAGCGGCAGCGTGATGACCTCATCCCCTTCGCGCGCGAGCCATTCTCTCGACAAGGGCACTTCGACCAAGAACTTCCGCCAGCTCGCCAATCGCGTGCTGGCGGCGTCATAAATCGGCTTGCGATACGAGAAATAGAGGCTGCACTGGTTGGCATCGGCCGGAGCAAAACTCGATCGCGAAACCAGGACATAGTTCTCCGAGGCGGGAATCGGCAAGTCGCTGTCGGTGACGACCGGATAGGTGATTTGCGGCAAGGCGACCACTCGCGCGGGGGACGCGATCCTTTCGCTCCTGATGCGAGCCGCGTCGGGCAGCGCGATCAAGGGTCCGCTCCCAACGCCACGACGCATGGCCGTTCCTGGCTCGCTGGCGGCGAACTTGTCGGCATGCAGGGCCAGGTCGCTCGCCATCGTCACTTCCGCCACGGGAAAAACCTTGCGGGTATGAACGACCGTGCCGTCGCCGTCTGTCACTTCGACGAGCACGCCAGTGCAGCGGCCGTAGCCCGCCAGATCGATCACAATCGTCTCGGCAACGAGCGGATCGGCCAGATCGACCAACAGTTCCTTCGCCCCTCCCTCGCCAGCCAGCCGAATGGAGGCCGAAAGGCGCGCGCGCGGTTGACGCAGCGGATCGAGATTCTCGATCCGCACCAGCAATTCGTCTCCACAGCGGAAGATGCTCGGCTCGGCCGCCAAGAGCCCGCGCGACAATGCCAGCGCGACGAGGCCCACGCCAAACACCCGCAGTGTCCATCGCCGGTAGTCGGCTCGAATCAGTGCCATCGACGGGTGCCTCGAATGAGCGATAATGAACTTCCACGTCAAATGCCCGCGCCTCTATGGCGGTCGGGCGCACGTCCGTTACGGCGAAACCGCTGATTTTCGTGGAGTTCGGGCCAACAGCGCGCGGCCGGCACAGGCATCCCAACCCGGAGATTCGATGAGCGGCGAGAGGACCAACGCCGACCCCCGCGCCCAGGTCGAGGCGGTTTATCGCGTCGAATCGCGGCGCGTATTCGCGACGCTCGTGCGGTTGCTCGGCGATTTCGACGCGGCGGAAGAGGCCCTCGCCGAAGCCTTCGCGTCGGCTTTGGTGCAATGGCCACGCGATGGCGTGCCGGCCAATCCGCGGGCGTGGCTGGTCTCGGCCGGCCGCTTCAAGGCGATCGACGCGGTCCGCCGCCGAGCGCGGTTCGCCGATTCGCTCGAAGATCTCGCGCGGAAATACCCCGCCACTTCGCCCGCCAGCGAGGTCGAGGACGAGGGGATTGAGGACGACCGGTTGCGACTTATTTTCACTTGCTGCCACCCGGCCTTGCCGGCGGAGGCGCGGATCGCGCTGACGCTGCGCGAAGTATGCGGCCTGACGACCGAGGAAATCGGCCGCGCTTTCCTGACCGCGCCGGCGACCATCGCCCAGCGGATTGTGCGGGCCAAGGCCAAAATCAAAAGCGCCGGCATTCCCTATCAGGTGCCGGCGCTCGCCGATTTGCCGGACCGGCTGGAAACGGTCTTGCAGGTGATTTACCTCGTGTTCAACGAAGGTTATTCGGCCTCGTCGGGAACGGAGCTTACCCGGTCCGATCTGTCGAGCGAGGCGATTCGCCTGGGGCGACTGGTGGTGCAGCTGTTGCCAGACCCCGAAGTGGCAGGTCTTCTGGCGCTGATGCTGCTGCAGGAGTCGCGGAGAGCGGCACGCACGTCGCCGACGGGAGAACTGGTCCTGCTCGAAGATCAAGACCGATCGCTGTGGAATCGCGAGCAAATCGCCGAGGGGCTGACGCTGGTCCGGCAAGGTTTCGCTGGCGGGCGCGTCGGTGCCTATTCCCTGCAAGCCGCCATCGCCGCCGTTCATGCCGAGGCGCGAGCTGCCGAGACGACCGATTGGGCCCAAATCGCCGGTCTCTACGACCTCTTGCTGCGGGTTGAACCGTCGCCGGTGGTCGAACTTAATCGGGCGGTGGCCATTGCCATGCGCGACGGCCCGCCCGCCGGCCTTGCGCTGATCGATGCGATTTTGGCCCGCGGCGACCTGACCGACTATCACCTCGCCCATGCCGCGCGGGGCGAGTTGTGCCGGCGAATGGGTCGTCTGGCAGAAGCCCGCACGGCCTATCAGCGGGCGATCGCGCTTGTGCGGCAAGCCACGGAAAGGGCGTTTTTGGAAAACCGACTGCATAGTATGCCGGAAAAACCAGGTTGACCAGCGATTAGAAAAATTCTTGGCGGAGAGTGTCGAAATCCGCGCCAGCCGGGCGACTACTTGCTGTCCCAGTTCCATCCACCACTTCCGTTCGCCAGGAACCGCCTCATGCCCGTCACTCCCTATCTCAACTTCGATGGCCGCTGCGAAGAGGCGCTGCACTTCTATCAGCAAGCGGTCGGTGCCGAGATCATCGACCTGATGAAGTTCAGCGACAGCCCGGAACCTTGCCCCGAGGGCGTCTTGCCCCCCGGCACGGAACACAAAGTGATGCACGCGAGCTTTCGCATCGGCGGAACCGTGCTGATGGCCTCCGATTGCAATTGCACCGGCAAGCCGGGGTTTCAAGGATTCTCGCTCACCGTGACCGTTGCGACCGCGGCGGAGGTCGATCGCCTGCTGGCGGCACTTGCCGACGGAGGCAAGGTGGACATGCCGGCCGCCCAAACATTCTTCTCGCCCCGCTTTGGCACCGTCACCGACCGCTTTGGCATCAGCTGGATGGTCCTCGTTTATGGCCACTAGCGATTCCCTTGCTCTCCTCATCAACATTCCCAACCACATCTCAATTTTCGGAGTCCACCATGAAATACATGCTCCTCATCTATATGGCCGAAGACGCCATGAACGAAGCCGAGCGCGAGCAGTGCTTCGGCGATTCGACCAAGTTGTGCCACGAACTGGCCGCGCGGCAGCAATTCGTCGCAGCCAGCCCGCTCTTGCCGGTCGCGACTGCCTCGAGCCTGCGGGTTCGCGAGGGGAAGCGGCTGGTGACCGATGGTCCCTTCGCGGAAACGCGCGAGCAACTCGGCGGCTACTTTCTGATCGACGTGAAGAACCTCGACGAAGCCCTTGCCATCGCGGCGAGAATTCCCGCCGCGAAAAAGGGGACCGTCGAAGTCCGGCCCGTGATGGAACTCCCCGGACTCCCGCCCGCCTAGCCCCCGCCAATTCGGCCGACGACTTCCGAGAGCGCGCCGAACGGATCGGCGACAAATTGCGCGGCAAGGGTCTGATCGGCGAGCACCGACACCAGGCACACCCCCGCGAAAATAATGATTAGCAGCTCGGCCGCGCGCGTTCCGCCCCGAACCATCGCCGGGCCGATCCGCACCAGCCGCTGATTCAGCGAGCAGCGGCCGGCTGGCGTTTGTCCGACGAGTGGCACCGGCAGAAGAGTCGCCAGTTGCTCGGCCGAGTCAATCAGCGGACGGGCGAAGACGCGGGTCGCGAGGCGAAACATCGCGCCCCCCGCGACGGCCGACATTAGCCCCGCGACCAGCAGCGTGAAGATCGTCGGCGTCCCTCCGACCCGAGCCACCACGCGGGCCGGCGTCGCCGACCAGGTGGGGAGCGCCTCGCGAGCCGCCGCCCGGTCGATCGCCGTTTGCAACTGCCGCTCGGCCCATTGGCGATTGCGGCTGGCGGCGGCAAGCTCGGCGGTGGCGGTTTCGAGTTCCGCCGCCAGGTCGGTCGTCGGACCGACGGGAACGAGGCTCGCCGTCGAAACCAGTCGCATTTCGGCGGGCAACGGCCGGGCACTCGCCGCCGGATCGAGCCGCAATTCCCCGGCAGGCGCGGCCAGTTCCGCTTCGAGGCGGGATATTTGCGAGCGAATCGTAATCACTTGCGGATGCTCTTCGGTGCAAGTCGAAAGGAGCCGGGCGAGTTCGGCCCGCAGCAGCGCGAGGCGCTTCCGCAGTTCGGACGAGGGCCCGCTCGACGCGGCCACGCCAAACGTGCGCGCGGTGGGCAGCGAGTCTTCTTCTGCCGCTGATTCACCGCTACGCCGCTCGGCAACGCGAGCGAGCTGCTTGCTGCGCAGCTCTTCGACCCGAATTCGCTGCGTGTCTTCGGCATCGCGGGCGGCTGCCAGCTCGCTTTGCAGCCGCGAAAGGCGGGCCTGACGATAGTCGGCCAGTTGCTGCGGCAGGTAGTTTTCCAAAAATCGGCGGGCCAGGTTGTTTAGTTCGGTATTCGCATCGGGCAAGCGGCGGGCGAGCCGCTGCACTTGCAGCTCGCAGTCGCCCGGATAGAGCGGACTGCGCACCAGCTGCACCGACATCCCATCGGCGGCGGCAGCGAGCCAGGCGCGGGCCGAGGCCAGATCGACCTCTTCCCCCGCGTGGCCAGTGATGCGAACTTCCGCCAGGTACCCCCGAAATGGCTGCCGCAACAGCGTGATCGCCAGCAGAAACGCCGCCAGCGCGACGACCAGCCCCCGATAGCCGCGGCGGGACGGCGATAGCGCGAGCGCGGGGGCTGGTGGCGTGGGGCGGGCGGCGGACATTCCGTGTCCAGGTCTGGCAGGGGGAAGCGCGGGACGGTCCTTCATCCATGCTATCGACGCTGGCAGCCCGGCGGCTTGAGGAATGTGGCGGCAAATGCATCGGTCAATTCTCTCCCTGCAAGCGTTCGGCAATCTGCTGCAACTGCTCGGCTGTTGGTTCGGGCAGCGGCGATTCGGGGGCTTCAAGCGCGGTGTCATTCGTCGGGGGCGGCGGCGGCACGGCAAGCGGCGGGGGACACGCGATCGCCCCGGCAATCGCCCAGACGTGTTGTGTCGAACCCGGCTCGATCCACTCAGCCAAGGCACTGGCGGGACTCGTCGCAGCCGGCGCAGCACTCTTCAACCGCGAGCCGAAGATCGCGCCGGTCACGAGGGCCACCACCAGTCCGGCCAGGGCGGCAATCCCGCGAGCCAAGCGCCGCCGCACGCCCGCGAGGCCCACCGGGCAATCGCGAGTGAGGATCGTGCCATCCTCGCGGCGAAAATAGCGCACGCACGTTCGTCCCTCCGCCTGATTCACAAACGCCTCGGCCTCGGCCCGCGGCATGTCGCTGAGGTTATAGACATGCAAATTGCACTGGCTGCAAAAGCGAACGCGATCGTCGCCGGTCATTTTCTCCCAGTCAGCCGGGCAGGGCGAGGCGACGTTGATCAGGTCGAGCGGAAACGGGGACTTATTCATGAGATCGACTCCAGAATCGGCTGCTTGACCGGGGCAAACGGAGATGTTCCG
>JANRLS010000075.1:0-6494 GCA_033762315.1 Pirellulaceae bacterium
ACATTTTGGACATCAATCGGTCAAATCTGGATCGAGTAACCGCGACATTCGGTGCAGGTGATGATTCTGTGACGATTCAGAACAACTCCTTGGTTGACAACTCGAGCTTCGACGGTGGTGCGGGATTCGATACTTTTACGATCCGCACCAACAGCACGTTTCGCCGTCGAACGATCCTGAATTTCGAGTCCCCGCCGGACATCAACGTTGTTGGCGGCGGTGGCGGCGGACCAAATCCGGGAACGGGGAATGGGACGCCGCGCGGCACCAATCCAAACTCAACCTTTCCCACTTCCCCCTATACCTTGAAGCCGGTTCGAGTCACCCAACGGGCGAAAAAGGCCTAGTGCTCCGTCATCTCGAATCTTTCGGGTGCCACGCTCGCCTGATTTGGGCGTGTCGTGGCGATAGAACGGCAACCCCACGCGTGGCGTGGAACCAGGCACCCAATTCCGAATTTTTGTGGCTCGACTGAGCACCCGCTGGAATTCAGATCGCCGCGAAAGGAGGCCGTGACGGAGTGGCCGATGGCGTCACCTACGGTCGCTCCGATTTCGCATCCTCGGCTTCTTTTGAAGGAGCAGGGGTGGTGCCTGATTTTGGGACGAGCGACCAGGCGACGATCCAGGTGTCGCCGTTACGCTTGAGGCCAAATTCGGCCGCCAGCCGCTTATCCATATCAGGAAAGTGCCCGGCACCATAGAAGACGCCGATGTCCTTTTTGCCGGCAGCTAGCTGCTTTTCCAGCACCTCGAAGGCGCGCTTGTTCCGCTCGGTGATGATCGTCGAACCTTCGGGGCCATCGAACAGGGCCATTTGCCCTTCCAGACCCTCGAATTGCTCGGCCATCATGATCTTCATCTGACGGGCTCGATCCTTCGAGAACAGGGCCAGTAACATCCCGAAATCTCCCCCGCTGGCCGTTCCTTTTTTCTCCGCGGCCGCCTGCTGGGCCATCCCTTGCCCCATCAACCGCAGGAACATTTGCAGGAAGCTCTCTCCCCGGCTCGACATTGCCTTGTTGAATTCGTCGGGCGACATATCGGCATGAACCAGGTTTTCCTTGGTGTAATCAATGCAGTCAAGCTGATGCTTGAGTTCGAGCATCGTGCTCATGCCGTTTTGAACGGCTGCTACGGGATGACTTCCTCCCCCTTCCTTGCGTCCCTCTTTGGGAATCCGCGTCCCTTCGGGAGCGACCAGCTCGTAAAGCACCACTTCGTATTCGGTGAAAAGCTTGTTGAGCGCGTCGTAATAGGCCCGGTCGCCGACGTGAACCGCCCCGATCAGATCGACCGTGACTCCCGGGCGCAGGCCGTCGGCCGAAACGTAGCGAACGACCGCCGTTTCCATCGCCACCGGCTCCCCCTTGTCGTTGCGGCGAACGCGAATATAGCCAGGAGGCTTGGGCTCGGTTTTAGCGTCCCCTTCAGCTGGGGCGGCGGGTGAGGGATCGTCGGCCAGGAGGTTTGGCCCATTCCAAAGCCAGAGCATCGCGGCGGACGCTAGCAACAATCGCCGGGACATGAGAACCTCGCGGGGACGGTGGGCTGCCGAGTCGGCCACTGATCGTAAGTGTACGCCTCGATGCGACTTGCGGCAAGAATTGCCACCTGAGCGACGACGTTGCCGAACCGAATACAGGGCCCGCCAGCATCGCCGCCAGCAGCGACTCGACCCCGCACAATCGGATTTCCCGGAATCGCTTGCCTTTCTTACTCAACTTCCGCGACAGGCAAATCCGATACTACCGTCACGAGCGGAACTAGGTCTTCCGCCCGCTGGCTTCGTGCCCATGCCGGAGCCTCGAGCTCGTGTCGCCCCGAGGTGGAACCGAACTATGTCGCTGATCCGACCACTCGCCTGCCTGGCCGCCCTGCTTGCCGTGTTGGGAATGGCTCCCGCGGTCAGGGCTCAAAAACACCAGCCCTTCATCGACAACATCAAGCGGGGCCCGACGGCGTCGGCCTATACCTTTCCTGGGTATTTCGAGCCCGACTTCCAGTTTTTCGCCCCCGCCGAGGTGGACAACTTCGGCGGCCCCGAGCCGGCGAACGTCGGGTGGTATTTCACGATGGACAAGGTTTACTGGAACATCTCGCGGCCCAATGTCGGACCGCGCGACGGCCAAGCCCCCGGCGCGTCCTCGGTGTTTCTCGTCGATAACAACGTGAACGACTTTGGCGTTAATCCCGGCTCTTCTCCCTGGGACGGTGACTTCACCTGGGGGAATCGGTTCGAAATCGGCTACATGACCGATGAACGGACGGGGTGGAACGTGGTCTTGCATCACCTGAGCGGTCCCAACGAGTATGTCGAGAACCAGCAAGAACGGATCAATCGCTTCAACGAAGACGATACCGATCCGACCGACCCGCAGTTTCCAATTTCCGACCGCAACCCACGCTATTACATCCTGAAGGACAGCGTCAACGTCGCCTCCTTCTCGTCGGCCGAGTTCAACAAAGTGTGGCGGCGCAAGGAGTTCCACAACGGAACCGTGCTGGAACCGATGGTGGGCGTGCGGATCATGAACTTCAAGAACTTCGTCCGCGACGACAACTATCAGCGCTATGACATCGACCCGCAAAGCGTGGATGTCGTCGCGAATCCCAATCCTCCGCCGCCGGACCTTTTGGTTCCGCCCGTTCCCACCGTGGATGGTCCCGTCGAGCTGCTGAACAGCCACTACTACACCACCTCGAACAACCTGCTCGGTGGCCAGATCGGTGCCCGCCTGTTTCATCAGCGGTCGCACTGGATGTTGTCCGGCGAAGTGAAATTCTTCGGATGCGCCAATTTTCAGTACTTCGAGCAGCGGGAAGACACCACGATCACCGTCTATGACGACACCGCATCGCTCGGAGGGGCAGTCACCTACGAGAACTTCCAGCGGCAGGTCGGTTATGACCAGCGAACCCAGTTCACCTGGGGTGGCGAGGTTCGGGCGGAAGCGGCTTACGAGCTGACCCGCGAAATTTCCTTCCGCTTTGGCATGTCATTCATCGATTTGGGCACGGGCATCGGCCGTGGCGAATCGCTGCAGGAAAAGTTCGCCCGGCAGGATGTGCAGATGGCTGGGTTGACGATGGGCGTGACGGTTAACCGCTAATTCCTTGGCCATCGCGGCGTCCAACGAGGGTCGGTCGCAGCGAGTTTGCCATTCCCCGCGACCAACGCGCAAGGGATGGCGGGAGAACGACGAACGGGCACCGTCCGCAAGCAACGCATCGGCCACGGAACAACGAACGCGAGGGGCTCGCATTCAAGGAGCCTCGACAGACCCTACGCCTTCGCCGTGTGCAGCTTGCGAATCTCCTCCAGCTCCACGCTGAGGCGGTGCCGCAGCGGGCTCTCCGGGCGAAGCTCGTCCAGCAGGGCTTCCGCCTTGTCGAACGTCTCTGGGGGCACGTCCTTGCTCTTGAACAAGTTACGAAAGCTGCGTTGAACCTCGGCTTCGGTGAGCAAGCGAATCCTCCTGGCCAAGACCGTGCTGGCCGCTGGTGCCCTGGGTGTCACTATCACCGATTGTATTGACGGGCGCGGGCGTTGCAAGAGCGACGAGCAATTGGCCCTCGTTGTAGCCAGCTCTGCCGGCAGCTAGGTTGGCGAGATTCCTTGAACAGGAGATCGCCATGTCGAGTTTCTTGAAAAACCTTCCTTCCCTCGGGGAATTGCTGGAAAGTCCCCCCCTGAAGTCGCTGGTCAACCGTGTCAGTCGCAACGTCGTCGTCACGAGCGCCACCCGCTTTCTGGATGACCTGCGCTCGCAAGTGCAAACCGCGACCGCGGGAATGAACATTCCTTCGCCCAGCGAACTGGCCGAGCGCATCGCGGCCTGGATCACCACGACCCAAGCACCGGGACTGCGGCCAGCGATCAATGCCACCGGAATTTTACTGCCTGGCGCGTGTGGCGGTTGCCCGGTGGCCGAGGAGGCGATCACCGCGTTCACCAGCATGGCCCGTGGTTATGGCGATCCGCGGGGGGATCTGGCGGGCGAAGTCGAGCGGCTGCTGATCGAACGCACTGGTGCCGAAGCGGCGATTGTCACCGGCAGCTATGCGAGCGCCCGGCTGGCTGCGCTTGCCGCCCTCGCGGGAGGGCGCGAGGTTCTGATCGCCCGCGGGGAGCTAGTCGAATTCGCGGATGGCCTGCGTCTGGAGGATGCCATCCGCGCGGCGGTAGTGACGGCGCGTCCGGTTGGGGCGGCCAACAAGGCGCGGTCCGAAGATTATGCCTCCGCCACCGGTGGGCAAACCGCTGCCTGGTGGCATGTGCAAACTGTTGCGCTGGCTCGCGGTACCGGCGACGAAATCCCGTTGGCGGAACTGGCCGTGCTCGCGCGAAAGCATCAAGTGCCGCTCGTGGACGAGCTCGATCTCGGCGGATTCCTCGATTTAGAGCAGCACGGCCTCGCCGCGCAGCCCACCGCGGCGGCGAGCCTCAAGGCAGGGGCTGACCTCGTCCTCTTGGCTGGCGACAAGCTCTTGGGGGGACCGCCCGCCGGAATTTTGCTCGGCAAGCGCGGGCTGATTGACAAGATTCGCCGCCACTCACATTTTCAAGATCTCGCCGCCGACCGCTTGCGGCTTACGGTGCTGGGGGCGACGCTGCGCCTCTACGCCGATACGGCCGCTGCCGAGCGTTCGATTCCGCTGCTGGCGCTCATTGGCACGTCGGCCGAGAATCTGAAGAACCGGGCCGAGCGTCTCGCGCCGCAGCTTTGCGCCAGTGGGCTGGTGACCGCCGAGGCTCGGCCGGGCGAGGCGAGTCTCACCTCCGCTGCGTTGCCAGGCAGCAAGCTGCCGACCTGGCAATTGGCCATTTCGCCCCAGCGCGGCACCGTGGTCGCGCTCGCCGCGAGCTTGGAAGCAGGCCCGCTACCTATCCGGGGGCGCACCGAAGGGGAGCGGCTGATTCTCGACCTACGCACCGTCTTTCCGCATCAGGACATGCAAATCGCCGATGCCTTTGAGGCGCTCGTCGCTGGCCCCGCCGCGCCTTCTGCACCCCCGCCAAACGCGGCGGCCGACCAGCCAGACCCGCTCCCCGACCCAATTACCTGACCCGGCTAAGTTTGCCTATTCGACACGATCGGCCGTTTTCCACCCGCCAGAGGTAATTCGTGGCGGAAAGGGGCGGGAAAAACAGGTCGATTCCACGCCGCCTGCGAATTACACTCAGGGTTGATCCCGGCAGTTTGCCGGAACAGGCGGTCTTTTCTGGTTGTCTTTCATGGCGAACGTTGGGCGGCGTGCAATGCTGTTGGCGGCGGGAATGTTCCTCGCCACCTGCGGTCGCTGCATGGCTCAAGAGGGGGCGATTCCGCCCGACCATCACCCGTGGGGACGCTTTCCAATCGGCTCGTGGAAAACCGTGCGGGTCATCTCGGAAACGCTCGACGACCAGGGGCGGGTCGCCAACGTTTCGATCACCGAGACGAAGACGACGCTCACCGCGCTCGATGCCGCCAGCTACACCTTGCGCGTCGAAACGACCGTGCAAGTGGCGGGCAAGCACTTTGCCTCGCAGCCGCAATCGGTCAAACATGGCTACCACGGCGAGACCGCCGGGCAAGCAGTTACGCTACGGAAGACGGGAGACGGCGAGCTCGCGATCGATGGCAAGACGATTCCCTGCGAGCTCCGTCAGGCGGTGATCGAAGCGGAGGGGATCAAGCGGATTAGCGTCACGCATTACTCAAGCGAAGTCCCTCCGTATCAACTTCGCCGCGAAACCACCACCGAAGGTGGTCCCGAAGAGCAGCGCGTCAGCACGCTGACGGAGGTTATCTCGCTGGGGCTGCCACAGCGCGTGATCGACGAAGTTCGTCTGGCGGCTTACGTGAAGACCACGCGCAAGCAAACGACCGGCAGCAAGGTCACGATGGAAGTTTATTGCGAGGATGTTCCCGGTGGCGTGGTCGCGCACGCCGCGCGAGAAACCGATGCCGCGGGACGCACGATTCGCCGCAGCACGCTGGAATTGCTCGACTATGCGATCGGTGGCTATCCGCCGAATACCGAGCCGGCCGTGCGGCGGCGGTTCCATCGCCGGGCGGCGAGGCGGGCCGACTAGCGCGAGATCGACGCCAGGGCAGCTTCCGCGGTCGGCTCTGGCTTGGGCTCCGGTCGCGATCTCATGGACCGGGCAATTTGCCGGCCGAGCGGACCCGAAAGGAGCGCGGGCAAAAATACCAGGTTGCCAATCAACCCGGCCGTCAGCAGCGCGATCATGAGCGCGCCAAAGCGAAACGTCGGCACGAAGGTGCTCAGGGCGAAGGCCGATAGTCCCAGCCCGATCACTCCCCAGCTTTGATACATGGCCCGCGCGCAGCCTCCATAGGCGAGCCGCACGGAATCCTCGACACTGCGACCCGAGGCAATGCCCCGGCGGAACCAAAGGATGAAGTGGATCACGTCGTCCACGGTCACGCCGAGCGCGACGCAGGGGGTCATCACCGAGCCGATATCGACCACCACGCCCGCCAA
>JANRLS010000076.1:0-16029 GCA_033762315.1 Pirellulaceae bacterium
GCGTGCTGCAAGGTCCGGTCGCGAATGTGCCGGCCATTCAGAAACAGATACTGCATCCGGTTGTTTGCCCGGCTGTGCTGCGGATCGGCGACGAAGCCCGACAGCCGCACGTCGCCGTCGTGGTTTTCGACGGGGATGAGGGCGGCTTCGAGGTCGCGGCCGACGAGCGCCCCGATTCTCTCGCGCCAATTGGATGTGGGGGGCAGATCGAACAGGGTCCGGTCGTTGTGCCGCAGAGTAAAATGCAAGTGCGGATGAACGAGGGCGATCCGCGTGAAGGCCTCGCTGGCGTGGCCGATTTCGGTTTGCGAAGCCCGCAAAAACTTCCGCCGCACCGGCGTGTTGTAGAACAGGTTGCGAACTTCGATCACCGTTCCCACCGGGCAGCCGCAAGGGACGATCGGGCAATGGACGCCGCCGGTCACTTCCAGTTCGTGCCCCGCCTCGTTTTCCGGCTGGCGGCTGCGGAGCACAAGGTGGCTTACCTCGGCGATCGAGGCCAGTGCCTCGCCGCGAAAGCCAAACGTGCCGACGCGAAAGAGATCGTCGGCACTGGCGATTTTGCTGGTCGCGTGGCTGGCCACCGCCAGCGGCAGGTCATCCGCCCCGATGCCGCAACCATCATCGACGACGCGGATCAGATCGGTTCCCCCTTGCCCCAAGGAAACATCAATCCGCCGGGCCCCCGCATCGACGGAGTTTTCGAGCAGCTCTTTGACGACGCTCGCCGGCCGCTCGATCACCTCGCCGGCGGCGATCTTGTTAATAACGCTCGGCGGCAATTGCTGAATGCGAGGCATGGGGCATCCGTGCGGCTGTTGGCAAGCGCTGCTATTCGCCGGCGGGCGGAAAGAGCTGCTGCAAATCAATGACCAGTGGTGCGGTATCGGAAAGTTGAACGGTCGCCTGCCCCGGAGCGGCGAGGCGAACGTGCTGCTCGTATTCGCCGGCCTGCCGGTTGGGCTGGGTGAAAACTTCCAGCCAGGCGGAATTCAGATCGACGATCCAATACACCGGAACGCCGGCGCGGGCATAGATGCGGCACTTGCGCCAGTCCTGGTCGAGCGACGACTCGGCGACTTCGATGACGAGCGAAACCTGCTCGCCGGTGGGATGTTGACGGCGAAATGAGGTGAAGTCGCCAATCGCGACAACAACATCCGGCTCCGGTTCGCTATCGTGAGTGCGGAGAGCATTCTGAATGCGCAAAATCCAACCCGGCGGCAACTGTTGGGAAAAAACGGCATTCAAAAAATCAATCGTCCAATCATGCACAGGATTTTTGGTCATCTTTTTGACAATCAGCCCCTCCAACAACTCCACGTTGTCGTCTTCGGTCAACACCCCCAGCCGGCCGAGCTGCTCATACTCCTCCACGGAGAATCGCCAGAGCGTTGGCGGCGGAACATCGAAGCCCGTGGCGGGTAGTTCGACGGTGGCGATGGCCGGAGCAATGGTGGGAGAGATGACGCTGCTCATGTCGCTAGACCGCTTGACGAAGGGAATCGCTTGATTGTAACACAATTTGTGGCGACGTTGTTTGCGTGATTGGTGATTAGATTCCGAACCTGTACCGACTCCTGTCTCCTCCCCCATGGCGCGCTGCGAAGAAGGCTATCTCTGTGATGTCTGCGGGGGAGATGTCGAGCACATCTGGGAGAGCGATCTGTACTTGCGCTATGTGCTGGGGCAGGTCGATCCGGAGACGCTGCACACGACCCGCGAGCGCCACATTCGCTGCAATCCGACTCTGGCGCAGTTCATCGTTGATGCGGAGTTTTCCCCGGTCGTGGCCGAGGGGGCGTTTGCCAAGCGCGAGCTCGACCCGGAGTTCGTCCGCCAGCAAGAGCGGCTGGTTAGCCGCGGCTGGCGCAGGCTCAAGGAGCTGAGCCATCGCGAGGGGGTTTCGCTGCTCGAATATCCATTGGCCGAGGTCCGCCGCCGCGTGCAAGTCGAGAGTTCCGAGGATTGAATGGACATTCAGAATATCGCCCAGGTTCCCGCTTTCACTACCAAAGACGGCTCGGAGATTCGCGAGCTGCTGGCCCATCGCAACTCGTGCATCCGCAACCAAAGCCTGGCCGAGGCCCGCTTGCCGATCGGGCAGGCGACCGCGCCGCACTACCATCCGGTGACCGAGGAGATTTACTACATCCTCGAAGGAACCGCCCGGATGACGATTGATGGCGAAACGCGCGAAGTCGGTCCCGGCGACGCGATCGCCATTCCCCCCGGCGCGGTACACACGATTCTGGCCACCGGCCCCGTGCCGCTGAAGTTGCTTTGCACGTGCGCGCCGGGATACGAGCACGGCGATACGGTGCTGGTGTAGCGAAAGGGAATTGTGCGCGAGACGGAATTTTCCCTTATGACGCCGGGGGGTAGTGTCTGGGCAGGCGGAACGCCTGCCCCAGGAAGCACCTTTAGAGATCGAACCGAAAAGTGCGGCAAAGGGCCCGCCAAAGCCGGGTGGCGATGGTCTGATAGCCGGCGTGGATTTTGGCCCGGCCGGTGGCACCGGCAATGATTTGGCCGCTGGGATCCGCAAGAGGGACGCTCGCCTGATAGATCACATTGATCGGTCGCTCCAAGCCATCGGCGGTTGTCCGGGTCGCCAGTTCGCCGCCGCCACGTGCTGAAAGTCGGCTGCTGGCGGCTTGCATCTCTTGCTGGGCGACGTGCTCGATCCGGCCGGCGAGCCGCGTGCCGGGAAGTTGATGGAGGATCAGGTCCACCCGCTGGCCGGCCCGGATAAAGTCCATTTCGTGCTGCTCAATGGCCAGGATCGCCTCCCACTGCCCCGGCTGAGCGATCCGCCCGACGAGCGTGCTGGCCTCCAAATAGGCCCCGAGGTTCCGACTTTCTAACGGGCGGCCAGTCCAACTGGCGAGGCGCGTTCGCTCCTCAGCCCCGTCGTCTGGCCGGCTGGGGGGCGGAACGAGAATTCCGCCCACCGGGGCGACAATCGTCAACCGGCGGAGCTCGTCCCGGCGTCGGGCCAGTTGCACGTCGAGCGCGGCCAGTGCCTCTTCGACTTGTGCTAGTTCCAACAGGGCGTCGTCGTCCGAAATGGCCCGCTGGCGGATGCTTTCGATGCGGGCCGCGAGGTCGTCGCGCTGGGCTGCCAGCCGGTGCTCGACTTGTCGGGCTTCGATGTTGTCGAGCTCGATAATCGACTGACCGGCCACCACAGTGCCTCCCGCGACGTGTATCGCCCGCACCTCCCCCGGCACATCGACATAGAGGCTTGTTGCGCCGCGCGGCTGCACTTCCAGCGCGCAGGGAACATAGTACGGCAGCGGAATGGCGAGCGCCGCCACCACCACCGCGACCAGGCCGAGCAATCCCAGAGTGGCGCGCCAAGCGGACATGTGCTGCATCCTCGCGGGTTGAAACAGGAAAAATGCGAAGCGGAGCGCCGGCGTCACCACCAGACCGACGATCATCGACAAGGCCAGCATTTGCCCCACGATCTTGAGGCCATACGGCTCCAGCACGCCATATAGAAACCAGAAGATCGACAGCGACACGACCCAGCCATACACGGCCGAAGCGACCGCGTAGAGGGCGAAGAGCCAACGGCCGCGAGTCGGCAGAAAGGGGTCGTTCCGTTCCGGCAGGCCGAGTAGCCAAGCCCCCAGCTTGCGCTGCAGGGCAGCCGTGGCCTTTTGCCGCAAGTTCGGAATCTCGAGCAGGTCGGCCAGGATGTAGTAGCCGTCAAACCGCATCAGCGGATTGGCGTTGAACAGCAGCGTGCTCACCGACGAGACGAACATCACGTTCAGGCACAAATGATGGAGCAATCCCGGCTGGCTGAACCACCAGACGATGGTCGCCGCGGCCGCCAGATTCAGCTCGACATACATCCCCGCCGCGCCGATGGCCGCCCGCCGCCATTTGCTGGGAATCATCCAGGCGTCGGTGACGTTGCAATAGAGGCACGGCGTGCCGATCAGGAGCATGACCCCCATTTCGTGGCACTGGCCGCCGAACCGCTTGCAGGCGAGGCCATGACCCAATTCGTGCAGCACCTTCGTCCCGGCGAGTGTTGCCGCCAAGAGTAGCCAATTCTTCGCCGCGAAAAACGCCTGAAAATCCGGCAGGCGCGCGCGAAAGACGTCAAACTCGGCCGCCACCAGTGCAAGCGCCGTCAGCATGAGCAGAGCCGACAGCACGGCCGCCCCGGGCGAGAAAATCCACCCGCACCAGCCATTGAGCCAGCCCAGGAATTGATCCGGATCAACCCCCCGCAGCCGGAGCGAGAGGACGTTGGCCAGCGTGCCCCACAGCGCCTTGCGACGGCGAACGCGATCGCGAACCAAAAGCTGCTCCCCCTGGCCTGCCGCATCGACCACGACGAGACCGCTTTTGTGCAGATTGGCCAGCAGCGATTGCAGTTCGCTGGCGCTAATTCGCTGAGGGGCAAACTCGCCGGCAAATCGTTCGCGAATCTCGTCGCTGCTCGTTTGGCCATCAAGCATCTTGAGGATCGCCAGCTCTTCGCTCTCGAAACGAAAGTACTTGAGCGCCAGCGGATCCTTCACCAACCAGTATTGACGCCCTTGCCACGTTTGCCGCTGGATTTCCAGATCCGCGCGCATCGCCAGCGCCAGTGGCCGACTGGAACTCGAAACTAGAGTCGAACCATCCATCAAGCCCAAGCACCCATGTCGAAGGACGAATGGCCAATGATGACGGACTACCTTGTCCGCTCCACCAGATGCACCGTCATCGTGGCGGACATGCCGGGCCGTAAAATCGGATGACCGTTCTCGCTCCGGTTCTCGACTTCCGCCCGCACGCGATACTTGTTCCCCGCCTGCACCAGCGGGCTGACGAACACGATTTGCCCCGCGAACCTGCCGATCTTGCCCCCGGTCAATGGCACCTCCACGGTAACGGCCCGGCCGGCGATTTCCCCAGGGCTGAACTCGCTGGCGTTCAGAAAGCCCTCGACCCTGAGCCGGTCGATTCGCACGACTTGCAGCACGGGCTCGCCGGCATTGAGCC
Organism: Pirellulaceae bacterium; assembly: GCA_033762315.1. GTDB lineage: Bacteria > Planctomycetota > Planctomycetia > Pirellulales > Pirellulaceae > CAYLLN01. The sequence goes on from JANRLS010000076.1 coordinate 5,011, forward strand.
ACTCCCCCCGTTCGTGGAAGACCGTGACGACGATCCCGTCGATGGGGGAGACAATTTGGCGACGGGCGAGGGCGTCGTCCGACTTTTGCACCGCGGCCTGATGCACGTCGGCATTCATTTTCGCGATTCGCATTTCGAGCTTGCTGCGGTCGATTTGCAACTCGTCGCGATGCTTGGCCAGCCGCAGCTTCTGGATTTCCTGCTGCGTGACTCCACCGGGGCTCTTGGCGTCGATTGCCACCGCCCGCTGCAGTTCAGCCACGGCCACTTGCAGGGCCGCCTCGGAGAAGCGGACCTCGATGTCGTCGGCCGCCTTGGCCAAGGCGGCATCGCGCTCCAGTTCGGCCGCCAGCTTGTCGACCTTGGGCTGTCGGTCGTCGATCCGAGCAAGCAATTGGCCGGCCGTCACGAACTGTCCTTCCGTCACAACCAGCGACGTGAGCGCCCCCGCTTCCAGGGCCGGCACCTGAATGTCCTCAATCAGCGATACCAGGCAGTGGGTGAGCGTGGCGTTACCAGGTGACGACGGAGCAGCGAGCTGCGGCCCTGGTGGGGCGGCGTGGGAGAAGCTCGAAATCCGAAGCACGAAGCACGAAACAAACACGAACCACGAAAGTAGCCTTCCCAAATGGGTCATTTTTGCATTCCTTCGTGCTTCGGATTTCGTGCTGCGTACTTTCCTACACCGGCAGCCAAAACAGCACCTTCGCCTGCATGGTCTCGATCAGGTCGCAAAACCAGGCGTAACCGACGCTCGTCCGCCCGCAATACAGCTTGGCGACGGCGGTGGTTTGGTCATGCAGCGGCGGCAGTTGGCTTTTGTCGATTTCGACCCGCACCAGCACGGTATTGCCGTCGTCGCCGCGCACCTCCGCCGCTTGCTCGATTTCGATGACGCGGCCATGAAACTGCGCACCGGGATGGCTCGACAGCGTAAAGGCCACATCGAGCGGCGGCCGCTGGCCGGATCGTGGCACTAACCGCTGGGCGGCTTGCAAATGCTTGATCCGCCGCTCCGGAACATAAAGCTCCAGTTCCCACGGGCCATCCGGATTGGCGAGCGTCAGCAGCGCCTGCCCGCGCGACACCGGCCGGCCGAGCAGCAAATCCTCGACCTTCCAGGTGACGACTTGCCCCGGCTGTTCGGCGACGACGGTAAGCTGCTGTTCTTTCTGGCGAATCAGGGCCAATTCGCGCTCGATGTTGTCCGCTTCCTGTCGCAGTTGCAGCATTTCGCCGGCGAGGCGATTTTCATCCGCCGGGCTCAGCCGGCCGCCGCCGCGCGAATTATCGAGCAAGGCCCGCTGATGAGCGGCCAGTTGTTCCTGCGTCGTCGTCTGCCGGCCTATCAACTCGGCGAGTTCCAGTTCCAAATTGGTGCTGGTCATCGTGGCCAGCACCGTTCCCGCCGCGACCTGATCACCGTGCCGTACCGGCACTCGCGAAATGACCCCGTCGATTTGGGCAAACACCTCGCGCCTCAGGGCCGGCTGTAGCTTGCCACGGGCGGAGACTTCAAAATCGGTTGGCACCAGCGCGAGCGCCCCGATGCCGCCGGCCAGAAGCGCGCTCGCCAGCAATGTCTTGGGAAGCGCACGGCCGCGCAACATCCACGTCGCCCGGCCGAGCGCCTTCCACACCGGCAGCAAAAAGAGCCCGCTATGGTCGCGAGCATGCGCCAAGGCCGCCGCGCTGTGCTGGGCGACAATCTCCGCGCGGGTCTGGAGCGACTCGGTCAAGCGACTGTCGCGCAGCTGCTCGAAAATGATGGCTCCCAGCGGCTCGACTTTCTGGGGGCCGGGTGCGGGGGAATTCTCATCCCCGCTTTCTGTCCTGGGAAATATCGGCAAAACGGCGACCAGCTTGGCGTGGGACAGATCGACGTAATTTTGCAGCGGCGCATCAATTTGCGGCGGCGATTCGTCACTGCTGGCCGAGTGCCAGAACGGCTCCCCCGTGCGTAGCACCGCCGCCGCCAAATCGGCCAGACGCTTCACCTCGGCCGCCCGCCGGTCGATGGAATCGAGGCCGCTCACCGCCTCGATCCGGGTCTGCCGGCCGTAGCAGAGGGCGAGCGTCACCCGGTCGCACCCCGCCAACAGCCTTCCCTCGTTGACGATGGCGAAGCTCGTTGCCCGCACGTCGAGCGACCGGTGCGCCGCGCCGACGAACTGCTCGATCTGCCGCCACAGCGTTTGGCTCTCTTCTAGCCGCCGCAACCGGCGATTGCGCAGATAGTCGCACGCCAGGTCGCTCATCTGAATGAGAAACCGCAAATAGCCGCGTTGCGTCGTCGGCCCGCCGCCGGGGCGCTGAAAAATCTCGATCACCGCTTGCGGCACTTTCTCGACCACCAGCGGCGTCAGCACCAGCAAGAGCTCACTGGGATTGCCCGCCTCGCCATCCCCCTGACCGGCCCGCGGCGGAACGACAATCGCCTGGTTTCCCGCCAAGGTTTGCTTCAAGAGCTGCCCATGCTGGGAAATGGCGGCGGGAGTCGTTTCGAGCTTCGCCTGCGCCAGATTGACCTGATATTCCAGCTTCAGCTTGCCGTCATCAACAACCCAGATCGCTCCGCCCACCGCGGCCATCGCGGTCACGACTCGGCTTAGGAATGCCGCATAAAATTCGCTGGGGGGAATGTCGGCCTGGGCCAGTTCCGAAATCTCCTGCACGAGCGCCCGAATCTCGTTTTTCATTTCCGCCACCAGCAGCGGATCGGGAGGCGCGCCCCCATCGGCACGAGATGGACCCGTGCTGAACGAACTCCCCAGCGGGCTGTCGAGCGGCGGAGCGGTGCTCATCGAATGCAAAGACGAGTGGAGTGGCCAAAGCCGTTCTCCCATCGTCGGCATCCGCAAACTCGATTCTCTTGCTACGACCCGCACAGGCGGCAAAGTTTGCCGCGCCGCCGCTAGCGATGCTTTGCTGGCGATGATGTTCCGCCAGCCCGCCAATCCCAAAATCCCACGGCAATTCCCGTGGCCAGCACCACCGCGGCCCAGGCCACTTGCCAGGCGGTCTCCTGGCTGATTTTGCTAGCGGCATATTGAACGGCGGCAACCACCATTGCCCCGCTGGTGGCGAAAAAGAAGAGGGGCGACAGCGGAAACAGCGGGACGCGAAAGGTTCCCTCGGCCACAAGTCCCCGGAGGCGAATAACCACCAGAGCCACGCCCACGAGCGAGATGAATCCCCAATAAAACGGCGCGGTAAACACCACCAGCCGTTCGAAGCCTTGTGGATCGCGGCCGAACATCACCACCAGGCCGAGCGTCACGATCGTTTGCACCACCAGCGACCGGAGTGGAACTCCCTTTTGCTCATCCCAGGATCCTAGCCAGCGAAAAACCGGGTGCTCGGTTCCCAGGGCGTAATAAACCCGCGCGCCGGTGAAGAGCAGCCCATTCAGCGAGCTCAGGCACGAAATCACCACCAGCAGGCTGATGGCGGTCGAGCCGAGCGCTCCGAACCGCCCCGACATCACCTCCGCCGCGGCCGCGTCCGACCGGACCAACCCCCCCGCTCCCAGTCCCAGCAAAAAGGCGAAGTTGATCGCCAGGTAAATCGCCGCCACGACCACCGTTCCCAAAAGTAGCGCCCGAAAGATGTTCCGCCGCGGATCGCGCACTTCGGCCGCGACGAACGACATGTCCGACCACCCACCATACGCGAACATCACCAAAATCAGGGCCAGCGTCAAATTGCCCGTCGAGCCGGCCGGCAATAGCGCGGCACCAGCGGCGGGGCGCAGTGTCAGGGCGGTCAGGATCACTATCGCCAAACCGACCAGCTTGGCGGCGGTAAGGACATTCTGCGTCCACTTCCCCGCTTGCAGACCGATGGCGTTCAGTACCGAAATGACCACGATCGCCCCCGTCGCGATTCCCAATTGCAACGAGGACGACCTGCTCCATGCCTCCGGCAGCAGCTGCGCGGCATAGCGGGCTAGAACGAACGCAATCGCACCCACGTTGCCCGGCCGGACAATCCAAAACTCGGCCCAGGCGAACGAAAATCCCACGCTCCGCCCCAGCCCACGCGACAAGAACACATAGGTTCCCCCCGCCTGCGGAAACGCGGTCGCCAGCTCGGCATAGCACATCGCGCCCACGAGCGCGATCAGGCCGCCCAGCAGCCAGACGCCGAGAATCGCACCCCAGGCCGCTGTCTGCTCCCAGCCCGTCGGCGCGAGCCGCGCCCCAAAACCGCCGCTCGTACCCGCCACGAGCTGCGCGATTTCGTAAATGCCCGATCCAATGATGATGCCGACGATGATCGCGGTCGAGTCCGCCAGCGACAACGCCTGGCTCGGCGTCGGCTCGATTGGTTTGGCATCCGTTCCGCTCATGTCGGCTCTCGATCGCGCCCTGGCGAGCTACATGTATTCCGCCACGGTCGGCTTGATGATGAGTTCCGGCACGTGCGCTCGCGGCGGCAACCGGGCCACGGCAACGACCAGCAGCCCAACATCCTCCGGCAGCAGCATTTTGGCCCGCCGCTCAGCAGTCACCGCCACCGGCCGATGCTCCAAAATAGGGGTATCGACCTCTCCTGGAAAGATATTCGTCACTCGAATGCCGTTGGGAATTTCCTCGTTGGCGACGCTCGTCCCCAGGGCCGTGACGGCGAACTTCGAGGCGTTGTAAGCGACGCCACCGAGCGCCGCCGCCCGCTTGCCGCTAATCGACGAAATGTTCACGATCAGCCCGTCTTTGCGCTCCCGCATTTGCGGCAGCACGGCATACATGCAGTGATAGACGCCGGTGGCGTTGATCCGCAGCACGCGCTCCCACTCGTCGGGAGGCATGTTCGACATCATCCGATTCTTGATGTTCACCCCCGCCGAGTTGACGAGAATATCGATCGGCCCCAGCTCCTTGCCGGCCCACGCGAACAGCCGTTCGACGCTCCCGCGGTCTCCCACGTCGCACTCGTGAAAGAGCATTGCCGGCTGGCCGGTCCAAGAGTCGGCCGCCGCTTTGAGCACCTCGCGCCGCCGCCCAGCAATCGCGACTCGGCACCCCTCTTCGGCCAAGGCGACCGCCGTTCCCCAGCCGATGCCCGTGCCACCCCCCGTGACCAGTGCCGTTTTGCCCGTCAGTTGTCCCATAGATTCCTCGACTGCTACGAAATGATTTGATCCGATTGTGAAGCCCCCCACCCGGCCCGGCTAGAGGGTGCGACCAGGGACTTCGCCCGAGCCCGACACGCCGTATTGCGGCCGCGCGCCATCGGCTATCATTCTGGCTGGGAAAACAGCCCTTTCGGGGAACCGCAACATGAATTTCGTGCATCCACTCCTCGCCCAAGCCGAAGCGCTGGGAGGGGGGGACGGCGGATTCGGCGATGGCATTATCTATTTTGTCGCCGTGGGCGTCGCGATCATCTTTGGCCTGTTCCTGTTTATCGCGGCCATCGCCTTCGCGGCGTATGGCAAGCTCTGGTTTCAGGCGTATATGTCGAGCGCTGATGTCAGCATGCCGGCCTTGATTGGCATGGGCTTTCGGCAGGTGAATTCGCGGCTGATCGTGCAAGCCAAAATCATGGCGGCGCAGGCGGGGCTCGACATCAATCGCCGTTCGGGAATCAGCACCAAGCGCCTTGAGGCGCACTATCTAGCGGCGGGGAACGTGACGAACGTCATCCTCGCGATTATCGCCGCCCAGCGGGCTCGCATCCCGCTCGATTTCGATCAAGCGGCCGCCATCGACCTGGCCGGGCGCGACGTGCTCGACGCCGTCCGCACCAGCGTTCATCCGAAAATCATCGACTGCCCCGATCCACGCAGCGGCAAGGCGACGCTCAGTGCCGTCGCCAAGAATGGCATCGAGCTGTTGGTGAAGGCCCGCGTCACCGTGCGCACGAATCTGGCTCAGCTTATCGGCGGCGCGACCGAAGAGACGATTATCGCCCGCGTCGGCCAGGGCATCGTCACCTCCATCGGCTCGGCCGATACGCACGAGGATGTGCTGGCCAATCCCAGCAAAATCTCGAAAACGCTGCTCGATCGGGGGCTCGACGCGCAGACCGCGTTCGAGATCGTTTCGATCGACATCGCCCAGGTCACGCCAGGGCAAAATATCGGCGCTCGCCTCAATGCCGACGCCGCCGAGGCCGATACCCGCGTCGCCCGGGCCGAAGCCGAAAAACGCCGCGCCGAGGCCATTGCCACCGAGCAGGTGATGAAGGCCAAAGTGGCCGAAAACCGCGCTCGCCTCGTCGAAGCCGAGGCCCAGGTTCCCCTCGCCATGGCCGATGCCTTCCGCAGCGGTAATCTCGGCACGAATCACGCCGCCTAGCCTTTCGTGGGGTGGACATTCGGCCGGCCTCGTTCCCCTTCCCGTAGGGCAGGCGTCTCGCCTGCCAAGTTTCCTTCCCTCGTAGCCCCGCACCATGACCACTCTCTTCGTATTCGTCGTCCTTTTTTCCGCCGACCCTACGCCGCACCAGCTAGAGCTGCTCAAAACGTTCCGCGACGAGTTCGTCGCGATTACGCCCGGCGAGGGGAAGTTCCCCGTCGCGAAAAACGTCGCGTCGCTCGCCATCGCGAAATACGAAGTCCCGCAAAACCTGTGGGAAGCGGTCATGGGGACGAACCCGAGCAAGTGGAAGGGGCCGCGCAACTCGGTCGAAATGCTCTCGCTGGCCGAAGCGAACGAATTCTGTGAAAAGGCAACCGTGCTGCTGCGGGCCGCCAAACTGATCGAGCCCACCCAGCTTGTCCGCCTCCCCACCGAAGCTGAGTGGGAATACGCCTGCCGGGCCGGAACCACGACGAAATACTCTTTCGGCGACGATGCCGCAAAACTGGGGGACTTCGCCTGGTCCACCGAGAATGCCGCGGGCAACGATCCCCCCGTCGGCGCGAAGAAGCCCAATCCCTGGGGTCTCTACGACGTTCACGGCTATTTGTGGGAATTCTGCGAGAATGGCGTTGTTCGCGGCGGCAGTTGGAAAGACAAAGCAGAACTACTGGCGAGCGATTCGCGCCGCGAAGTGAAGCCCGACACGCGCGACGACGCCATCGGCCTGCGCTGCGTGCTGGCAAGCCCGGTGGCGGTCAGCCCGGCGGTTTTCACGCCGACCGCCCAGGCCGAATTCGTCCCCGCCACGAGCAAGCTTGAGCAACTCTGGGGCGAAGGGGAATTCACCGAAGGGCCGGCATTGGCCCCCGATGGCTCGATCTTCTTTTCCGACATCGGCCGCACGATTTTTCGCTTCGATCCGGCAACGGGAAAGACCGCGCCCTTTCGCCATCCCAGCGGCCGCAGCAACGGGCTGATGTTCGACCAACAAGGTCGCCTGATCGCTTGTGAAGGGGCCAACACCGGCGGCAACCGGCGAATCTCGATCACGGAAGGGATCGACGGGGCCAAAGACGGCACGATCCGCAGCCTCGCCGAGCGCTACAACGACAATCGTTTCAACAGCCCGAACGACCTCGCCATCGACCCCCAGGGGAACGTCTATTTCACCGATCCGCGGTACGTCGGCGATGACCCACGCGATCTCGATTTCGAAACGATCTTTTTCGTCACCACCGCCGGCAAAGTGCAAGTCGCCACGCGCGACATCCAAAAGCCCAACGGCATTCTCGTCACACCCGACGGCAAGACCGTGTATGCGGCCGACAACAACCCTCGCGGCAACCGGCATCTCGTGGCGTTTGCCGTGCAACCCAATGGCCTGCTGGCCGAGAAGAAGGTGCTGTGGGACTTTGGCGAAGGGCGCGGCATCGACGGCATGACGCTCGACACCGCCGGCAACATCTACGCCACCGCCGGCACCGGGCCGAAGGCGGGCATCTATGTCTTCAGCCCCTCCGGCAAGCACCTGGCTTTTTTTGCGACGCCGGGGGACCCCACCAACTGCGTCTTCGGCGGCGGGGACGACGCCAGCACCCTTTACATCACTTCCGCCAACTCGCACGACTCCGACACGAAGTATGGCCTCTTCCGCATCCGTCTGAGTGCCAAAGGCTTTCACGTCGTGAAGCTACGGTAGCGATTGGCGCGGCGACCTTACTTCAAATACTCAATCCGATAGAGCGCCTTGTCCGTCCGCAGATAAATCGCGTCCTTGATTGCCGCTGGGGAGGCGAGAATCTGCCCGTCGAGCTTGTTCACCGCCAGCCGGCGGAAAGTTTTGCCCGGCTCGATCACCGTCGTTTCGCCATCGCGGCTGCAGTAGTGAATTTTGCCATCGGCCAGCAGCGGCGAGGCGGCATAGTTGCCGGGGAGTCGCTCGGTCCAGTGAACTTCGCCGGTCAGGGCGTTGAGGCAGGTGGCCACCCCACGCTCACTGACTATGTAAAGCTCTTCCCCCACGAGCAGCGGCGAGGGCATCGTCGGCGCTTGCTTGGCGAATCGCCAGGCGATTTTGGGCGTCTTTTCGCCGTCGTACTTCACCCCCAGAATCTGCGGCTGCATGAAGCTGGTGCTCAGGAACAGCATGCCGTGGCCAGCGACGGGGCGCGGCACCACCGAGAAGCCGAGCGTTTCGTAGGGCATTTTCCACAGCTCGCGGCCGGTCGCCGGGTCATAGCCATAGAGCCAGTCGGACGCGGGCGAAAAAAGCTGCGGCTCGCCGGCGACTTCCAGAATGAGCGGCGTGCCATAAGACTTTTTCAGTTGCGGGTTGTCGTTCATTTTGCCGCTGCGAGGCGTTTTCCAGGCGACCCGCCCCGTGGCTTTGTCGAGCGCGACGATGAACTGGATGTCGCTCCCATCGCAATGAAAAATGAGCAGGTCTTGCCACAACACGGGGGAGCTGCCGGGACCGTTTTCGTGGTTGATGACGAGTTCCCGGTTCGTCCAGACGACCTCTCCCCGGTCCGTATCGAGGCAGGCGGTGCCGAAAGCTCCAAAATGGCAATACAGTCGCCCCGCTTCGAGCACTGGTGTGGGCGAGGCATAGCTATTCATCGCGTGCATCGGCTGCGGGTTTTGCTCGACCAGCAGCTCGACATTGTGAACGATTTGGCCCGACCGCCGATCAACGCAGAGCGCCCGCAAGCTGAGCGGGCCGGATAGAACGAGAGTCTTGGCGAACGGATTGTCCGCCAGCCGTTTGGCCCGCTCCTCGTCGGTCAGCGGTGTTTCGATCGCCGTCGTCAGCCAGATTTGGTTCCCCAAAATGACCGGCGACGACCACCCTTTGCCCGGCAGGGGGGCTTTCCAGACGATGTTCTCGTGCTCGCTCCAGGCCGTCGGCAGGCCGAGCGCTTGCGGCGCGTGCCCCTGTCCCGCCGGCCCCCGAAACTGCGGCCACTCCGCCTCGGCCCCGAAGAGCGGTGCGGAAAACAAGAGACAGCCGGAAGCGAAAAGAGCACGGTATGGGGCAAGCATGAGAAACTTCCGTGGCGAGTGGCGGAAAATTGCGGCGGGCACGACCGTTTGCAGACTACTTGATGGCCACCCTATTCACCAGCGTGGGGTGGGACCAGCTCGCTTGCCGAAGCATCGAGGGATTTCGCTTGAATGACGGTCAAAGTTACCCACGGTAAGTCCCCCACAATAGCCGGAGCGGGACTTGAACCCGCACGGTCCTTTACGGACCCCAGAATTTTAAATCCTGTGCGTCTGCCAATTTCGCCATCCGGCCAAGGGGGCGTGGCTTCGTAGCAAACCACATGGGCCGGACACTGGCAAGCGGCCGCAGGTTCCCCTGGCTGGGGCAAAGCGGGGCGAATCGGCGAGTGGAGGCTCGCGGGGACCGAATTCGCACCGGTTTCGCCGCGGAGAATTGATCTTGACCAGGCGGGTCGGGGGGGATATTAACTCGCCCCGAATCGCCTCTTCCTTTCGACCGAGCCGGCTCATGACGCCTCGTTTGGCCCTGCTTTTGGTGGCGCTTGTCGCGGCGGTCTTTTCGTCGGGCTGCGCACTAGCAGGGCCGGCGGCTGCGGCGGCCAGCATCTATGCCTTCTCGCAGTCCGACATGGTGCAAAACAACCTTCCAGACCGCTAATCCGACTCGTGCCGTCCAGAATCACGCCATGAACCGGCCCGACTGGGACGAGGCACTCGAACCCCAAAATCATGACTGGCCGCAGCTGGGGAAATGCCTGCGAGCCGATCTTGTCGTGACCACCTGGACGGAGTAACCGGCGTTAGCGCAATGCTCCCCAAGCAACTTCAAGCCTGGATTCCATCTCCCCCCGGCGCAACGCCAGCCGAGCGCGCGGCCTATTGGCGTATCCGCTGGGCGGTGGGCATCCTGGTGGTAGGCATCATCGCCAGCGGCCGCGGACAGTCATCGTGGCCCATCCTCCAATGGACGATCTACAGCCAGCGGTCGTACTCAATTCCTGCACACACGACCACCACGCTCGAACTCCGCGCCATCACGCAGAATGGTCGCACGGCCGTCTTCCCGCCGCACAAACTCTACCCGATGCCCTACGGGCAGCACCTGGCTCCCAGGCTCATGGCACGGGCATTTGAAGAGCCAGACACCGCGCGACAACTCGCGACTCGCCAATACCTGATTCGATTGGTGTCCAGCCGCCTACCCGCCGAGGAAATCGTCCAGATTGAGGGTTGGCGTCGAGAATGGAGCGTGACGCCACTGGCCGTTCCGCCGGTCGATCCAGTCGCTCCTTCGCGGGAACATTGCCTGGGGACGCTGGAAGTCGCGTCCGGGTCGCTTACCAAGGACGGACCGCCATGACCTGGCAGTTCTGGCAATCTTGCGAGCGCCGCCACGCGGCCTGGTGGACCACGGCGGAACCCAATGCCGCGGGACGCATGGGCCTGTTTCGCGTCCTCTATGCCGCGTTTTTCTTGTGGCATCTGAGTTGGCGGATTGGGTCCGATCTGGCGGGCTTGCCGGCCGTCGATCATCATCGCGTGCGTCTGGTGAATTGGCTGCCGAAGCAAGACACCCCCCCGATCGCCTTCGAGTCCCTCGAGTCCGCGCTGGCGGCGGCATTGGTCGTGTTGTTGGTCGGCTATCGGGTGCGGTGGGCTACCGCGGCGGTCCTGGTTTTGGGCTGCCTCAACGAAGCGCTCTTCA
>JANRLS010000077.1:0-3046 GCA_033762315.1 Pirellulaceae bacterium
CCTCTTCCAGGCAAAAATGCGTGACATGCGGCCGATGGCGGAGGGCGTCAATCACCAGCACGTCGAGCCCCGCCAGCCGCTCCATGCTCTCAGGCGGCACGCGATTCACATCGGTGCAATAGGCCACGTTGCCAATGCGAAAGCCGAGCACCTCGAACCGCGGCCCATGCCCCAGCCGAATCGGCGTGACGCGCGCGCCTAGCAAATCGAAGGGAGCCAAGCCGATCGAGTGAAACTCCAGTTGCGGCACCGCTCCCTGGTGGGTTGGCTCTTGGCCCGAAAAGGCATAGTCATACGAGCGGCGAATCCGCTCTTCCACTCGCGGTTCGCAAAAGAGCGGCACCGGCTTTTCGAGGTAGAACGGAAAGAGCCGCAAGTCGTCGAGGCCGAATAGATGGTCGGCATGTTCGTGCGTGAAGAGGACCGCATGAACGATCCCCACCCGCTCGCGCAGCAATTGCTGCCGCAGGTCGGGGGGAGTATCGATCAGCAGGTTGCCCTGCGGCAGGCCCCAGAGCGCGGCGCAGCGGGTTCGCTTGTCGCGCGGGTCGGAGCTCGTGCAAACGGCGCACGGGCAACCGAGCGCGGGAACTCCCACGCTGGTGCCGGTCCCCAGCAAAATCAGTTCGCCCCGGATGTCGGTCGTCAAAACGTCGCGCACGCTCGGCCTCGCTTGCTCTGGCGTTCACCTTGTCACGCCGGCCCGGTTCTCGCAAGCCCGCTGGGCGAATCGTGCCACGATCGGGTTGAAAAATCTCGCCTTGCTCGCCGCGCCGCGGGGCCTTAACATTCGCCCCCGACGATTGTTCTGCCATGTTTGTGTTGCGACGCCCAATGCTGGGGAGCCGATAAGCATCCGCAGGGGCGCCAAGCAATGGCCCCGCCCGCGCGTCCACCCGACCGAGGTCGGTTAACGTGCCTAGGGGCTTAGGTGCCCACTTCACATTGCGGGCTCTCTCATCCGCGTCGCCACGGCATTGCGGTGGAGCAAACGTCGTTTTGGCCGGACCGCGGCGCGTTACTCCCGCGCTTTGGCCACGGCGGCTTTCATTTTTTCGAGGCCGGTGCGGGCTACGAGCCCCGCGTCTTGCTGCCAATAGGTCGGGTTGAAAAGCTCCAGCGACAAGACGCCGGCAAATCCCGTGGCGAACAAATCGCGCAGGATCTGCGTCAGCGGCGCGACGCCGTCCCCTGGATACACCCGGTCGGCATCTTTGATCGAATCGCGTGGCGGCGTGGCGGGATAGTCGTTCATGTGGAAGCAATGGATCGCGCTCCCGGCCAAGAGTCGCAGCCCGGCGAATTCGCTTCCACCTTTGTACAGATGGTAAACGTCCGGCAGGATGCACGCCCGCGGATGCCGACTTTCGAGAGCAACGAGCATCGTTTCGCCGAGCCGGCTAAGAGTGGTCGAAAAGCCCCACACTTCGGCCTGCGGAATGACCTCTTGCGAGTCTCCCACTTCGAGCAAGGCCCGGTAGCGATCGGCCGCCTGGAGCAGATTCAGGTCGGTCTGCTTGGTCGCTCCGGCCGGCGGGGCGGCGAGGTGCGTGCCGCCGATCGAGCGAATCAGTTCCATGTCGCTCTTGGCTTGCTCCAGCCCCGCTTTCCGCACGGCATCGTCATCGACAATCCACTGGGCAAAGCCGATGGCGCTGGCGACGGCGAGACCGTGGTCGGCGATCCGCTTTCGGAGGTCGGCAATGTTCCCGCCACCATCGACATACGCCCGCAATTCGCCGATCCAGGGTTCGATGGCGTCGTAGCCCGCCTTCGCCGCCAGCTCGACCTGATCGGGGACGCTCAGTTTTTGCCCGCGAATCGTGCTCATGTTCAGGCAGTAGCGCACGCGCGGCGGCGGGGCGACTTGCTTGGGGGCGGGCTCGGCTGCTGAGGCGGGCGATGAAGTAAGCGCTGCCGCGCCGGCAAGCGCGGTCGCTGATAGCAGCTCACGCCGCGTCCAACCCGCTGGTTCTCGTTCGGTGGTCATGGTGCTGTCTCCTGGTGAAGTCATTTGGCATCGGTCCGTCATTCTCTCGGCCCGGCGAAGCGCTCGCAACCGCCAGCATCGCTAGCAACGCGGTGGGAAGCCGCTTGGCAATTCCGGCAAACTCGGCAAACGCCGCGCTTTCGCCAAATCTGGTTAGATTCGCCCCGTGGGCCGCGCCGATGAACCTCGTACATCCAACTTCCGGAGACATGCGATGCACAAGTTCTCGATTGTCGCGGCGATGTTCGCGGCCAGCTTCCTTACGAGCGCGGCCCGGGCGGCCGAACGCCTGGCCGCTAGCGCCGCGGCCGGTTGCAGCACGGGCTGCAATGCCTGTGAAGCTTGCGGAGCGTGTGGCGCTAGCGGCTGCGATCCGTGCGGAGCCTGCGGTTGCCGCGGGGGTCTGCTCGGCGGAATCTGCGGGCATGGACACGGTGGGCACGGACATCACTGCCGCCAGCAGTTCGAGGGGCAGTATCCGGGCTTTCACTGCGGCTGCAACGGCAGCTACAAGTTTCCGGTGCCGCCGCTCTATACCTATCATTGGCCCGGCATGTACTCGGCTCAGCTGATGACCGATTATCACAGCCCGTGGCGATTTCCGCCGCTCAAGCCCTATTCCGACGAGCTGCCACTCGTCGAAATGGGTGCGGTCGAGAATTCCTCGCGGGCCACTCCGGTTTCGACAACTCCGCGGGTTGTCGGCGAAATCGAACCCATGAGCAGCCGCCTGCTCCGGCAACAACGGTAGTTCGCGGCACTGCGAGCGCCGTCTATTTGATGATCCATCCTCGGCTCGGAATCGCGACACTCGCGGTTCCGGGCCGAGTTCGTTTTCTTGCCAATAGCCACGCGCAAACGGTTGTCGCCAAGGTTTTTCCGTCAACGCCGTCAAATTCGGATTGGCCCGCACGACCAGCATCACGGGAATTACCGGCACATTTTCTCAATAGGTGCGGAGCGGGGGGACGATGGAGTTTGGCAGGGCGTGGTGTGGGATGCGCGGACGAAGCGCGTCGAAGCACGCCGGCGCGGGGGAGATTGGCCCCCGCGAAG
>JANRLS010000078.1:0-23458 GCA_033762315.1 Pirellulaceae bacterium
CTTCGCGGGGGCCAATCTCCCCCGCGCCGGCGTGCTTCGACGCGCTTCGTCCGCGCATCCCACACCACGCCCTGCCAAACTCCATCGTCCCCCCGCTCCGCACCTATTGAGAAAATGTGCCGGTAATTCCCGTGATGCTGGCTATCCGGGCGATAGCGGTTGTGCGGAAGTTGGCGGTAAAAAGGATTGTTGCGTGAATCAAACGGCCCTACGTTTCCGATAATCGGCAGAGTCCGGCAGGACTTGCGCAAAGGCGAGCCGCCAGCACGGAATTCGGTTCAGGGAGGCAAACATGCTCTGGCAAACCTGTGCGGAGACGATTCGGAAAGGGAGCCAGCTAGCGCTGCTATCGGGCGGGATGCTGGCAAGCTTCCCCTGGCCGGCGGCGGCACTGGGGCAGGAGCCGCCGCGAACCTTTCGCAGCGTGGACGACGTACGGGCGCGCATTCCCGATGAGCAAGGCCGGCCGTTTCGCCGCGAGACCTCGTCGCATCGGGGCTGGGAAATTCGGGAGGACCAGTTCACCATTGCCGCCAACACGAGCCTCGCCGACGCCCGCTGGGCGGCCCGCCAGGTGATGCAGGTCCGCGGCGAGCTTGCGCCGCTGCTCGATCAGTTCACCAAGGTGCATCATCAGCCCGACTTTGCCCTCAACTCGCTGCAAGTGGTGATCGACAAGGAGCCGCATCGCGACCGATATGGCTCGATGACGACGATCGACGGCGTGGGAATCCAAACGAGCGTGACGATCAATGTCGCCCCCGGCCAGCCGCCGCTCGCCGACCAATTGCTCAGGCTGCGCGAGGCGGGTGCCTTCGCGATGCTGCATGCCGCGGGAATGGACGCCATGTTGCCGCCGTGGGTCGTGAGCGGTCTCGCGTCGCACGCGGCACTCATCGGCCAGCCGCAACCTGCCGCCAAACCGGGCGAGTTCGCGCCGCGGGGAGTGGCGATGGGGGGGCAGCAGTGGCGCTGGAAGCGCTCGGCCCAGGATCAACTCGACGAGCAACCGCTGGACGAGACGCAGGCGGGACAAATGGTTTCGTTCCTCCTGACCGGCAACGATGCCGAGCATGCGCCGGCATTCATCGCGGCGGTGAAACAAGCGGTAGCCGAAAGACACATGCTCGCGGCCGAGGGTAATCAGATCACGCGCCGCCGCGGCGAAGCGGATCCGCCGCCGACGCACACGCCATTTGACGTGCTCGCCAAATCGCATCCAGCGCAGTTCGAGGCCTGGCAAGCAGATCCTTTGCTGGGACAACCAATGTTCACGCCGACTGCCGACGCGACCGCCGAACTGGCCGAGGCCGAGCGGCAAATGCTGCTGGTTCTGAAGCTGCTAAGCAAGCTGACCAGCACGGTCGAAGCGCGGACAAAAGTGAAAGTGGTGACATTCGACAAAGCCCAAGGTGCCGCGGCGAATACGACCACCACGCGCAGCGCAACCGTGGGCGATCTCGCGCGGCGGAGCGAAGACCTGTTGCTACCTCCACTGGCGACGATCGACTCCGAAGGACGCTTGCTATTGACCAGCGACCGCCGGCAAATGCGGGAGTTGCTCGGTTTTGACGGGCAGCGCTATCGGAGCGAGCAAAACGGAGCCCGCAGCGTGGTGACAACCGAGCTTTCCGACGATCACCAGCTCCAAGGTTGGCTGGAAGCGAATCCCGCGAACCCGAGCCGGCCGATCGCAAAATTCGCAGTCGTGCCCAGCCGGACCGAGCGGCGCTAATTTCGGCCGCCGCCAGGAAAGCCGCCGCCCCCCGGACCACCACGACCACCACCGGGAAATCCACCGCCACCTCCCGGAAAGCCACCGCCGCCAGGGAAGCCACCGCCACCGCGACCGCCACCTTGCTGTTGCAAGCGCTGCTGCAGCTGGTTGAAAAACTCGGCGCGGCGGGCGGCATCTTGCATGTCTTGCGATGATTGTTGCGGCTGGCTGGTGGCCGTGCCGCCGGAGCCGCCGGTCGTGGGCTGCGTGGTGGTCGTGGTGGCTGTCTTGTTGACTTTGACGGACTCGCCGAGCATCGAGGTGAGGGTCTTTTGCACGAGGTCCGAGTTCGTGCCGCGAAGCGTGACCACGCGGATCGTCTCGTCGGCCGATTGCACCACCGCTTCGTCGAGATGCTGCACGAGGGCCTTCACTTCGTTGAAGAGATAGTCGGGCGCGGAGACGATGAGCGAATTGCTTTTGGCATCGACGCCGATGGTCATTTTCTGCTCTTCGCCGCGCGTTCGCTGGGTGCCGCCACGGCTGTTGCCGCCACCTCGCAGAGCGCGGATGAAATCTTCCGGCGAGGGTTGGCGTTGCTGGCCGCCGCCGGAGCCATCCGACTGAATGCGGCCGGCATAGACTTGCTTGACGACCGTGGCCACTTCGTCGGCGGTGGAATTGAAGACCGGAATGAACCGCGGTGGCGCGGCAATTTGCACGCTCTCCGGCCCTTCCGGTTGGTCGATCACTTTCAGCAGCTGCTCGATGGTATCGAGGTCGCGGGGCATCGCCTGCACCACGAGGGCATTGAGCCGCGGATCAGGAATGATGCTGACGGTGCCGCTCGCCGCGCCGCCCGCTGCCGGAGCGCCGCCGGAGCCACCCAGGCCGAGCAAGCCACCGAGCAGACCACCGCCGAGATCGCCCATCATGCTGCTGGCGAGGTCTCCCATCAGGCTGCCACCGCCGGCCGCATCGCCGCCACTGGCAGGAGCGCCCGACATGATCTCTTGCACCAGGGAGGCGGCAATGTCGGCCTTGCAATACTTGAGGTAATAGACGGTGAATTCCTTGCCGCCGGCGGTGCTGAGGTCGGCAATGCTCTTGAGCAACAGCTCGAACCGATCGAGCGCGTCGAGGTCGTCCGATTCGATCATGATGCCGCCGGGGAGGACCGTGACGATGATGTCGGCACCGGGCGTGGTGGGCTGCGCGGGGGGTTCGGCCGCGGGAGCGGCGGGCTTGGTCGGCGTGGGAGAAGGAGGAGCGGGCTTTGTCGCGGCGGGCGCGGCGGCGGGGTCCTCGAAAGCGACGAACCGAGCCATGCCGCGCGCGATCGCCGTGCGACGATCCGCGGGAACCGGCGGCTTATCGCCGGCAGGAGCGGGTTTGGAATCAGGCTTTGCAGCGGGACTCGCGGCGGGCTTATCGGCGGGCTTCGCTTCGATCGCGGGGGCGGGAGTTTTCCGCGGGCCGAAATCTTCGGCCTTGAAGGGAAGCAGCGAATCGAGCGTGGGATCGAGCGTCGGATCACCTGCGCCCAAGGGGGCTGGTGCCGGTTCGGCCGGCTTCGACGGCGTGACGAAGCGAATCTTGTTGACGTTCGAGCGCGACCAAGCCGCTTCGACCTGCTCCAGCGTGGTCCGAGCAGCCCGGCCCGTCAGCGGCAACATGCGGATGTTGCTCCGCTCGCCGGCGAGCAGGCTGGGGTCTTCGCCGCCGATTTCCCCCATCTTGGTGAGCAGGTCGCGAATCTGCGTCACTTGCGCGGAAGTGCCGCGAATCATCAGCTGCATGTTGATCGGGTCGGCATCAATGCGCGGGCCGTTGGCCGCGGCGGCGGCGTCTTTGCCGGTAGGATCGCCGAAGAGTTTGTTCAGGGCGAGCACGGCCGACGAGGGATCGATCTTCCGCAGCTTGATGACTTCGATCTGCGTGCCGTCGCGCTGCAGTTGATCGAGCGTCGCCCGGATCGTGGCGTGCTGCGAAGGCTTCGCGAGGGCCACAAGATTGCCCGTTTTCGGATCGACCGTCAGCCGCACGTCGGGAATGCCGGCCAGCAACGTCGAAATCACCTGCAACGCCGCGTTCGGATCGGCCTGGGTGACCTTATAAACTTCCAATTGCGGTTGCTCGACAATGCCGGTCCCTTCGGCACTCGACTCGACCGGTACATCGACGAGCTTGACGATCTCTTGCACCTTTTCGATGCCCGCGAGCTTGCCGCTGACGAGCACGCGGCCGCCGGGTTCATCGACGGCGAGACGAATCGAGCCATCGGGCGTGGAGGTAGCATTGGCCGGAATGCCCAAAAGCGGCGCGGCGAGCACCAGAAACTCGCTCGGCAGCATGTTCTTCAGCTTGACGACCGCGTACTTGTCGTCCTTGGGTGCTTCGGGGTTCTCGATCGCCTCGAACATCGTCCGAATCACCCGCAGCTTGCCGGCGGTTTCGGTGATATAGAGCTGCTTGGCCTTGGCAAGCGTGACGACCGAGCCTTGCGGGCCGATCAGCTTTTTCACTTCGATCTCGGCCTCTTCGGGAGTCAGCTTCGTCAATTGAAAGACGGCGCTCACCAGCTCATGGTCCCCCTTGTTGTCGAGATCTTCGACCTTGATGATCGGCACCAGATTGGGGGGCAGCGGGCCATCTTCCAAATTGGCCAGAATCAGCATCCGCTCGTTGCGGATCAACGTATAGCCCTTCGTCAGCAGCACTTTATTGAGCAAATCGAGGGCTTGCTCGGGGGTATAGCTCTTCGAGTCGCTGTAGTTGAACGTGCCGCTGGGCCACTGATCGGTGACGAACGACAGGTCGGCCTGCGTGGCGAACCAATCAAGCACGTCCTTCCAGGGAGCGAAGCGGAACTGGAATTTGAGCCGCACCTCTCCCGGCGGACGCTTGGGCGTTTCGGCAATGGCGACCGGAGACTTCGGCGCGGTCGGAGTAGTAGCCGACGGAGTGACGGGCATCGGTGGGGCTTCGGCCGTCGCCGGCGAATCGGCGGGCTTGGCTGGGTCGGCGGGAGTCGTGCTCGGCGTGGCGGGCTTGTTGGGATCGACCGGCGCGGCGGCGACTTTGTTGGGGTCCCCCCCTTCGCCGACGTTGCGCGTCCCCATCGGTGTCGCGCCGGCCGCGCCGGGAATGGCTCCGGCCAGGGCATCCCACTTGGTCTTCTGATCGTCGCTTAGAAGTGCCCGCAACTTACGCTCATAGAACGCTTTGGCAATTTGCTTTTGCGATTCGTTCGACTGGGCGAGGGCCTGCTGATACTCAGCGACGAGGCGGTTGATCTCCAGCGTTTGCACGCGGGCCAGGTCCAAATCTTTGGCGACTTGCGGATCGGCCAGGCCGGCCATCCCCATGCGGGCAATCCGCAATTGGCTGAGCGCCTGTCGCTGTTCGTTGGTAAGGAGTGCCAAGCCCTGCTTTTCGGACTCAGCGACAAACGGGGCCAGCTTCGCCGTCCGCTCGCTGAACGGCAGGTCCTTAATCTGCTGGACGAGTTCCAGGGCCTCGGTCTCGCGGGCATCAATCAACGCCAGCAGCTTTTGCTTCACCTCGTCCGACAGCCCCAGATCGCGAGCCGCCTGAGGCTCGACCGCAATGGCCAAAACACCGACGAACGTCTGATCGGCTCCCCAGCCCACGGCAGCCGAAAGTGCCACGAAAAGGCCGAGGCCCAAGGTCGTCCACCTGCGAGCGATTGTGGTCATGATGTCCAGTTCCCTGCCGAAGACGAGAGGGGAAAACCGACTTGCCCCAGACGTCAGTTTATCTGCCATGTGCCCACTTCACGATCAAAATGCCAGCGAAATAATGGACGATTCTTGGGAGTGAGCGATGCCGGTCGGCTTATCTTTTGCGCGCTCCCCTACACACCGGATCGATTGACATAAGTCATTGGAAAATAACAACTTGCGAAAACACGCTTATCCAACTGAGAGCCCGGACTTATTACGCCGCTTATCCTTGGCACCCAACCAGCGACTGCCAATAAACAGTACCTACCTTACACATCAATCGAAAAATCTGTGGCCCCGGCGGGGGCGCGTTGGCTCCACTCTGCCTCCACGGAATCGAATCAATTGTACACCAATGGAGCCGGCCCGTCAACCACCATTTCAGGGGTCCAGCAGCCAGTCCGCGCACCGCAGGCCCAAGAATGAAACCCCGTTGGTCCGCAAAGGTTTCGCCCCACCACCGCCGAAACGGCGATTACCGGCAACGCTTCTGCCGAATCACCCAGGCAATGAACGCCCCCTAGGGATGAGCCTCAAAAATCCATCTGCGTCCGAATGCCAAAGGCGTTGGCCTCGCTCGTCACACTGTCGAGCGGAAAGGCGGAAATCGTCTCGGGTGGCGGATTCGGATTGACGACCGCCGCGGTGTTGGGGGGGGAAGTTGGCGATTGTCGCCAAGAGTGAATGTAGTTGAACACCACCTTGCAGTAGGGGTTGCAATACCAGTTGATTCCGAAGGTGAGGTTGTCCATCGTGCCGCCGGAAACTTGCCCATTCCGGTCGTTCAGGTCGATGTGCGAGAAACGCAGGGCGACTTCCCACGCTCCCAGGCCGCGCTCCAGGCCGTTTTCGGTCCGCACGAAGAAGAAATCCTCGAACGGCTTGACGCGGTCGATCGCGCCGGCGATTCGGTCGTAGGGACGATGCTCGCCGGTCAGGAAATAGCCCAGCTGCACATAGGCCCCGTCCAAAAAAGCATGCGGATTGCCCGAGCGATCGACATCGACCGCCATCGCCTCGGCTTGCAACGACAGCGGACCGTAAACCCACAGCGCCTCGGTGCCAAACGTATGCACATGCTCCACGCCGGTCAGGTTGCCGGTGTTGACGAAAAACGGCGTCCCATCGAACTGCAGGGGCACGCCAAACCCCGCCGTGCCGTTGGTCGAGGCATCGGACCGGTTCTGGCCGACGAAAATTTCGGGAATCGAGCGGAACGCAATCGTGTGTCGCGGAGGGGAATTCAGAAAATAAGCTCCGCCGACGTGGAAATAGTCGCGCCCCTCGCCTTCGTCGTACCACAGGAGGTGCGTCAGCCGGCCCGCAAAGCCGTTGCCGCCGACGGTGCTTATCGAGCCGCCAAACTGATCTTGCCCCGTGCGCAAATACGACGCCGCCCACGTGGAATTGAGGTTCTGGGCATGGTTGTAGAAGCCAATGCCAAGATGCCGAAACGGCGTGAATGCCTGGAAGAGCGACGAGCGCTCCATGAAGGTCGTATAGCGAAAGCTGCTGACGACTTCGAGGCTGAAGGGCTGCTTCCACTGGCCGACGCGCACATTGCCCAGCCAGGGGAGATCGGTCCATTCGACCCACACATCGGTAAATGTCGGCCGGCCGGGGAAGGCAAAGTCCATCTGGAAAAAGGCGTTCATGTTGTTCGCCAAGGCCGCCTTGGCCGCCAGGCGGGCCCGGCGAAAGTCGGCCCCGTTTTCGATCGGACCGACGCCCCCCTCCGGCGAGCGGGCCTTGTTCGCGTCGTCCTGGGCGAACGTCACTCCGTCCGCCTGAAACACGCCGAGCACTTGCACGTTCGCCGGATATTTCACCGGCGGCGGAGCTTCGAGTTTGCCCAGCCGCGTCTTTAGCTCGGCAATTTGTTCTTCGAGCGACATGTCGTCCGGTACGCTCAAAGTCGTCGGCTCAACCACTGCGGTTGCAGGGAAAGGCAACAACGCCGGCTTCGCAACCGCACCAGGCAAATCCGAGGGGCTAGGCAAGCTGGCATCCGCATTGGCGGCATCGAAGAGGAGGGTCTCGTCCCCGCGCGGCGGCTCTTGCCCGGCAGCCGGCAAAGCCAGTGCGACGAGCAGGGGGGTAGCCCAAGCGAGGCGACCAGGCATGGCGCAAGTCCGCGAGAGATCACGAAGGGGTAGCTCGCCCAATTCCCGCTAGCGAGTGGGGCGATTTAGACAGTCCGAAGCAAGCGGCGTCAAACGCGGTTTTACAATCCCCCGCGATTTGTAATCCTGGCGGCGGCAAATGCGAGGCGAATCCTGCTAGCAACCGCGATTACCGCCACTCAGTGGGCATGTCGGGCTGTTGCCAGGCGCTCATCCCGCCATCGACCAGCAGCATTTGCCCGTGAACGTGCCAGGCGTCGTCGCTGCACAAATAGACCGCCCCGGCGCCACACACATCGCTCGACGGCACCTGGCCATTGGGGGTGTGCAGCTCCATCCAGCGACGAAAGCGCTCGTCCCGGTCGATGATCGAAGTGAGGGGCGTTCGCACGAGACCCGGCGCCAGGCCATTCACCCGAATTCCCAGCGGCGCGAGCGAAACACAGAGCGACCGGACCATCGCTTCGATGGCCCCCTTGCTGCTGTCGTAGCACGAGTGGGTCGGCTCGGCGAGGCGACCATTGATCGACCCGATCATCAGCACCCGGCCATGTACCTTGTGCTGCACCCACTGCCGGGCGCATTGCTGCGTCAGGAAATACGGCGCCGCGACATTCAGCCGCATCGTCCGGTCGTAGGTTTCCAAGTCCATCTCCAAGAAGGGCTTGTCGCTGTAGGTCCCCGCGTTGTTGACCAAAATGTCGATCCCCGGCATGGCGGCGCTCGCCGCCCGATGGAGCTCGCCCACCGCGTTCGCGGTTTCGGCTGTCAGATCGCCCGCCACGAACTCGGCCCGCACTCCCCGTCCTCGACAGTTGGCCAACACTTCCTCCGCATTGGCATCCAGGGCCCGGCCATGCAACACCACGTTCGCCCCCGCGGCCGCGAAAGCCTCGGCAATCGAGCGGCCCACTCCCTTGGTCGAACCGGTGATCAGAGCGGAATGGCCGTGAAGGTGGATCATGGGGGAAGGAGTCAGGGGTCAGGAGTCAGTACTCGGACGGCGGATGGCACCGACGGTCGGCGTGGACAGCGCACCGCGGAGGAAAAACGAGAAGGTGGCAAAGAGAATCGAAGAGAGCACCAGCGAAATGGCGAGGCACACGCCGAAATAGTCGCGCATCAGCACCACGGCTGGCGGCTCAATACTCTTGGGGACGCGCCGCCGCACCACCGCCCCCGCTTGCGATTTTTGCACGTCGTCGCGCCAGGTCGTCCACTCCGCCCGGCTGGTAGAGGTATCGTACGTTCGCAGCGCCTCGCGCCTGCCATACACCAGCCCCGCCGAGACCAGCGACATCGCCGTCAGATAAGCGAGCAGCCATGCGAGGCTGAATTGCGGCGGTCGGGCGGGGTTGGCGGTCATCGGCCGCGGTAGTCGCAAATAGCGGGCGGAATTTCAGCACCAACCTTCAACCTAACAGATCGCACCGCCTGCCGCGACCTGCCCCGCGCCTCTTGACCTTGCAACGTAAGTTGCTGACAATTCATGAATTACGTCGAGATTGGCCGGAATGCCTCTCCCCCGCGTGGCGGCTCTTCAGCACGGCGCGGACACAGTTTTTCGCGATGGCCTTTCCATCGCCGCAAGGATTGCCGCTCGGCATGGCTCCTCAGGTTATCGACATTTCGACCACCGACGACCCGCGCGACGCCACGCATCGGGCCGTTCAGGCTCTGGTCGAGGGGAAGGTGGTCGCCCTGCCGACCGAAACGGTCTATGTCGCGGCGGCCAGTGCCTTGCACGTCAAATCGGTCGAGCGGCTGGTCGCGATGCGGGCGGGGCAATTCGATGGCCCGGCAACGCTCGCGGTCCGCAGCGTCGAGGATGTGCTCGACTATGTCCCCCAATTGCCCGCGATTGGCCAGCGGCTGGCCCGCCGCTGTTGGCCCGGACCCGTGACGCTGGAACTTGCCGACGCCCAGCCCGAAAGCGTCATCCAGCGCTTGCCGGGGCGAGTGCGGGAAGTGGTCGCTCCTGGCGGGCAAATTCGCCTCCGCGTGCCGGCTCATGAGTTGGTGCTCCGCGTTTTGCGGCTCTTGGCGGGGCCGCTCGTCATGGTCGGTGCCCGCCGGCAACAGGACGGCGATACCGTGACCGGGCAAGAAGTGGTGCAGCGAGTTGGCTCGCAGGTCGATTTGCTGCTCGACGAAGGCCGCTGCAAATTCGCCCAGCGGTCGTCGATTGTGCGGGTCGATGAACAAGGTTTTCAGGTGCTCCGGCCGGGGGTTTTGTCCGAGGCGAATCTGAAGCGGCTCGCCAGTTGGATGGCGGTTCTCGTATGCACCGGCAATACCTGTCGCAGCCCGATGGCCGAGGTGCTGTTTCGCAAGCGCCTGGCCGATCGCCTCCGCTGCCGGCCAGACGAGCTGGAGGATCGCGGCGTGGTGGTCATGTCGGCGGGCGTTTCGGCCGCGCCGGGAGGCCGCAGCACCCCCGAAGCGGTCGATGTCATGCGCGAGCGGGGGATCGACCTGTCCGGCCACGAAAGCCAGCCCCTGTCGGACCGGCTGATTCGCTTTGCCGACCTGATCCTCACCATGACCCGCAGCCATCGCGAGCAGGTGCTGGCGAATTGGCCCGAAGCCGAGCCGCGAACGCATCTCATCTCACGCGGCCGGGGGGATGTCGCCGATCCCATTGGCGGGCCGGTCGAGCATTATCGCCGCTGTGCCGACCAGATCGATGCCTATCTCGAAGCCTGGATCAAGGACTTGCCGCTGCCGGGCGTGAGTTAAGCCCGGCATACCCCGTGTACGGGTCTCTTAGCGCGAATTTGGGCAAGCTCCGCAAAGGCTTGCGGTCGTGCGGAGGATGACGCGCTCGGCCCGAAAAAACCGGCGATTTGCCCCGGTTTTGCCCCAAGTTTTGCTTGTGATTGGGGCCGCCTCGGATAGAGTCAGATTCTGACCTTCGTCGGTGGAACGGACGAAAGGTAACTCCTAATACGGGTGTGGTCATGGCTTGGCGAGACACGGAATCGGACGAGGTCGATCAGCTGTTGCTGAACGCCCAATTGCGCAACGAACTCGAGCCGTTCTTCGACGAGTCGGTCCACATCCTCGATTCGCGCCGCCTCCCCACGCAGGCCGAGAACGAGTTTCTCGCCCAAATGCTCGCTTGGGAGCGGGCCCCCGTTCTCCCCATTAGCCGCTGGTTCGATCCGGAGCTGGTGCTCCCTTCGCCCGAGAAAATCTGCGACGAACGCCTCTCCGATTTGCTCTGGGAAACAATCCAGCGCCTGTACGACCAGCGGATCGTGTTGGAATTGACCGACCATCTCACCGACCGGCAGCTCTATACGCTGATTTATCGCGACATTCTCCCTTCGCACGAAAAAAAGATCGACCTGCCGCGCAACTTTTTGCACTGGCATTGCCTCGATATCGACACCGACGAGCAAGTCTGGCTCACCTACTACGCCTCCGACGAAGAGCGGCAAGGCTGGTCCGACGAAACCGGCTGCGACCTCCCCCCCCAGCTCGATCCCCCCCATCCCCGCAAAATGCCCCGGCGACCGCTGTAGCGCGGGTGGCCGGGTTTGCTTGCAAACCAGGCCAGCGGGAGGCACAACGGCTGGTGGCTTCGGTGCGTTGGTAGCGCGGCGAGAACCGGTTGCCAATGCGTCCGCGCTGGCTCTGCGTGACCGGTATCCTGCCTCTCCCACGCCCAGCTCGCAAGCAAGTCGGGCTACCCGCTTGGCTTGGGGGAGGCATGGTCCCCCCCACCAGCGGCCCACGACCAGAAGCGCGTTCGGCGTGAGGTCAAACGTCCTGCCGGTTAGGGCAGTGCCTCTTGCTGGACCAGTTTGCAAGCAAACTGGCCCGCCCTCGGCGGCCGGGCTCCATGGTGCGGGCCACGCCCAATTAGTTATCGCTGCCTTTGTTCGCGAATATTTTCCGGCCTCGCTCCGCTCGCGCAACTCCTTTCCAAAAAACGACTTGCGTTCGTATCGCCGGGCTTATCCCCCCTCCCGCGCGATAAGCTATCTTCACAATTCTCCCCTCTCCTTTCCCCGCGCCCGCGTCACGCGCTTTCCAGCCGAAACAACACTCACGTTCAGTAGATGGTGCAAACATTGTTACCGGCAGGACGTTGGATCGGAGTGCTAGTGCCCCGCCAACTCGAAATTTTCGGGTGCAACGCCCACGGAACGTCGGCGTGTTTGGGCGAACGAACGGCACCCCCACGCGGGGCGTGGGCCGTGGCACCCAACCCGAAAAGTTTGGTTTGACAAAGCACTTGTGGCGGCACTCGGCTCGCGCGACCGGAGACACGAGCTGCGAACTCCAAGAGCTCTCGCAGATGCAGCCATGAATATACTATACAAAACAACATTTGTCAAGAGTCTGGCACACGGATTTTTCCCCCCGCAATCGCGGGTGCGACCCTTGCACGTCATCAACTGGCGTTGATATGATCGGAGCGTTCCTTCCCCCTGTCTCCGCCTGAATGGCCGCATGGCGACCCTTCGCCCGCGGCCCCCTGCCTTAGCCTCCCGCCGAGAAATGACACGCCCTCTCCTCGTGTTGTTGATCGTTGTTCTCGCGCGCCCGTGCGTCGCGCCGGCGGAAGAGCCGCGCTTTCATGATGGTGATTGGCCGTTCGTCCCCGTCCGCCGCCCTGATTTGCCCGCCGTGCCGCCAAACACCACCAGCAGCGGCCCCATCGACCAGTTCATCCTGGCGGAACTCGCCCAGCACGACTTATCGCCCAATCAACCGGCCGAGTTGGCGACCCAGCTCCGCCGCGTCACGCTCGATCTCACCGGCTTGCCGCCCACACCGGACGAAATCGAGGCGCTATTGGCCGATCAGTCTCCCGATGCTTATGAGCGGGCGGTCGATCGGCTGCTCGCGTCCCCTCGGTTTGGTGAGCGCTGGGCCAGGCACTGGCTCGATGTCGTCCGCTATGCCGACACCGCCGGCTACAAGATCGATTGGCTGCGCAAAGAGGCGTATCGCTACCGGGATTATGTCGTCCGGGCGATGAACAGCGGCCTCCCCTACGACCAGTTCATCCGCGAGCAGCTCGCCGGCGACGAATTGCCCACCCCCAGCGGCGAGGCGATCGTCGCCACCGGCCTGTTGCGGATGTACCCGCAAGAATCGACCGCCGCCGATTTTCTCAAGCAGCGGCAAGACGTGCTCGACGACCTGACCGAAGTCACCGGCCTGGCTTTCATGGGATTGACCCTGGGCTGCGCCCGCTGCCACGATCATAAGTTCGATCCGATCCAGCAGGCCGACTTTTTCCGCTTGCAAGCCTGCTTTGCGGGAATTGTGCCGCGCGACGACATTCCGGCCGCCAGCAGCGCCGATTTCGCCGCCCACCAGCGCCAGCAAGCCGCCTGGGAAGCGGCGACCGCCGAGGTGCGGGCCAAGCTGGACGCTTTGACCGCTTCCACCCGCAACGGGGCCATCGACGAAATCACCCTGGCCTACGATCCGGCGACCCGAGCCGCCTGGCGCACCCCCGCCGAGCAGCGAACCATCGAGCAGCGGCAGCTTATGGCTCTTTCGTTTCGCTATGTCAACAACATTATCGAGCGCCGCATCGCCCGGCTGGAGGGGACCGCCAAAACCGAGTACGACCTGCTGCAAACGGAACTGGCCGAGTTCGACCACCTGAAACCCGCCCCGCTGCCGCTGGCGATGTCGGTCGGCAATGGCCCTGGCGCCCCGGCAGCCACCCGCATTCTGGAAACGGGCGACTATCGTCATCCCGCAGAAATCGTGCAGCCCGGCTTTCCGGCCTTCCTGGGGGGATCGGCGCTAGCGGTCGGCAAGGCCGATTCTCCCGTTGGCCGCCGGACAGCCTTGGCCGATTGGCTCACCCGCCCCGATCATCCCCTCACCGCACGGGTCATCGTCAATCGCCTCTGGCAGCATCATTTCGGCCGCGGCATCCTCCCCACCGCGAACGATTTTGGCCTGATGGGGGAAACCGCCACGCATCCCGAATTGCTCGATTGGCTCGCCGCCGAACTGCCGGCCCGCCGCTGGGATCTGAAAACGCTGCACCGGCAAATGGTCACTTCGGAAGTTTATCGCCAGTCGTCGCGCGTCGATCCGAGCAATCCCGCGCACGTTCGCGCTTTGCAAATCGACAGCGGCAACCAGTGGCTTTGGCATCGCCGCCGCGTTCGCCTGGAAGGGGAAATTGTCCGCGATTCGCTGCTATCGCTGTCGGGACGGCTGAATCTGGCGATGTTTGGCCCCGCGTCGTATCCCGCGCTGCCGGCGGCGCTAGTCGAAAACACCAGCATCGCCTGGCAGCCCGATCCACAGCTTGCCGGCCGCTATCGCCGTACCGTTTATTGCATTCAAAAGCGCAACCTCCGCCAACCCTTGCTGGCGGCGTTCGATCAGCCCGACATGTACGCAAGCTGCGGAGTTCGGACGATCACCCTCACGCCGGTTCAGGCCCTCGCTCTGCTCAATGGCGAGGAAGCGGCCGAAGAAGCCCGCCACTGGGCCGGCCGGCTGCTGGCCGATTGCGGCGGCGATGCCCCGCGCCTGGTGCAGCAGGCCTGGCTCGCCGCCTATGGCCGGGTGCCCACGGCCGCCGAACTGACCGACAGCGTTGCCTTCCTCCAAAATCAGGCCGCGCTGATTCAAGCCGAATCTGCCATCCCCAGCCGGTCGCTTCCCGAGCCGCTGCCGGCCAGCATTTCGCCGGCCCAGGGGGCGGCCTGCGTCGATTGGTGCCATGCCTTGATGAATTCCAGCGAGTTCCTGTTCGTGGATTGACGAATGCCCCCCGCCTGGCAAAATTCGCCCCTCACTTCCCGCCGCGAGTTTCTCGCGCGTGCCGGTGGCGGCTGCGGCGCGTTGGCCCTGGCGGCACTTCTGGCCAGCGAGAGCCGCGGCGCGACAAGCGGAGCCGCGCGCCGGCCCCACTTCAACCCGCGCGCCAAGCGGATCATCTGGCTCTTCATGGATGGGGGGCCGAGCCACCTCGACCTGTTCGATCTCAAACCCGCCTTGACGAAATACGCCGGCCAGCCGCTCCCTCCCAGCTTCAAGCGGCCGGTCACTTCGATGGGGGTCACCGCGGGCACGCCGCTCTTGGCTTCGACTCGTAAGTTTCAGCAGCATGGCCAGGCGGGAATCTGGGTGAGCGATCTTTACCCGCACGTCGCCCGCTGCGTGGATGACCTGTGCATGGTTCGCAACTGCGCGGCCGAGGGGCTGACGCACGTCGCCGGGCTCATGCAAATCAACACCGGAGCCCTCATTCCGGGCCGACCTTCGCTCGGCGCGTGGACGCTGTATGGCCTCGGCAGCGAATCGGCCGATTTGCCGGGGTTTGTCGTGTTGGCCGACGACCAGGTCGATCCCCCCGGCGGTTCCGGCAACTGGGGAACCGGCTTCATGCCGGCGAGTTTCCAGGGAACGCGCATCGGCCAAGGTCCGCACAGCATCCTCAACATCAACCCCGCCAGCGGCATTTCGGCGCGACGGCAGCGGGGCGAGCTCGACTATCTCCAGCAGCTAAACAAGGCCTATGCCGACGTGCGACCGGACCACGACCTGCTCGCGGCTCGCATCGCCGCGTATGAGCTCGCCTTCCGCATGCAAGCGGCTGCTCCCGAAGCGGTCGATCTGGCGGCCGAAACGGCGGCAACCCAGGCCTTGTATGGCCTCGACCAGGAGGCGACCGCCAAAAACGGCCGCAATTGCCTGTTGGCCCGCCGGCTGGTCGAGCGCGGGGTCCGGTTCGTGCAGGTCTATATGGGGGTGGGCCAAGGTTGGGACTCCCACAGCAACCTCGACGAGAACCACGGCAAACGCTGCCTCGAAAGCGACCGCCCCATTGCCGGCCTGATTACCGATCTCAAGCAGCGCGGCCTTTTGGACGACACGCTGGTCATCTGGGGGGGCGAATTCGGCCGCACCCCGATGAGCGAAAGCGGCAACGGTCGCGACCACAACGCCACCGGCTTCACCATGTTTTTTGCCGGCGGCGGCACGAAGCGCGGGCATGTTACCGGCGAGACGGACGAACTTGGCCTATACGCCCAGAATCCCGCCTCGCTGGCCGATATTCACGCCACCATTTTGCACCTCGCCGGCCTCGACCACGAACGGCTCACGTTCTTCCACAACGGCCGCGACGAGCGCCTGACCGGTGCCGGCGGACGGGTGCTGGCCGATGTTTTGGCCTAGTCGCCGCTGCGAAGCAGTTACGGCAGTCGCTTCACGCGGATATTCCGGTACAGCACGGTACTGCCGGGATCGTGCGCCTGCAGGGCAAAGGTTCCTTCGCCGACGCGGCGCTGCGGCTCAATGGTTTTGTCCTTGGCCAGGGCGTCGGCATCTTCGGTGTAGTCGGCGGTCACCTGGTCGTTGATCTTCACGACAACGTGATTGCCTTCGACGATGATCTCGTACTTGAACCACTCGTCGTCCTTGGCTGGAGCGGTCAGCACCCGTTTCACCTTATAGACGCCGCCGGTTTTTTGCGGGTCCTTGTCGTAGGTGTTGTTGACCTGGCATTCGTGGCCGACGGCGGGCCAGTTGGTGTCTTGATACTTCGTATGGAAATAAATGCCGCCGTTGCTGTGCGCCTTCGTTTGCACTTCGGCGATGAAGTGGAAATTTTTGAACGGCTTGTCGTCGCCGACATAGAACAGGTGGCAACGCGGCCCGTTGGCCACGATCACCCCATCTTTCAGCTGAAAGCTCTCCTGGTTTTCGCCCGCCTTCTTCCAGCCATCGAGCGATTTGCCGTCGAAAATCGTCTTGAAGCCGTCGGTCTCGGCAAACGTGGCGGTCGGCAATAGCGCCAGCAGCAGGGCACAGGCAAAAGGTCGGGACATGGTCGAGTTCCTGAATGGCAAAGTGTCGGGAAAGGTAGTCCGTAAGTCTGATTGCCGGCGGCGACCGTGTAAATCGCGGGGCGGGCAATTCCCGCCGGACCGGCGATTGTGCGTTGCTCCCCCTGCCGCGACGCCTGTCCAAGCGGCTAAAATGCGGGGTCCGCCGAGATTCCTCCTGCCACAGCGACCTCATGCCTGCTTCGGATATCGTCATCAAAGGGGCCCGCGAGCACAACTTGCGGGATGTTTCGCTCGTTCTCCCCCGCAATCAATTGATTTGCCTCACCGGCGTTTCCGGCAGCGGCAAAAGCTCGCTGGCGTTTGACACGCTCTATGCCGAGGGGCAGCGGCGGTATGTCGAAAGCCTCTCCAGCTATGCCCGGCACTTTTTGGGGCAAATGCCCAAGCCGGAGGTCGATTTCATCGGCGGCCTCTCCCCCTCGATCTCGATCAGCCAAAAATCGGCCGGCAATAACCCTCGCTCGACCGTCGGCACCGTCACCGAAATCTACGATTATATGCGCGTGCTTTTTGCCCGCGTCGGCCAGGGGCATTGCCCGCAGTGCGACCGGATCATCACCGCCCAATCGCGCGAGGAGATTCTCGCCCGCATCTTGCAGCTTGAATCGGGGGCGAAGTTCTCGGTCCTCGCGCCGCTGATCCGGCAGCAGAAAGGGGAATACAAGGATTTATTCGAGGATTTGCTGAAACAGGGCTTTGTCCGCGCCCGCGTCGATGGGAACGTCGTTCAGCTTAGCGACAACCTTTCGCTCGACCGCCAGATGCGGCACGACATCGAAGTCGTCGTCGATCGACTCGTGATGAAAGGGGACATTCGCCCCCGCCTGGCCGAAGCGGTCGAACTGGCGCTGCGGTTGGGGCAGGGGAGCCTCATGATTGCGCTCGAATCCGGCTCCCCCTCTCCCCCTCCCCCAGTATCCCCCTCGGATGCAGAGAGTGGGGGAGAGGGAGAGAGGGAGAGTGGGAGAAAGAGCAAACGTCGTCCAGCGGCCCGCGCGGGCGACATGCTCTTCTCGTCCGCTTACGCCTGCACCCACTGCGGCCTGTCGTTCGAGCCGCCAAGTCCCCAGCTTTTCAGTTTCAATAGCCCCCAAGGGATGTGCCCGCAGTGCGACGGGCTGGGAGTGAAATACTCGTTCGATCCCGTGCTGCTGGTGCCGTTTCCGAAAATCTCGTTCAAAGAAGGCTGTTTCGAGCTCATCGGCCCCTGGCAAAGCCTGGGGCGGTGGCGGCGGCACATCTATCAGGGAGTGGCCGACACCATCGAGCGGAAACGCGAGCTCAAAGCGGGCACCATGCTCGATTCGCCGTGGGAAAAGCTCGATCCGGAGCTGCAAAAGCTCTGGCTGCACGGCACTGGCAACGAGCACATCACCTACACCTGGCGTGGCGGCAACAAGCCGATGATGTATGGGGGCAAGTTCGCGGGGCTCGTTCCCGATCTGACCAATCGGTACCGGAGCAGCAAAAGCAAAACACAAATTCGCCAGCTCGAAAAATACATGAGCATGGTCGTCTGCCCCGATTGCCACGGCCAGCGGCTCTTGCCGCAAGCGCGGTCGGTGCGGGTGACCTCTCTGACACAAGCCCGCAGCGCAAGCGAGGGATCGCCAAATTCCCTCACCCTCCCCCAGGTCTGCGGCCTTTCGATCACCGCCGCGGCCGCATTCTTCGAGAAGCTCGATCTCAACGACACGCAGCAGTTCATCGCCACCGAGGTGCTCAAGGAAATTCGCACGCGGCTTGGCTTTTTGATCGACGTGGGGCTGGAGTATCTAACGCTCGACCGAACGGCCCCCACGCTTTCCGGCGGCGAATCGCAGCGGATTCGCCTCGCCAGCCAAATCGGCAGCGGGCTGGTCGGCGTGCTGTATATCCTCGACGAGCCTTCGATCGGCCTGCACCCGCGCGACAACGACCGCCTCCTCCGCACGCTGCGCCGCCTGCGCGATATGGGCAACACCGTCGTCGTCGTCGAGCACGACGAGGAGACGATGTGGGCTGCCGACCAGATCATCGATTTTGGCCCCGGCCCCGGCGTTCGCGGTGGCAAGCT
This sequence comes from Pirellulaceae bacterium, assembly GCA_033762315.1. Taxonomy (GTDB): domain Bacteria; phylum Planctomycetota; class Planctomycetia; order Pirellulales; family Pirellulaceae; genus CAYLLN01. Next base: position 18,489 of record JANRLS010000078.1, read on the forward strand.
CGTCGTGCAAGGCTCGCCCGGCGAGGTGACCAAAAACCCGGAGAGCCTCACCGGCAAGTACCTCTCCGGCGAGAAGCAGATCGAAGTTCCCGCCACCCGCCGCGCGCCGGCCGAAAACTGGCTCCGCATCAAGGGTGCGACCCACAACAACCTCAAAAACATCGACGTCGATATCCCGCTCGGCATGTTCGTCTGCGTCACCGGCGTTTCCGGCAGCGGCAAGAGCTCGCTGGTTAGCGACATCTTGGTCGAAACGCTGCACCGCGACTTGAACAAAGGCGAAGGAAACCCCGGTGCTCACCGGGCCATCGAAGGACTGGAGCATCTCGACAAGCTGATCGCCATCGACCAAACCCCCATCGGCCGCACGCCGCGCAGCAACCCCGGCACCTACATCAAGGTGTTCGACGAAATCCGCGATTTGTTCTGCCAACTGCCGGAAGCCAAACGCCGCGGCTTCAAGCCGGGCCGCTTCAGCTTCAATGTCGAAGGAGGCCGCTGCGAGGCCTGCGAAGGGAACGGCAGCAACCGGCTGGAGATGGATTTTCTGGCCGATGTCTGGGTCACCTGCCCGGTATGCGAAGGGAAACGCTTCAGCCGCGAGACGCTGCAAGTCAAATTCAAGGACAAGTCGATCGCCGACGTGCTGGAGATGGACATCCAGCAACTGCTGGTGCTGTTCGAGAACGTGCCGCACGTCCGCCACAAGCTGCAAACGCTGCACGACGTGGGGCTCGACTATCTCAAGCTCGGCCAGCCCTCCCCCACGCTTTCCGGCGGCGAGGCTCAACGCATTAAGCTCGCCCGCGAGCTGGTCAAAAAAAGCACCGGCAAGACGCTGTATCTCCTGGACGAGCCGACCACCGGCCTGCACTTTGCCGATATTCACCTGCTGCTCAAGGTGCTACACAACTTCGTCGAAGCCGGCAACACGGTGCTCGTTGTCGAACACAATCTCGACGTGATCAAAACGGCCGACTGGCTGATCGACCTCGGCCCAGAAGGGGGTGACGGCGGCGGGGAGATTGTCGTCGTTGGCACGCCGGAGGAGGTTGCGGAGTATGCCACACAAGCCCGAAGCGCGAGCGAGGGGGACGGACTTCGTTCTCATACCGGCGAATCCCTCGCCCCGGTTCTCGACGGCACCTTCGCCGCGGCGATGCGCGAGGCGGCCGGCAAGCTGAATGGCAAGGGAAAGAAGGCTGCGGTCGAACTGGCGACCCACATCACGGTTCGCGGTGCCAAGCAGCACAACCTCAAGGGGGTCGATGCCCGGATCGAGCGCGACAAAATGACCGTCTTTTGCGGCAAATCGGGAAGCGGCAAAAGCTCGCTGGCGATGGACACGATCTATGCCGAGGGGCAGCGGCGGTATGTCGAATCGCTCAGCGCTTACGCCCGGCAGTTCGTCGCCCAAATGCAAAAGCCGGCGGTCGATCATATCGACGGTCTCTCGCCCGCCATCGCCATCGAGCAGAAAAACCTCGGCCACACCCCCCGCTCGACCGTCGGCACCGTCACCGAGATTTACGACTATCTGCGCATCCTGATGGCCCGGCTGGGTCAGCTATATTGCCCGGCCTGCGAAATTCCGGTCGGCACGCAATCGGCCGACCAGGTGGTCGATAGCGTTCTGGCCCTGCCGGACGGGCAAAAGCTCTATGTCATGGCCCCGGTCGAGATCGAGGTCGGCCAGCAATATGCGGCCTTGTGGGAGCAGCTGCGCTCCACCGGCTATACGCGCGTCCGGATCGACGGCCACACCCACCCGCTCGACAGCGTGCCGGAAATCGACCGCCGACGCAAGCACAAGGTGGAAGTCGTTATCGACCGGATCACCGTCAAGGAGGAATCTCGTTCGCGAATCGCGGGAAGCGTCGAAAACGCCCTGGCCCTGGGCAAAGGGGTCCTGCATCTGGCGGTCGTCAGCGAGACGCTCCCCGAGCCGAAGTGGGAGGTGATCGTGCACAGCCAGCACCTGGCCTGCCAAAAGTGCGGCCGTAGCTTCGAGCCGCTCACCCCGCACAGTTTTTCGTTCAACAGCCCGCTCGGCTGGTGCAAAACGTGCGAAGGTCTCGGTGTCCAGATTGGCGCTAATCCCGCCGCCTTGCTGCGCGATCCCAAGCTCTCGCTCGCGGCCGGAGCACTAGACCTGTGGCCGAATCTTAGCCAGCCCGTCGCCCGAGCCATGCTCGAAGCTTTTGGCCGCGGTGCCGACATTCCGCTCGACGTTCCCTTCGAGCGGCTCTCCGCCAAGCACCGGCGGATGATTTTGCACGGCACGGGCGAGCAGTGGTACGACGTCGGAGAAGGTTCAAGGTTCAAGGTTCCAAGTTCAAAGTCAAAACGCAAAGATGACTCGTCAACTTTGAACTTTGAACCTGGAACTTGGAACTTCAGATTTCAATTCAAAGGTCTCTACCCCGCTCTTGAAGAGACCTCGAAGCTGTCCCCCAGCCTGCGCGTGCGCCTGGAGCATCTGGTGGGCGAAGTCGCCTGCTCGACCTGCGACGGCAGCCGGCTGCGCGACGACGCGGCCGCGGTCCGCTTCCGCGGCAAGTCGATTGGAGAATTGGGGCAACTGCCGCTTAGCGAACTGGGCCAGGAAATTCACGCCTGGAACCTGACCACCCGCGAGCAGAAAATCGCCGGCGAATTGGCCCGCGAAATCACTGGGCGGCTGCAATTTTTGCTCGACGTGGGGCTCGATTATCTCTCCCTCAGTCGCCCTGCCGCGACCCTGAGCAACGGCGAAGCCCAGCGGATTCGTCTCGCCAGCCAGCTTGGCAGCGGCCTGTGCGGCGTGCTGTATGTCCTCGACGAGCCGACGATCGGCCTGCATCCGCGCGATAACACGCGGCTCTTGCGGGCCCTGCAGAAATTGCGCGATCTGGGAAACACGCTGATTGTCGTCGAGCATGATCGCGAAGTGATCGAAAACTCGGACCACATTCTCGACTTCGGCCCCGGTGCCGGCCGGCTTGGCGGCCAACTCGTCGCCGACGCGACCCCCAGCAAGCTCGGCAAGTGCAAGGATTCCGTCACCGGGCCATATCTCAGCGGCAAGAAGGCGATTCCGGTGCCGACGAACCGGCGGGTGAACGGGGAGGGAGTTCAAGGTTCAAAGTCCAAAGTTCAAAGTTCAAGGAAGAAGGACAAAAACGTTCCCTCAACTCTGAACCTTGAACCTGGAACTTTGAACTCCGACCTCATCGACCGCCCCACCATCACCGTGGTCGGGGCCCGCCACAACAACCTCAAAAACATCACCGTTCAGTTCCCACTCGGCACGCTGACCGCCATCACCGGCCCCAGCGGCAGCGGCAAGAGCACGCTGGTCGATGACATTCTCTATTCGGCCATCGCCCGCAAACTGCACCGGGCGGCGGTGGTGCCGGGCAAGCACGATGGAGTCAACGGCCTGGAGCACATTAACAAGGTGATCCGCGTCGATCAGCAGCCGCTAGGGAATTCACCGACCAGCAACCCGGCCACCTACACCGGGGCCTTCGAGCTGATCCGCACGCTGTTTGCGCAGCTCCCGGAGGCGAAGCTCCGCGGCTACTCCGCCCGCCGGTTCAGCTTCAATGTGCCCGGCGGCCGGTGCGAAGCCTGTGAGGGCAACGGCCAGCGGCGGATCGAAATGCACTTTCTCCCCGACGTGTGGGTCGAGTGCGAAACATGCCGCGGCAAGCGCTATAACCCCGAAACGCTCGCGGTCACCTTCCATGGCCGCTCAATCAGCGACGTGCTCGACATGACCTGCGGCGACGCGGTGAAGCTGTTCGAGAACATCCCCAAAATCCGCCGCATTTTGCAGACGCTTTGCGACGTGGGGCTCGACTATCTCACCATCGGCCAATCGGCACCCACGCTCTCCGGCGGCGAGGCCCAGCGGGTGAAGTTGGCCGCCGAGCTTTCCCGCCCCGACACGGGCCGCACGCTCTACCTCCTTGACGAGCCGACGACCGGCCTCCATTTCGACGACCTCGCCAAGCTGCTGGAAGTGCTGCAGCGGCTCGTCGATCTGGGGAACACGGTTGTCGTCATCGAGCACAATCTCGACATCATCAAATCGTGCGACTGGGTAATCGACCTCGGCCCGGAAGCGGGCGAAGGGGGGGGGAGCGTTGTCGCGTGCGGGACGCCGGAGCAGATTGTGGAGCAAACGGTTGCGCGAAGAGGGGGAGACGGGGAGAATGGGAGAGGGGGAGAGCGGAAGAAATCCAAGTCTCCCCCTCTCCCCCTCTCCCCCTCTCCCTCTCTTTCCTTGCATTCCCACACCGCCGTCGCTCTCGCCCCCGTCCTCGCCGCCGGCCCGTTCGCGGCCCGCAAACCGTACAACCCGGCCGAGGAGTTCGAGCAGCGCGAGACGGACCTCGACATCACCGAAGTCGGCCGCACCGCCAAAATGCCATGGGAAGCCGATGGTCGCAAGTGGCACACCGAAGGGCGCGTCGGCCGCAATGGCGAGCCGTGCAAGTGGGATGGCCGCATCTTGGAGCGGGTCGTCGATCGGATTCACGAGCTGGGGGATTTCGCCGAAACCGACTGGAGCGAGCGGAGCGTCGTCGAAATCTCGGCCGATAAAAAGTCCGACGGCTGGTTCTTTCATGCCATCACGGGCGAAACCTGGCTGGTGAAGCTCAAGTTCCGCGTCTATCGGGGCACCTTCAAGCGCGACGAGCTGCAAAGCCGCATCGAGCTGAAAACGCTGAACGAACTGGCCGACCTGCCAATCTATGGCAACGAGCCGCGCGTCAAGGTGAAAACGCTCCGCGGCCCGTGGCAAGAGGTCGAAATCCGGGTTCACACGCTGGCGGAAATCGACACGCCGGAGTTCTGGTCGTTTCTTGAAGAGGCGGTGACGGGCTTTCAGAAATTCACCGACAAAGCCGCCGTCGCCCCGGAAGAAATCACGCCGTGGAAGGCCCTCGGCCAGAAGTGGCATTTCCTCCGCAAGGGCTTTC
>JANRLS010000079.1:0-76620 GCA_033762315.1 Pirellulaceae bacterium
CCGTGGAACCATCGCCTGCGAGTTCACTTGCGACGAAGGAGAATTTCGGGCATGGGTCGCAGCAAGAATTGGGTCTCTGGAGTCGGATGCCGCAAACGTTCCGATTCGCACGATCACTGCGCCGTACACAATTCAGCGCTACTTCGCCTTGCGGCGCGATCTAACCGGGCCAGAATCAATCACGATTACCAAGGGGCTGTTCTATAACTGGGCGTGCGAAGATCGAGGCGTGTACGCGGCTTACGATAGCACCACAGGTCGAGCGTATCACTATCGGCACTCCCATTGAGTGTCGCGCCCAACTCAGCGTCACGTCGAATAGACCCACCGCCCGAGCAGCAGGGCGGGCACGAGCAGCAGGGCGATGGCAAAGCCATAGTAGCCGGCGGGGCCGGTCGCCGCACAAATCGCGGCATCGAGCCAGATGATGGACAGAATAGCGTGCTTGACGGCGACTTGCACGCGGCCGGGACTGGGATCGACCACCGCCATCAGGCTGCGGCGAAGGACCGTCAGGATCAATAGGGCGAGTAAGAGCCAATAAAACTCGGCCCGCAGCCGCAGCTCGGCATATTGCCCGGCCACGCCAAGCACAGCGACGCCGGCAGACATCACCGCCATTGCCGCGATCAATTGCCACGCGCGGCTCGATTCCGCTTCTTGCCGGGCGAACCACGTGACGCCCACGATGTACACGCCAATGCCGGCGGCGGTGAGCCATTGAAACGTGTCGTATCCCAATCGCGAATCCGGCAGCACGAACTGGGCCAGGCTCAGGCCGAGCAGCACATTCGCGAAGCGGCAGGCCCCCATGCCGATGGGCCCAAGCGGCGTCCGCTTGAGGAAGGCGTTGTAAGCCACCACCAGCACCGCGAGCACCGTGCCCACCGCGCCGCTGCGCCACGGCAGGGCCGCTTCGCGGGCGAAGGCGAGGCCCGCCAGCCAGGCAAAAGCGACTCCCAGAATCAAGAGCAGCCAGCCGAAGGCCCGCGCCAGGGGAAACGGAATCCGACCGCTGGGCAACGGTCGCTCGGGCCGCTCGCGGCGGTCGATTTCGACGTCGAACACGTCGTTCAGCACCATGCCGGCGGTGTACAGCAAGGCCGACGCCGCCGCGATGCAGATGAACGCCCCCAGTGGCTCGAGCGATTGCCGGCTGACGGCGAAACCCATCGTCACATCGGCCAGGGCCGTGAAGACGTTCGGCAAGCGCATCAAGCGCAGCCAGGAAAGCAGCGGGGAAGGGGGATGGACGGCGGGAGTGGATTCGTCGGACACAGCAGGATTGTACACGACAGACGAGTCGCCTGCCCACGTTAGGAGGCGAGTCGCTTGGCGGCGATGGCGCTTTCGCTGGGGAGCCGCACATTCCAGGCCAGGCCAACCAGTTGCATCCCTCGAATGATGAGCCAACTGGTGTCGAATTGCCACCAGGCGAGGCCGTGCCGGGCGGAAGTGGGGAAAGCGTGATGCGTGTTATGCCACCCTTCGCCGTGCCCCAAGAGGCCGCAGAGCCAGTTGTTGCGCGAATCGTCGTGCGAAGCGAATTCCTTCCGGCCGAAGACGTGGCAAATCGAGTTGATCGACCAGGTAATGTGGTGCGTGATGAACACCCGCACGAGGCCCCCCCACAGAAAGCCGAGCAGCGCCCCTTGCCAGGTCATCGTCGCCAGGCCGCCGATCAGCGTCGGAATTCCCAAGCTGAGCGGCACCCAGAGGTAATAGAAACGATCGACCGTGACGAGGGCCTTATCGGCCAATAAATCCGGCACATAACGCTGCAAATCGGGCGAGCTCCAGTAGCCCGTGAAGAGCCAGCCGGTTTGGGCATACCACAGGCCGCGGAGCGAGTTCCACCAGCCAGTGCCGTGCAGGTGGGGCGAATGTGGGTCGCCCGGCAGGTCGCTGAATTCGTGGTGGCGGCGATGGACCGCGCACCAGACGAGGGGCGAACCCTCGATGGAGAGGGCGCCGAGCGTCATCCAGACCAGCTTGACCCAGCGATAAGTGTCGAACGAGCGGTGCGTCAACAAACGATGAAAGCCGACGGTGATCCCCAGGCCCGTCGCCAGCCAGCCGCCGATCAAGAGGCCCAGGTAGAGCCAGCCCATGAAGCCCCACCGCCACGCCAGCGCAATGGCAACCACGCAACCGACAAACGGCAGGACGACGGCAATCGCCATCGTCAGCTTGTGTGTCCAGGGTGCCGGGGGAAACTCGGGCCGGGCGGGAGTCGCCATCCGCCCGCCGCCCGCCAGAGATTTGCGGCCGGGGGCGGGCTGGCGTCGTTGTCGGCGTTTGGTTTTGGCAGCCATGATAAGTGCGTCACCGAATCGCCTAGTACCGGCGACCCCCTTCGCGGCCGCCGTACCCGCCGCCGCCGTAACCACCGCCACCGCCACCACCACCACCACCATCTCCTCCGCGGCCGCCGCCACCGCGACCACCATAGCCGCCACCGCCGCCGCCATAACCACCACCGCCTCCTCCACCGCCTCCATATCCGCCGCGGCCGCCACCGCCGCGCTGCTCGCGCTCGCGGGCTTCGTTCACCACCAGGGGGCGGCCGTTGCAATCCGTGCCGTTCAGCGCGTTGATGGCCGGCTCCATGTCAGCTTCGCTAGCCATTTGCACGAAACCGAAGCCACGCGAGCGGCCGGTGTCGCGATCCATGATGACCTCGGCGGACGCGACTTCGCCATAGGTTTTGAAGAGATTTTCAAGGTCCGTGTTGGAATACGCCCAGGGCAAATTGCCCACATAAATCCGCTTAGCCACTGCGACAAATCCTTGCACCAAAAGACACAGAAACACCTAACAGTTGCCCGGCCTGCGAAAGACGGCGGGGCGTGCAAGGAAGTCGGAAACCAACCACCAGCGAGCGGACCGCCAACCTCCGGCGAGGTCGGCAACTGTTCACAATTCACGAACTATAGTCCCCTCCCAATTGCCCCGAAAGGGCCGGTCGGCGGATTTCCGCACGAAGTCTGGGCAAACCATCACTTCACCGCCAAGGACACCTTTACTTGGACAGATTCCGCGCAGACAATGTATTAGCCGAAACGGATGTAGCACCTGGCCCGGGGCGGACGGTGCCCGGAGCCGACGTGAGCCTGCCTTGCCGGAGGGCAATGGCGGGTTTTTTCCCATTCCGCCCCTCTTTGTTGACTCGACGGGGAGATAGGTTTACCTAGCTTCCGCGCCCGTCTCGCAGGTTCCCCTCATGTCTGATGCCAATCTCGAAGCTGCCGCCCAAGAGACCGAAGCCCTTGCCGACGAGCCACTCAACGGCCAACCGGTCCCCGCGCTCGACCTTGATCCGGTGGAAACGCAAGAGTGGCTCGATTCGCTGGCCTATGTGCTCGGCACCAAGGGTCCCGAGCGCGTGCGCTATCTCCTTTCGGTGCTCGAAAACGAAGCCTCGGAGAAGGGGGTGAGTGTTTCGCGCCCGCTCAACACCCCCTACATCAATACGATTCCCAAAAGCCGCCAGCCGCGTTATCCGGGCAATCGCGAGTTGGAGCGGCGGATCAAGAGCATCATCCGTTGGAACGCGATGGCGATGGTCCATCGGGCCAACAAGCACTATGACGGTCTTGGCGGGCACATCAGCACGTTTGCCTCGTCCGCCACGCTGTATGAAGTGGGCTACAACCATTTCTTTCGCGGCCGCGGCGACGATGGCTACAGCGGCGACCTCATCTATTTCCAAGGGCATGCCTCGCCCGGCATGTATTCGCGGGCTTTTTTGGAAGGCCGCCTGAGCGAAGAGAACCTGGAGCATTTCCGCCGCGAGCTGCAGCCAACGCGCGGGCTTTCCAGCTATCCGCATCCCTGGCTAATGCCCGATTTCTGGGAATTCCCCACGGTTTCGATGGGCCTGGGGCCGATCATGGCCATCTATCAGGCCCGGTTCAACGAATACCTGAAGGATCGGGGAATCAAAGATACCACCGGGCGCAAAGTTTGGGCCTTCCTCGGCGATGGCGAATGCGACGAACCGGAGACGCTCGGCGCGATCACCCTCGCTGGCCGCGAAAAGCTCGACAACCTGATCTTCGTCATCAATTGCAACTTGCAGCGGCTGGATGGCCCGGTCCGTGGCAACGGCAAGATCATTCAAGAGCTGGAAGGGCTGTTCCGCGGCGCTGGCTGGAACGTGATCAAGGTCGTTTGGGGAGACGACTGGGATCCGCTCTTAGAGCAAGACGAAACGGGCCTCTTGGTGAAGCGGATGGAGGAGGTGGTCGATGGGCAGTATCAGAAGTACATCGTGATGCCCGGCTCGTACATTCGCGAGGATTTCTTCGGCAAATACCCGGAACTGGCAAAGCTGGTCGAAAACTACACCGACGAGAAGCTGGTCAAGCTCCGCCGCGGCGGCCACGATCCCGAGAAGGTCTATGCCGCCTATGCCGAGGCGGTCGCGTCGAAAGATCGTCCGACGGTGATCCTTGCGAAAACGGTCAAAGGCTATGGCCTGGGGGAAGCGGGCGAAGGGCGGAACATCGCCCACAACAACAAAAAGCTCAACGAAGAAGAGCTGCTCGAATTTCGCACCCGCTTTGGCATCCCAATTTCCGATAGCGAAGTGGCCGAAGCCCCGTTCTACAAGCCCCCGGCCGGCAGCGCGGAGATGAAATACCTGGCGGAGCGGCGGAAGGCGCTGGGTGGCCCAACCCCCAGCCGGCCGACCGCGCATCCGAAAACCGAAACCCCCAAGCTGGCCGACTACAAGGAGTTTCTCGGCGGCAGCCAGGGGAAAGAGATGTCTACCACGATGGGCTTCGTCCGCCTGCTGCGCAAACTGTGCAAAGACAAACAGGTAGGCAAATACGTCGTGCCGATCGTCCCCGACGAATCGCGCACCTTCGGCATGGAGGGGATGTTCGCCGAAATCGGCATCTATTCGCATGTCGGCCAGCTTTATGAGCCGGTCGATTCGCACATTCTGGCGAAATATAAGGAATCGGAGAACGGCCAGATTCTCGAAGAGGGGATCACCGAAGCCGGCTCCATGAGCAGCTTCAATGCGGCGGGCACGGCGTATAGCTCGCACGGCATCAACATGATTCCGTTTTTCATCTACTACTCGATGTTCGGCTTCCAGCGAATTGGCGACCTGATCTGGGCCGCTCAAGACATGCGGGCCAAGGGCTTTTTGATCGGCGGCACCGCCGGCCGAACCACGCTCAACGGCGAAGGACTGCAGCATCAAGACGGCCATAGCCTGCTCAATGCCATCGCCTTCCCCAACGTGCGGGCCTACGACCCGGCTTATGCCTATGAAATGGCGGTCATCATTTTGGACGGCATGAAGCGGCTGTACGAAGACGGCGAAACCGCCATCTACTACCTGATGGCCGGAAACGAGAACTATATCCACCCCGAAATGCCCGCCGGCATCGAGCAGGGCATCGTGAACGGGATGTACAAGTTCAAAACGCGCGCCGTCGATAACGCCCGCGCCAAGGTGAACCTCTTCGGCAGCGGGGCCATCCTGCGTTATGCGGAAATGGCTCAGGAAATGCTCGCCGAGAAGTACGGCATCGCCTCGAACTTGTGGAGCGCCACCAGCTATACCGAGCTGCGCCGCGATGCCCACCAGTGCGAGCGCTGGAACATGCTCCACCCCGATCAGCCCGCCAAAAAGAGCTACGTCGAAGAGCTGCTCGCCGGCGAAGAGGGGCTGTTCATCGCCGCCTCCGATTATGTCCGCGCCCTACCGGAGCAAATTGCCCGCTGGGTGCCCGGAGAGCTCTATGCCCTCGGCACCGACGGCATGGGGCGCAGTGAAACCCGCGAAGCCCTCCGCCGACACTTCGAGGTCGATGCCGAGTGCATCGTCATCGCCACGCTTTATCGGCTCAGCCGGCGGGGCGTGGTCGAGGCGAGCGTCGTCGCCCATGCGATCAAAGACTTGGGCGTGAATCCCGAGAAGATCGATCCGTATTTCGCCTAAGTATCGGCCTGCCCGCACAGAGTTACGCACATGGGACGCCTCATCGCCTCCGTGACCATCGTCAATGCTTTGGATGAATCCAAGCGCTTGCGGTGCGATGCGCTGGTCGATACCGGGGCGTCGCACATGGTGTTGCCTTCCGCCTGGAAAGAGCGGTTAGGTCAACTGAAGTCGATCGAGACGCTGGAATTGGAGACCGCGACACAGACGATTGTCGAGGGAGAAGTCGTGGGCCCCGTCAAAATCCAGATCGAGGGTTTTCGACCCGTTTTCAGCGAAGTATTGTTCGTGGACGTGCAGCCCGCCGACGAAATTTACGAGCCGCTGCTGGGATACATCCCGCTAGAACATTCGCAAGCTGCCGTCGATGTGCTCGGCCATCGCTTGCTTCATGCCAAACACATGGATCTCAAATAGCCCATCGATTGATTGCAATTTTCACGCCCGCTTTTGCTCACAGCTGACTAATTCTCATGGCCACCGACATCAAACTTCCCAACCTTGGCGACGGCGTGGACGACGGCGATATCCTCGAAGTGCTGGTCAAGCCGGGGGATGTCATCTCCAAGGACCAAGGCATCCTGGAAATCGAAACCGGCAAGGCGACGATGCAGGTCCCCAGCTCGGCGGCCGGCAAAGTGCTCAAGGTGCATGTCGCGTCGGGACAAAAAGTTTCCGTCGGCACGCTGCTTTTGACGCTCGAAGCGGCTGCCGCCAGCGGTGCCCCGCCCGTTCCCCCCAAGCCGGCGGCCCCCGCCGCAAAGCCGGCCGCGGTCGCTCCGCCCAAGCCAGCCCCGGCGGCTGTCGCTCCCGCCGCCCCCAAGCCCGCGCCTCCCAAGCCAGCCCCACCAGCTCCTGCGCCGCCAGCTCCACGGTCCTCCCCCAGCCCCCAGCCCCTCGCCCCCAGCCCCGCCCCGGTCGCCTTGGTCGAGCCAGCGTCCGATGGGGGCGTCGCCGCCGGCCCGGCAGTCCGCCGCTTTGCCCGCGAGGTCGGCGTCGATTTGGCCCGCGTCGCCGGCACCGGCCCCAGCGGCCGGATCACCCGCGAGGACGTCCTCGCCGTCGTTCGCCAAACCAGCCAGCAAGCTGCCGCCAGCCCCGCCGGCAAAAAGGGCGGCACCGCCACCGCCCACGACCAGTGGGGGCCGATCCGCGTCGAGAAGATGCCCAAAATCCGCAAGGTAATCGCCGCCAAGATGCACGAATCTTGGATGACCTGCCCGCGCGTCACCAACTTCGACGATGCCGACGTCACCGAGCTCGAAAAAATCCGCGTCAGCAGCAAGGACGACTACGCGAAAAAGGGAATCAAGCTCACCAGTCTGCCCTTCGTCATCAAGGCGGTCGCCAGCGCCCTGCGCAACCATCCCACCATCAACGCCGCCGTCGATCCCGAGCAAGATCAGATCATTTATAAGGAGTATGTGAATATCGGCATCGCGGTCGATACCGACCGGGGGCTCGTGGTGCCCAGCCTCCGCCGGGCCGACGAGCTGAGCATTGCCGACATCGCCCGCTCGCTCGCCGCCCTGGCCGACAACGTCCGCGACGGCAGCTTCAGCCTGGCCGACCTGCAAGGGAGCACCTTCACCATCAGCAACCTCGGCGCGGTTGGCGGCACTTATAGCACGCCCATTATCAACACCCCCGAAGTCGCCATCTTGCTCGTCGGCCGCTCGCGCAAAATGCCGGTCGTCGTCGATGACGAAATTGCCGTCCGGCTGATGATGCCCCTCTCGCTGGCCTACGACCACCGCCTCGTCGATGGCGCCACCGCCGCCCGCTTTCTGAACGACGTGATCGACTATCTCGAAGCCCCCAGCCGCCTGCTGCTCGCGCCGTGAGTTGCGGAATGTGTCCATCGGCCACCGACCGCGAAACCACTCGTTGCAGCTAGTTTTGCAACCCCGCGCGGCCGCTGCTATGATTGCGGTGAACCGCGAGGTATGGCATGCGTGGCCTCATTTTTTGCTTGGGCTGGGCCTTTTTCTGGTGGGCAGCGTTGGCGGCGGCGCAAGAGCAGCCCGCGTCTCCATCGGCCGAGTTGTCGAAAGCCGTCGAAACTGCCCAAGCGGCTCTCGACGAGCTGAAGAAGCAAGGCCAAGCCAAAACCAATCTCGGTTTCGCCGCCATGCGGACCTTGGCGAACGCTCAGCTCGATAGCGACAATTTCGCCGCCGCTCGCGCCACGGCCCAGCAAGCGGCGGAGTTGCACGAGGAACTTTTTGGGAAAGATGACGGGGGCACTTTCGATGCGCGCCAACTGGTCGCCGACGTCGATCGGCTCGAAAAGCTCTCGATTGATCAGCGCGTTCGCGTCCGAGCGGCCTTTGGCGACAACACGCGATCCACACAACTGCGGCTCGCTGGAAAGGCCGCCGAGGCTCTCCCCCTGGCTCGGTCGGCGCATAAGACGACCTCAGAGCTTCTCGGCGCACCGCACCCGCGGACGATGCAAGCACTCAACGAGTTGGCGCTCGTGCATTTGGCCCTCGGCGATTATCAAGCTTCGCTCGCGGCGAGCCAACAGGTTTTGCAAGGCCGCGAAGCCACCTTGCCGGAACGGCATCCCGACCTGGCCCTCAGCGTCTCGAATCTCGCGGTCACGCAAGAGTGGTTGAAGGACCACGCGACCGCCAAAGCCGGGCACCTGCGTGCCGCCGCGCTTTTTGAAAAACTTTACGGTCGAAACTCCGAGACCGTGGCGTCCGCTCTCAACGCGGCGGGGCGCTGCGGCTACTTTCAGCAAGACTATCGAGAAGCGCTCCGGCTACAGACCGAGGCCCTCGCGATCTACGAGAAAATCCTGCCCGCGGAGAGCGAGCAGCTCTCATGGCAATATGGAAACGTCGCCTCGGACCACTATGCCCTCGAAGACTACCCGAGGGCGATCGAATTTCGCCGCCGAGAACTGGCGATCCTCGAGAAGCTCGATCCCCAGAGCGCCCAAACGGCGGGCTGCCTCAATCGGCTTGGCGCGGCATTCTACAGCGATAACAAGTACTCCGAGGCCCTCGCGATTCAGCAGCGGTCGCTCGCGATTTACGAACAGCAATCGCCGGTGAATGCCACGGACATCGCCGTCACCTGCGCGAACATCGCCAGCGATTATTACGCGCTCCGCGACTATGCAAAGGCGATTGAGTTTCGCCGCCGGCAGCTGGCGAGCCTCGAATCGCTTGCGCCCGAGAGCCTCGATGTCGCCCGGTGCCTTGATGAACTTGGCGGAACGCACTATACCGCGCTTCAATACGAAGAGGGACTGAAGCTCAAGCAGCGGGCCCTCGCGCTCTTCGAGAAGCTGGATCCGACCAACCAGGCGAAAGTCGCCATTCTGCTGAAGGACATCGGTCACAACCTTACCGGCCTGCGCCGTTTCGACGAAGCACACGACCACCTGCGCCGCGCGCTCAAAATTCACGAGCAAGGACCAGAAACCCTAAGCATGGCGATTTGCCTGAATGCCATTGGCTGGGCCTACTACGAAGCGGGCCGGTATCGCGACTCCCTGGAAATGTATCAGCGGGGGCTGTCGATTCGCGAGAAGCTACTGGGGCCAGAGCATGCCGACGTGGCCGCGAACCTGGCCGACCTGGCCGACAACCAGATCGAACTGGGGGACTATCCCCAATCGCTCGCGCTCCGCGAGCGGGCCTACGCCATCCGCGAGCAGGCGCTGGGGCCGGAGCATCTGAGCACCATTCGTAGCCTCAGTGAACTGGGGGCCAGCCACGACCGGATGGGAAATTTCACCAAGGCTCGCGAGTTCTATGAGAAAACATTGGCCCTCCGCGAAAAGCAGCTTGGCCCGGACGACCGCCTGGTCGGATACTCGCTCAATCATCTATGCCTGCTCTATTCGCGCATGGGACTGGCGGCCGAATCCGAAAAGGCGGGATTGCGAGCGATTGCCATCGCGGAGAAGACCGCCGGCAAGGATAGTCTCGACATCGCCTTTTGCCTCAACAACCTCGGTCTGCTCTACAGCTCGCGCTCTGATTACGCGCCCGCTCGCCAGCATTTGGCCAGGGCGCTGGCGATCCGCGAGCGAAAACTCGGACCCACTCACCCGCAGACCGGCATCTCGCTGAATAACCTGGCCCTGGTGTACATGGACCTGCGCGACTACGCTCAGGCCATTCCCCTGTTTTTGCGGGCGCTCGATATTTCCCGCAAGTTCAACGGTCCGGAGCATCCCGACACGGCACTCAACATGGCGAACCTGGGCTGGGCCGCCGCCCGCCTGGGACAGCTCGAAACGGCTCGCCAGTGGTATATCGCTTCGCTCGTGGTTCGTCGCAAAGCCTTGGGAAACGAGCACTACGACACGGCCGCGACTCTCGCTAGCCTCGCCAACGTGCTCCGCCGGCAAGACAAGCTCGCCGAGGCGCTCCCGCCGTGCTTGGAGGCGTTCGCGATTCGCCAGAAAGTTCTCCCGCCCGAGCACCCCGATCTGGCGGATAGTCATGGCGAGTTGGCCTTGCTCTACGAGCGCCTCGGCGATCCGAGGGCGGAAGAGCATTATCTCAAGGCCCTGGCCATCCGCGAAAAGGCTTATGGACCGGATTCCCCCGCCGTAGCCACGACCCTGACGAACCTGGGCTCCTGGTATCAGGTGCGCAAGGAATTCGCGGCGGCCAAGCCACTCCATCAGCGGGCACTCGCGATCCGCCGGAAACACCTGGAACTGGTCGCCGAGTTGCAAGCCGAGCGGCAGCAGCTGGCGATGGCGGGGGCGTTTCGCTGGCATCTCGATTGGTACGTCGATCTCGTGGCCGAAAGTGGCGCGGAAGCGGATGACCTCTATGCCCAGGTGTTGGTCTGGAAAGGGGCGGTGCTGGCCCGGCAGCGCGCGGCCCGGCTGGGGGATGAGGGGGCCGATCCTCAGGTGGCGAAGACCCTGCAAGCGCTGCGGGATACGTCCGGCCAATTGGCGGCCCTCGTGCTCGACGTGCCCTCCGAGGATGGCCGCGCCGCCTGGCGCGAAAGGATCGCCCAACTGACCAACGACCGACAGCAATTGGAGGAGGAGCTTGCTCGGCTGAGTGCCGCTTTTCGCTCGCTCCAAACTCAGGAGCAAGTCTCGGTCCGGCAAATTCAAGCCGCCCTGCCGGCGGATGCCGTGCTGGTCGATCTGCTAGAGTATTCGCATCAAACGAGCGTGGAAAAAAACGACTACGAAACGCGCCTCGCGGCGTTCATCGTAAAGCCCGCGGGGGGCGTGAAGCTCGTGCCCCTCGGTGCCGGCACGCCGATTTACGCGGCGGTCGATGCATGGCGGACGAATTACGGTAGTGGGCGCGACAAGGCGGAATCGCATCGCAACTTGCGGCGAATGCTCTGGGAGCCGCTGGCAGGGCCAATCGGTGAAGCGCAAATGCTGCTGATTTCGCCCGATGGTGGCCTGGGCCGCTTTCCTTGGGCCGCGTTGCCGGTGGATGACGCGGGGCAATACCTGATCGAACGCTTGGGGGTGGCGGTGGTTCCAGTTCCGCGGCTGATTCCGGCGCTGTTCGCGGCGCGCGTGGCCGAGGCATCCGAACCGTCGCTCTGCCTCGTGGGGGATGTCGATTTCGGGGCCGAAGCCGGTGCCGCCGGCGACCAGGTGGCCGCTCGCATTGCCGCCGGTGGGCGGGGGGGCATTTTGCGCAAGTGGCCGGCCTTGCCCGCGACCAGGGCCGAGATTCTCGCCGTTCGCGACTCGTACGAGGCCAAGCATCCGGGGAGCCCCGTCGAGGTGCTGCGCAAGGCGGGGGCGACCGAGGAGCAGCTGCGGCGGTTCGCGGTGAGATCTCGCTATCTACACCTGGCGACGCACGGCTTTTTCGCGCCGGATGAGCTCAAGTCCGTGCTTTCCGCGCCGATCGATGTCGCTGGCCAGCGCCACGCGGGCGCTTCGCCGCCGGCCGCGCCGGCCGATTTGCCGCAAATGGCGGGCATTGGAGCGGCACTGGAAGTGAATGCCGGCAAGCTGATGGCGACGCGTGTCTTGCCGGACGGGGCCGCTGGATTGGATGGACGACTGAAGGTGGGAGACCAGCTGCTGGCGGTCGCCGAAGCGGAGGGAGAGTTCGCTTCGCTCGTCGGGCTTTCGCTAAGCGACGCGATCGCCCGCATTCGGGGGAAGGTCGAAACGCGCGTGCGGGTGAAGGTCGCCCCTGCCGACGGCGGCCAGGAGTATGTGCTGGAGCTGACTCGGCGGGCGCTGCCGCTGGCCGAAGAGGGGGCTTTGAGCATCGAGACCCTGCATCCGGGGTTGCTGTCGGGAATCGTGCTCGCGGGGGCCAACCAGCCGCCGGATCCGACCAAGGACGATGGCGTGCTCACCGCACTGGAAGTCGCCGACCTGGACCTGCGGCAGTTGGAGTTGGCCACGCTTTCGGCTTGCGAAACGGGCCTCGGCGCGACCGCCAATGGCGAGGGGCTGCTCGGCTTGCAGCGGGCCTTTCAAGTGGCGGGGGCGAAGAGTGTCGTCGCCAGCCTGTGGAAGGTGGATGACGACGCCGCGCGCGATTTGATGGAACGCTTTTACGAGAATCTGTGGACCAAGAATATGGGCAAGCTGCAGGCGCTGCGCGAAGCGCAGCTGTGGATGCTCAAGGAGCGCGGTCCCCGCGGGTTGACCCGCATCGAGACCGGCGACACCCCACAAAATCGCCTGCCCCCTTACTACTGGGCCCCCTTCGTCTTGAGCGGTGACTGGCGCTAGGTCGATGAGCGGGAAACGGCAACCATGCCGAGGAGTTCCCCGCGCGAGCCACCTGGCGTGAAGGAGCTTGGTCGTCGTCGGATTCGCCCGCGGGGCGGAAAAAAAACTTCCCGAAATTTTGCCGGGGACGGAGATTTTTTGGGAACCTTTTGGGGGTCCAAAGCGTTCTATACAAATGGACGAATATGCAGTATTGTTTGGCACGGGCATTCAGTCGGCGATGTTTGGCAATTTGGTGGGCGGTGAAGCGTTGTGAGTCCCCTCTGGCGAGGAGTTTTAATACCAGGTTTCCAGAAACCCCCGTGTGTGGCCCTGGTGGAAACTGACGGCGGCGGCAAAGTGCGATTTTCGGGCGGATTTTGCGGGTTCGCGGCCGGGCAGGTTTCCACGGGGGTCGAAAGGGTGGAAACCAAGGTTAAGTGGAGGCTGAATAAGGACTTAGGTCACAAAATGGGGAGAAAAGGAGGGTGACGAGTGGAAACCTTTCGGGGAGTGAGTGGTGAGTAGGTGAGCGGTAGGTGAGATTGGTCATTGGTGCTTTGTCATTGGTCATTCCCTTGGTTGGGGGCCGACCTCGCGGGGCGCGGCACGCTCGTCCAGCGGCTTATGGGAAGTCTTGTAACTATAGTAAACCGCCGGCCATTGCCGGGGCGAATAAGCGGGCAAGTGTTTGAGCGGCTCGTAGTTAGAAATCACTCGCTAACGTACGACCCTCCGCGCGGACAATAAGCGGCGGGCGACCAGGAACCAGGAACAAGTTTGTTCCCGGCTAGTCGCAGGAGTAGTCGGCTATTCGCGGGCCACCTAGCGGGACCCGCGTCTCCCTCTCCCAGTCGCCGCGCGGCCACGCTACAACAAGGTGCTTAGTCAGGCCAGCAACGGGAGAGGCCTGGCGACGTGCTCACGGCAACCTGTGCGGGAAACCTCTCCATGACTACCAACGGATCGCTCAATCGGAAGCTGCGGATGGCCCTCGTCGGCGGGGGGCAAGGGGCGTTTATCGGCCGCGTTCATGCCACGGCGGCGGTGCTCGACAACCGGGCCGCTTTGGTCGCGGGTTGCCTGTCGAGCAGTCCGGAAAAGGCCAAGGCGTCGGCACCCGATTACGACATCCCGGCCGAGCGGGCTTATGCGTCGATCGGCGAGCTGGTGCAAAAAGAGAAAGCCCTGCCGGCCGATCAGCGGATCGATTTCGTGAGCGTGGCCACGCCGAACCACACCCACTTCGAGATCGCCAAGACGGCGGCCGAGGCGGGCTTCAACGTGATCTGCGATAAGCCGCTGACATTCGACCTCGCCCAGGCGGAGGCGCTCGCCGCCACGGTCGAGAAAACCGGCGTGGTGTTTGCGGTCACGCACAACTACACGGGCTATCCGCTGGTGCGGCAAGCGCGGGAGATGATTCTGGCGGGGGAGTTGGGAGAGATCAACGCGATTCGCTCGTTCTACATTCAAGGCTGGCTGCGGACGCGGCTCGAAACCGGCGACCAGAAGCAGGCCGCCTGGCGGACCGATCCAAAACGGAGCGGCGCGGCGGGGTGCTTCGGGGACATCGCCACGCACGCCTATAACCTGGCCCGCTACATGACGGGGCTCTTGCCGGCCGAGATCAGTTGCCACCTCAAATCGTTCGAGGCGGGGCGCCAGCTCGACGACTACGGCACCGCCATCATCAAGTTCCAAAATGGCGCGCTGGGCACGGTGACGGCGTCGCAAATCAGCCACGGCCGCGAGAACGACCTGTTCATTGAAATCGACGGCACGAAGGGGGCGATTCAGTGGCGGCAGGAAGAGCCAAACACGCTAATTCTGCGGAAGAACGGCCAGCCGCACCAGATTTATACGCGCGGCGGCGGGCCCTATTTGGGTCAGGCCGCCGCCGCCGCCAGCCGGTTGCCGCCGGGGCATCCGGAGGCGTTTTTCGAGGCGTTCGCGAACGTTTATCGGGCCGCTTACGACGCCATGATTTTGCGGGCCGAGGGGAAGAAATTCGAGCCGGTGAACACGGTTTATCCGAACGTGAACGACGGCGTCGAAGGGATGTATTTCATTCAGCAATCGGTGGCCAGCAGCCAGCAAAATGGGGCCTGGCTGCCGCTCGCGCACGGGCGAGCGAGGAAGTAGGTAGTCCGCGGTCAGTTCGAAAACTTCGGGTGCCACGCCCAGGGCACGTGGGCGTGTCGGGGCGAAAGAACGGTACGCTCACGCCAGCGTGGGACGTGGCACCCAACCCGAAAACTTTGGTTGGACGACGCCCTGGGGCGTTTTTCGCCGGCCGATTATCGGGGATAATTTCAGTTCCGCAACAGCTCGCTCAGGAAGTTCGCATGTCGGCCGATCCCTCCGCGCTTGATCCGTATCGCAGCCCGACGCTGCCCGATGCCCCGTATGCCGCAACGGGGGGCTCGCGGCGGCCGGGCTGGCTGACGGCGCTGTGCGTGGTGTGCATCGTGCTCGGGGCGCTGGGAGTGACCAGCGGCCTGTTCGGCGTCGCGGGGGCGGCGCTCGGCGAGACGCTGCAAAAGGCGATGAGCCCGAAGAATCCCCCCGGCGCGACCGACGAAATGCAGCAACTGAGCCAGCAGTTTCAGGACCAGATGAACGACGTGCAGCAGCGGTTTTTCGCGGGCATTTTGGGGGCCGCGATCGCCCGCATTTTCGTGGCGGGGTTTCTGCTGTTTGGCGGGCTGCAAGGGCTGGGGCTCAAGGAGCGCGGCCGGAAAATGCTGCTGGCGGCGTGCCTCGCGGCGATCGTGTTCGAGCTTGGCCACATGATTTTGCAGACGCTGGTGAACATGGAAATGATGAACGCCTTTAACACGTTTCTCGAGGGGCTGAGCCAGTCGCTGGCCAGTTCGCCCGGCCGGGCAGGGGTCGAAACGATGCTGGGAATCATGCGCGGGGCGATGGTGTTTGGCATGGTGCTGCAATACTTGCTGGTGCTGGGCAAGCTGGTGGTTTATGGGTGGGGTTCGCTCTATCTCAGGCGGCCGAACGTGCGGGCCGTATTCGCCCCTTGACGAGGCGCTTCGATGACTCACTCCGACTCGCGCATCGCCGTCTATACCGGTTCGTTCGATCCGCTCACGCTGGGGCATCTCAACGTGATCGAGCGGGCCGCCCGGCTGGTCGATACGCTCATCGTCGGCATTGGCATCAACACCGAGAAGGCGGCGCTCTTTTCGCCGGCCGAGCGGGCCGAGCTGCTGGCGGCATCGACGGCTCATTTGACGAACATCGACATCCGCCCGTTCTCAAACCTGGCGGTCGAGTTCGTCCGCCAGTGCGGAGCGCGGGTGATGATTCGGGGCGTCCGCCCGCTGACCGATCTGGCGGGCGAGTTCACGATGATGATGGCCAACAAGCACCTCGACGCGGGAATCGAAACGGTGTTCCTCATGGCGGACGAGGAATTCGCCCACGTCAGCAGCTCGCTGATCAAGCAAATCACGCCGCTGGCCGGCGACGAAATGCTGCGGCGATTCGTCCCCGCCGCCATCATTCCCGCCTTGCGGGCCAAGATTCGCCGGCAAGATTGAACGGCCAGTTACGGCTCGATTCCCAGCCAAATCCGCGACGACAGCACGAGCCGCTCGGCACTCGAGAGGGCTTGCCAGTCGCCGCGAACCCGAATCGCGAGGTCCGGGTCGCTCGTCATGAGATTATCGACGCCGCGCTGCAAAAAGCGCGACATTTGCCGCGGGTCGTTGACCGTCCAGACATGCACTTCGCGCCCTTGCCGCTGGGCCCGCGCGAGCAGATCGTCGCTCAGAAAATCGGCCCGCACGCTGAGCGCATCCACGTCGAGCCGCGAAAGGTCTCCCACGGCCTGCGCCACGATCAGCCCCGTGCGCTGCCGCGGATTGAGGCGGCGGGCTTCGCGGCAATCGGCGAGGTGAAACGAAGTGATGAGACACTGATCGGCGAAGTCCGCATCGCGCACAACCGCCGTGACGGCGGCGGCGAGAGTCCGGTCGGTGGCGGTCGATTTCAGCTCGATATTGAGCCGCAGTTCGCCCCGGCAGAGGTCGATCGCCTCGGCGAGCGTGGGCACGCGCTCGCCCGTGAATTGCGAGCCGAACCAGCGGCCGACATCGAGCTGCTTGAGCTGAGCCAGCGAAACCTGATCGATCCGCCGCGAGTCGCTGGCGACGCGCCGCAGGTCGCGGTCGTGCAGCAGCACCACCACGCCGTCGGAGGTTTGTCGGGCATCGATCTCGGCATAGTCCGCGCCGCTGGCGATGGCGGCGCGCAGCGCGGCGAGGGTGTTTTCCGGCGCGGCGCGGGCGTGTCCGCGGTGGGCCGTGATTCCCACCGGCCGGGGCTCGGGGACGAGCCACGGAAGTTCGATCCAAATGATGAGCGGCAAGAGCACGACGCCGGCGAGCAGCGTGCCGACGATGCGTCTCGGCCACGGTCCGGCGGCGGCGGGTTCCTCGGCAGGAGCGGGAGTTGGCGGCGGTCCGCACTGCTGGCGGGCGGCCAGATAGAGCCGGCGCGTCAGCAGGGCGAGGCCGATCATGAGGACGAGCGAACTGGTGGCCAGAAGGAGCGCTTGCCCGGCGAGCAACATGGCGATCAGCCAGACCGGCGTCGTTTCGCCCCAGTCGAGCAGCAGCGCGGCCAACCAGCGATAGGCGGCCGTCACGCCGGTGGCCGCCGCGAACCAAATGGCCAGCCAGCCGCCGAGAATGAGGAGGATTCGCCAGAAGGTTCCGCGAGTCAGCTCGCGACTGGTGCGGCAGGCGGCGCGCACCGATTGCCCCTCGAACAGAACCACGGGGAGCGCGAGCGACCAGCGGACCTGCAGCCAGGTCGAGAGGATGGTGCCCACCGCGGCGAGGACCGTGCCGATGCCGACGGCCAGCCAGAATTCCGGAGGCCGCTTTTGCCAGTAGAAATAGATGTCGTACCTCGTCAGCAGCAGTTGCCAGGTGAATGCCGCCGCGATGGCCAGCGGGATCGCCCCCGCGGCGAGCACGACCAATTGCAGCGCAGCGAAGCGGGTCACGCGCCAAACACCGAGCAGCAGCCGGCTGGCCGCTGGGCGCGAAGCGCCATCCCAGGCGGCCAGGGCCATGATCGCCGCTTGCTCGATGAGGAACACGCTGAGCCACAACAGCGCGAGGAGCGCCGCCGCCGCCAGCCCGAGCGGCGAAAGCACGGCGTCGAGCAGTTCGCGATTGCTGACCGCTACCCGCCCCGACCGAGACAGGAGCAGCGCCAACACGAGCGCCGCGGCCGGGGCGACGAGCCAAGCCTCGACGAACTTGGCCCCCAATTGAAACAACACCAGCCGCTTCCACGCCGCGCGGAAGTCGTCCGCCGCGCGGCGGCAAAGCTCCAAGACCGTCGCGGATTCGGTGCCGCGATCGACAGCCAGGGGATTGCTTTCGAGGTCAGTGTCGGACGGTCTAATGCTTGTGTTCCGCGCCGGCCGGGGTGAATTCGACGGTGAAGGGCTTGCCGTTGATCGTGACATCCACCTTCGCGGTCACTTTTTCGCTGAGCGATTCGAGGACGCCGAGCAGTTGCTTGTCCACGATTTCGAACTTGGCCGAGAGGGGCATATCGGGAGTGCGATCGACGGCGAGCAGCTCGAAGGAGCTTTCCTTGTCCCCGACTTTGGTTGCGATCACGAGTTTCTCCGCCGGAATCGGCACGGTGTCCTTCATCGCGGCATCGAGGACATAGACCGTGACCTTGCCGTCGTCGGTATGGGTCCATTCGAGGTGATAGTCCTCCTTGCCGACAACCAGCACGTGCCCGCCGTGCGGGGCGGCGGCATGGCTGTGGTCGTGGTCGTGCCCGTGGTCATGGCCATGCTCGTGGCCGTGGTCATGTTCGCCTTCGGGCGGCTTGTTAGAAGTCGAGCTTGTGCAGCCGTAGGCGAACAAGGCCGTGGCAACTAGTAGCAAAGTCTGCGCGAAGTGCTTAGTCAGTGACATGGATTTGATCGAGGAAGGAGAAATGTGCTGAATTATCGACATTGCTCGGCTGCCGGTTGGGGGCCAGCGCACCGCTTTCCCGCATAGACAGGGCGGATCGACGCAGGTAGTTAACGCAACCTTGCCGCCGCCCAATTTCGCGCGACTGGAGAATCCCCAGCGACAGTAGCGAAAGGAGAACCGTCAACATCGTTCCAAATACCAGCACCCGCTTGCCGAACTCCGGCGCCCAGCTATAGGAATAACCCAAACCAAGGGTACCCGCCAGAAACACGATCCCGATGGCCAGCGTGGTATTCCCATAAAGTAGCGCAAAAAAAGTTGAGCGCAAGCAAATATCCAGCAGGAACAAAAAGACGATCGCTCCCTGCAAACGAGGATGCATTGCGCGATTCCGACGGAATAGCTCCCTAGGCGAGCGCCACGCCTGCTATTAGGTCACGAATCGAGGGCAAATGCAATGTAGGTAGCGGACCGACGGCTGCGAAGCAGGCCGGACGTCTGCCTCACGGGAGAAGCAGTGGCTACTTGGGAGCGGTACCGAGTGGCCTGCGGGTGAGGGTGCCGCCGGCCGACTTGGGCTTTTGCAGATAGGCGAAGAGATCGGCGATTTCTTCGTGCGTCAGCGTGTCCAAGAGGCCATTGGGCATCGCCGAGAGCTTGCTCAGCTTCTCTTGTTCGATGTCGCCCGGCGCGAGGATCACCTTCTCGCCGGTCGATTGCATGATGACCACTTCCCCCGCCGCGCCAGGCACCAGCAGGCCTGTCAGCGTTTGGCCGTTTTTCGTAAGGACCGTTTTCGAGGCATATTGCGACGAAATCACGTGCGACGGAAACATAATCGACTCCAGCAACTCCTTTTTCGTGAAGCGGCTGGCGACGGTGGTCAGGTCGGGGCCAAAGCTCTCGCCGTTGTTCTCGAAGCGGTGGCACTTGGCGCATTGGGCCTTGAAGAACACATCGGAGCCGCGGCTCGATTGCCCCTTGGCTTCGTCGCTGGCGAGGTAGGTCGCCAACTCATCGAACGAATAGCGGGCGTTTTCGGCGACCACGGGCAACTTGGCTTCGAGCTGGTCGGGATGCTTTTCGGCAAACCACTTTTGCCACGCGGCCAATTGCTGCTCTTCGGGTTGCTCGGCATCGATTTCGACGCCGGTCCAGTAGTGCAGCAGGGCGAGCGCCGGCTCGGCGGAGACCTTCAGCTCGGGATCCTTGGCCCGCATCTTCAGGCCGAGCAAAATGACCTGCCGCAGCACCTCGGGCGATTCGGGTGCCTTTTCGACCTCCATCAGCTTGTTGCACACCTGCCGGGCGGCGGCGGCATCGAGGCTGGGAAGGCTTTTGATGAGCAATTCCCAATTCGCACCTGCGGGTTGCTGGGCGAGGCCGAGCGTGGCGGCCTGGCGGCGCTCGGGCGATTCCTCCCAGATTTTGCGGAGGTAGTCCATCGAATCGGCATCGCCGCTGCGAGCGAGCACGGCAATCAGCCCTACTTGCAGCCGCTGGATCGAATCTCCCTGCAGGCCAACGAGCTTTTTGTCGAGGTCTTTGACGAGCGACAACGTGGCGGAATCGAGCACCTGGGGGAGCTTGTAAATCGCGCCCAACGCCGCGTTGGGCCACTTGTCTCCCTTGGCGAGGACGAGCTTCGCCTCTTCCTCGGTCAATTGCTTGCAAACATCGCGGGTCGCGTTGATGACGTAGCGGGCATAGCTGCCCCCCCCCTTGCGCAAGTTGGCTTCTTCGTAATAGGTGAGCAGCGCCAGCCGCTGCGGCACGGTCCAGCCGCTTTCGAGAAACCGCAGGTGCAGGGCGAGGTGCAGCTTGTCGATGTCGGCGGCGTCCGACTTGAGATAGGCGAGATAGCGATCGATGATCGACGACTCTTGCAGAAAGACGAGCAGCCGGGCGAGCTCGCGATTCATCAGCGGATCGCCCGCGGGAAATTCCTCGGCCAAAATGCGCTTGAGGCCGGGGATTTCGTCGGGCTTGATGTCGCCGCGGGTGATGGCCACCTGCATGACGCGGAGCATGTCGATGAAGTTTTTGTCGCTGACGAACTTGCCCATCGCGGTGCTGCATTGCTGGAGAACCGCCAGGGAGTTGTCGCGGCTAGGATCGCAAACGACGAGCGCCAGCCCCCCTTGAATGAGCACGCGATGATCGGTGGCGGCGAGCACTTTCTCGCGCCATTCCTCGACCGGCATGCGCTCGAGCACGCGGCGGGCGGCCCAGGCTTCGTGGCGGTCGTCGGAAGCGAGCAGTTTGAGCAGCTTGTCGAGCGGCGGTGCCTGGTCGGCCCGGGCGAGCGCTTCGCAAGCCGCGCGGCGGACGAAACGGTCGCTGTCGTCGAGCAAGTCAATCAGCCGCTGGTGGGTGATTTCGCTGGCATGCAGACCCATCAATTCGGCCGCTTTGGCCCGGACGAGTTCGTTTGGCTCGCGCGAGAGTTCGACGAGCAATTCGGACGAGGGCGGGGGGCCATACAGCTGCATCAGGTCGAGCGCTTGCAGGCGATAATGGGGGGGATTGGCGTGGCTTTTGGCGACGCCGCTGAGGCTGGGGTCCCAATTGGTTCCCATTTGCTTGCGGAGGGCGGCGATGTTTTGCCGAGCGAAACTGGCCTGCAATTGCGGCTGGCGGATGACGGCCGAGAGGCCATTGCCGATGTCGCTGACTTCCTTCGGCACGAGGCCGTTCCAGGTGACGCGATAGATGCCGCCGCCGGTGCCGCGGCCGCCGGTGCAAAAATAGAGCCAACCATCTGGGCCCACATCGAGATCGGTGACGTTGAGCGGATTGCCTTCGAGAAAGACCTCGCTGGTGGCCGAGTAGCTCGCGCCGGTCTTTTTGGGGCGAATCGCCAGAATGCGGCCTTGCGACCAATCGGCGGTAAAAATGGTGCCGTGGTAGCGGGCGGGAAACATGAAGTGGTTATAAACCACCATGCCCGCCGGCGAGCCGCGTCCGGTTTCGATCAGGGCGGGGAGCGAATCGACGAAATAGTCGGGCCAGTTGGCCCAGCCGCTGCGCCAGCCAAATTCGCCGCCGGGAATGACGTGGCACACGCGCGTCGGGCGATACCAGGTCATCCCTTCGTCCGACTCCATGTCGGCATCATGAATGAAGAGCTCCCCTTCGCGATTGAAGGCGAGATCGTAGGGATTGCGGAGGCCGCCGGCGAAGAGTTGCACGCCGCTCCCTTCGGTGTCGGTACGGATGATCGTGCCGCCGGGGGCTTTGATGCCGGCCGCGTGTCCACCTGGGTCTTCATAGCGGGGCTGGAGCAAATCCCCTTCGTAAAAATCGCGGTGCGGGCTGCCAGAGTCGAAATTGCCTTCGATCGTGGCATGGTTGCCGAGGAGGACATAGATCAGGCCGTCGGGACCAAGGACGAGGCCATGCGCGCCATGCTCCAGCACTTCGCAGCGAAAGCGAATCAGCGTGCGAACATCCTCCAGAATGCCGTCGCGGTCTTTATCAGACAGCCGATACAGCGCCTGGCCGCTGGGGCCGTCGCCGGTGACAAACACATCTCCGTTGAGGGCCAAAATGCCCTGGATGTTCTTGATCTTGTCGCAGTAGGTCCGCACTTTCTCGGGAATCTTATCGTTGTTGCCGTCATAGATGAGCAGCAGCCCCCCCCCTTCTTTCGACGCCAAAATATGGCCGAATTCGTTGAAGGTCATCGCCACCAGCGAGCCGGTTTGCTCCCCTTCGATCACCTGCTGGACCTGAAAATCCTGGCCGATGGTGAATCGCTCGCTACGACTCGTTTCGGCTTGGGGGACGTCCTCGCGGCGGTCCCAGGGAGCGGTGGCGGTGAGCGCGCCGAAGGACTGGGCGGTCTTCCAGTTGCGATCGTTGTAGAGGGCCGTATGCCACAGCGGTAGCGGGCGGAGTTCGGCCTTCCACGATTCGTCGGAGGAGAGCGAAATCCAATCGCCCCCTTTTTCTTTCACGGTCACGCGGGCCGCGAGGGCGGCCGTTTTGCCCGCTTTATTCACCACCCTGACCGCGATCAGGTTGGTGCCGCGGATCAGATTCTTCGAGATGTCGAATTCTGTCAGTTTCTTGGTCGATTCTCCCGTGCCGATGCGGCGGCCATTGACGATCAGCTCGAAGGCGTCGTCGGCGGCAATGGCCACCTGGCCCGCTTCGGGAGCCTTCAGCGAGAAGAGCTTGCGAAAGTGGCACGCTTCGCCGGTCGAAACATTGTCCTTCGTGCTCTCGGCCGACCAAATCCACTGGGCCTCTTGTGCGGCGAGCGGCGCAGCGACCACCCCAGCAAAGACAAACACGCCGGCGGTGCGGATCCATCCGATCATGGCAACCTCAAGGGCTGAACACAAAGGCGAGGTCCGTGCCTGGACCACGCGGCGCTCCCACCTATGGGCCACGCCTTAAAGAACCGGCGCGGAAGCTACCATAAGCGGCGAAAGGTGGGCAATGCTGAAAGTTTCATGCTGGCACCGGGGCAGATTTTTTCCGCCCCCCGGCGTCCAGACCGCCCCCTGCCCCGTCTGAACCTGGAGCGATGCTTGCGGCACTAACGAGGCAGTGCCGGGGGCTCGGTTCGCGCTCTTCGTCCGCGAAGAGGGGCCGAATTCACGTCGCCAGCGGCCTTCCGCGGCGTTAGAATGCGGAATAGGCCGGCAGACTGCCTCCACAAGGTGGTTCCCGTGGAACTGCTCAACATCGACGAAACGACCCAGCAGCACTTTGCCCGCATCCATCGGGCCGCGCTGGTGCTATGCGGCAACCCGTGGGATGCCGACGACTTGGCTCAGGAAACCTTTTTGGTACTCGCCCGTCAGGGGGGTAATTTCCAGGGTCGTAGTTCGATTTACACCTGGCTCTATGGCATTTTGCTGAATCTCGACCGCCGCGAGCGCCGCCGCTATGGGATGCGCCGCCGCAAGCTGCGTGTCCTCTGGGACAATCAGCCCGCCGACCACGGCACCACGCCGGGAGCCGACGCGAAGGCCGAAGTTTCCGAATGGAAAAAGAGCCTATGGGCGCGGGTCTCGCTGTTGCCCGAAGGGCAACGGCAGGCCCTGGTGCTGCGGTTTAGCGAAGGGCTGGCTTACGACGAAATCGCCGAAGTGCTGGAATGCCCGCTCGGCACGGTAAAGTCGCGCATCTTTCACGGGCTGGCTGGCTTGCGCCGCCTCATGGAGGAAGAAGGCGAGGAGTCGCGGCAATTGCCGGCCTATCCGGGCGAGGACCTCTCTCATGCCATTTGATCCCAAGCTGATTCATCCCGACGAGCCGCCAGTGAATGGGGCTGGCGATCTCGAATTGCCCGACGATCTGTCCGCCCTCGCCGAACAACTGACGGACGACGCCGCGCATCTGGCCGCTTCGTATCCCGCCGAGCTTGTGCCGGCCGAATTGGTGCCGGCAGTATCGCAGGCGGCAGCGGTTGCTCGCCCGGCGATTCAATCGCCCGCACGCCGGGGATTGCGCTCGCGAACGGGCGTGGCCCTCCTGACGGCCGCCGTTGCCGCGGGGCTTGCGATTTCGCTCTCCGTGCCGCTGGCGGTCAGTCAATGGCCGGCAAGTTCAGCGGGAAACCCGAGCGTCGCCACCGCGCCCCCTGCCGCGCCCGAGGCGGAAGCTCCGCCGGCAGCTCCGAACCAGGGCGACGAACCGGTGCCGATCAAGTCGGCGGCTCCGCGCTCGCAAACGGTGCTTTCGCTGACCGAGCTTTCGGGGCCGGAGCTCGAAGCGTTGCTCGATTTGCAGCCTGTCTCGGCCAGTGTCTCGTTTTAGGCCAGCGGCCGATTCATGCGGTGTACCTTTGCCATGCGGTGTACCTTGTCCATCACGCTGCTGCTGCTTGTTTCGGGGCTGGCGGCGCGCGCGGATGAAGCCGCGCCCGCCGATCCCTGGCCCGCCGCGGCGAGCAAGCTGCAAGGAGCAACGGTCACGGTCCGCATCTGGACCGGCGCTCAGCTCGCGGCCGCGAATCCGCTCCCCGCCAAGCCCGAGGCTCCAGAGGCCGTCACGGTTTGCTCCGGCGTCTGCGTTCGTCAGGGTTCCATCGTCACGGCCGCCATGGCGGGCTCCGATTCGCGCATTCGCCTGACGTTGCCCGGCGGCAAGCAGGCCGATGCCAAGCTGCAAGTGATTGACGAAGTTTCGGGCCTCGCTCTCTTGCGAACCGATTCGACCGACGCGACCCCGCTCCCGCTCGCCGAGGCGCTCCCCGCGGTCGGTGCCGGCGTCATGACCGCCGCGGCGTGGGGGATCGAACTGCCACTGGTATCGCAAGGAATCGTCGCCGGAATCGACCGGCAGCGACCCGGTGCGACCAACCCGCCACTGTTGCAATGCGATTTGCGGACGACCGAAACCTCGAGCGGTGCGGGAGTGGTCGATCGTGCCGGCGGACTGGTCGGCGTCATCATCGCCGCCGATAGCCCCGAATCGCGCCGCGGCTGGGCCTATGCCGTGCCGGTGTCGCATGTGCAGCGGCTGCTGCGGGCCGCCGACGAACAGCAGGGAGCCGGGGTGACGATCATCAAGCGTCGCCGGCCGCTGGTGGGGATGGTGCTCGACCAAAACGACGAGGCGATCGTGGTGCAGCGGGTCGTTGCCGGTGGTCCGGCCGAGAAGGCGGGCCTGAAGCCGGGCGATCAGGTGCTGGCGACCGATGGCGTGGCGATTCGCTCGGTGTATCAGGCGGTGCTGCCGACGCTGTATAAGCAACCTGGCGACACGCTCACGTTTCGCATCCAGCGGGAGGGGACGCCGCGCGACGTGCAAGTGGTGCTCGGCGGCGGTGTCGAGGTGACGTCGGCTCCTTTTGAATTGCTGGCCGGCCTGATGCAGCCCAAGGTGGAAGTGTCGCGCGATGCCGCGGGAAACTACATCGCCAAGCGCGGCGAGCGGAACGTGCGCGAGGTGTTTGCCCCGCCATTGCCGGACGAAGAATTGCCCGCCGCTCCCGCCGCCGGTGGCGCGACCGCCGCCGAAAAGCTGGCCTTGCTCGAAAAGGCGCTCGATCGCTATCGCATCGTGATCGAGGTCCAGCAAAAGCAATTGGCCGACGAACAAAATCGCCGCCAGGTGCAAGAGGAGCTGATTCAATCGCTCCGCACCGAAATGGAAGCCCTCCGCCGTCAGATCGAAGCGGCGAAAGGTAAATAGTGGGGGCAGGGTTCCTAATCTGCCTTCCGCTCTTTCTCCATCAGCCGCAGCGCCTCGACCGCCGTGCTTTGCAGTTGAATGCGTCCCGACTCGATCTGCTCGAGCGGGGATTGGGCCAGGGTTTTCAGCGACTGCTTGAGGCCGCTCAGGTCGGCATCGGGATTGGACTGGGCGAAAATCAGCGCGGCCCGGATGCCGTTGAGCAGCACGGTCGCCCGCTTGCGGTCTTGCTCGTCGGCATATTTTTCGTCCTTGGCGGCCTGATTGTTGTCCGGATCGAGCATCTCTTTCAGCACCGGCAGGCAAGCCGCATCGCCGCGACGGGCGAGCCCGGTGGCGGCGTTGTAGCGGGCGTTGGCATAGGGATCGTGCAGCATTTGCCGCAGCCGGGCGATCGCCTCGTCGCTGCCAATCACTCCGAGGGCGAAAGCGGCGACCGCCCGCACCTCGGCATGAGGACGAAAGGCGCTCGGCTCGTTTCCATCGACGGCGGCGGGGGCGGGGTCATCCTCGCTGCGCTCGCGCGATGCCGCCAGCAGCAGCTTCATCAGCTCGGCATTTTCGGCGAGGGTTTGCGGGCCAACGCTATCGGCCAGGGTGGTGATCGATTCCAGGGCCGCGATCCGCACCTCGACCTCCAGCGGGTGGCTCTCTTGCTTCGCCGCGCGCATGAGCACCGGCAGGCCATCGAGCAGAGCGAACGAACCAAGTGCCCGGCAAAGGAACATCCGCCGCATGATGCGGACTTTGTCTCCCGAGCCTTCGATTTTCACATCAAGATCGCGGCCGAGAAACGCGGCCAATTCGCCCGCCAGCTTAGTATCGCGGCGGAGCGCGTCGTATTTCGGATCGGGGCTGCGGAGCAGGTCGGCCAGTTCATAGGCCCGCTGCCAACTGCTGTCGTCGCCGCGCTGCAGCGCCTTGACCAGGTCATCGGGATTATCGCGCCCCATGTGCGCGAGCCAACTGAACGACAGCCACAGCAGCACCACAATCGAGACGATGGCAAGCGGAATCAGAAACAGCTGCAAAATGAAGCTGGCGGTCGGGGCTTCGACCGGCGGCAGCGATTCCAGCCGCTTCCCCTCCGGGCTGGTGGGGGGGGCGGCATCGGGGAGCGACATGGCGAATCCTCGCAAGGGAGCGTATTCTCTCATCGTAGGTGACTACCGCGAGGCGTCAACGCCGCTGATCCGCCCCCCAGCCATGCAACTGCTCGATTTGACCCTCCCGACGCCGGCCGAAAACCTGGCTCTCGACGAAGCCCTGCTCGACGCGGCCGAAACGGGGCAGACGGGCGAAATTCTCCGGTTTTGGGAAGCTCCCCGCCCCCTCGTCGTGCTCGGTCGTTCGTCGGTCGCCGCCGCCGAGGTCGATCTGGACCGCTGCCAGTCGCTCGGCATTCCGGTGCTGCGCCGGGCGAGCGGTGGCGCGGCGATCGTCGCCGGCCCCGGTTGCCTGATGTATGGCGTGGTGCTGAGCTACCAGCGACAGCCCGCGCTGCGGATGCTCGACCAGGCGCACGAGTTCGTGCTGTCGCGAATCGCCCTGGCCCTGCGCCGGCTGGGGCATGATGTCTCCCGCCAGGGAACCAGCGACCTGGCCCTGGCCGGCCGCAAGTTTTCGGGCAATAGCCTGCGCTGCAAGCGCGATCATCTGCTCTATCACGGCACACTGCTCTACGACTTCCCACTCGACCTGATCGGCCAGCTACTGCGCACCGCCCCCCGGCAGCCCGCCTATCGAGCCGGGCGGGAACACGGAGATTTTGTGGTCAATTTGCCAGTGGTCGAGCAGCAACTGCGGCAGGTCATCGCGAACTCGTTCGAGGCCTGGCAGGTTGCTAGTTCCTGGCCCGCGAATCAAGCCGCATCGCTTGTCGCCGAGCGCTACAGCCAGTCTGCGTGGAACATGATCCGCTAGTCGTGCAACCCTTTCGGCCCAACCGCTCCGCGTCTATATTCACGCGTCGTCTCGCGTCATCCGCCGGAGCGTTCCATGACCGCCGCGCTCGAACTGAAAAAGTACATTCGCGACATTCCGGACTTTCCCAAGCCGGGCATCCTGTTTCGCGACATCACCCCCTTGCTCGCCGACGCGGTCGCCTTTCGCGAGGCGATTCACCGAATGGCCGAGCCGTATCGCGGCCAAAAGATCGATGCGATTGTCGCGGCCGAGGCCCGCGGCTTCATCTTCGCCGCGCCGCTCGCCCTCGAACTGAACACCGGCTTCGTGCCGATTCGCAAGCCGGGCAAATTGCCGTACGAGCGGCATTCGTTCAAATACGCGCTCGAATACGGCAACGACACGCTGGAGATGCACATCGACGGCGTCGAAAAGGGAGAGCGGGTGCTCGTGGTCGATGACCTGCTGGCCACCGGCGGGACGGTCGGCGCTTGCTGCCAATTGCTCGAGAAAACCGGGGCGGAAATCATCGGCTGTGCCTTCGCCATCGAGTTGCTGGCTTTGAACGGAGCCGCCGCCGTCGCGCCGCACAAAGTGTTCAGCCTGATCCAGTACTAACCCGCCGCGTTGGTGAGAAACCCATGTTTTCGCTGCCCGACGTGCAAGCCGCCCTGCGCGAATTTGGCCTCGATGGCTGGCTCTTGGCCGATTTTCGTGGCAGCAACGTGCTGGGGCGGCGGATCGTCGGCTTTCGCGACGACCAGATGGGCTCGCGGCGGTGGTTCTATTTTATTCCCGCCACCGGAACGCCCCGCAAGCTGGTCCATCGCATCGAATCGGCTGCGCTCGACCATTTGCCGGGCGAGAAAATTGTCTATCTCCGCTGGCAAGAGCTCGAAGCGGGCCTAGGCGAGTTGGTCGCTGGCGCGCAGCGGATCGCGATGGAGTATTCGCCGCGGAACGCCAACCCCTATGTCGCCCGCGTCGATGCGGGAACGGTCGAGCTCGTCCGCTCGCTGGGACCGGAGATCGTTTCGTCCGGCAACCTCATTCAGCGCTTCGAGGCCACTTGGGACGACGACCAGTGGGCCATGCATCTCGAAGCCGCCCGGCATACGAACTCCGCCTACGACGTGGCTTGGCGGTTCATCGCTAGCGAAGTGCGGGCCCGCGGCAGCGTGAAGGAGACGGCCGTGCAGTCGGTCGTTATGGACCACTTTCGCGCTCACGGGCTGACGACCTATCATCCGCCGATTGTCGGGGCGAACGAGCACAGCGGCGATCCCCATTTCGACACTTCGCCGGCCACCGACGTTGCCATGCGCGAGGGGGATTTTGTCCTTATCGACTTGTGGGCCAAGCTCGACCGGCCGCGCAGCGTCTATAGCGACTTGACGCGCGTCGGCTTCATCGGGCAAACCACGCCCGATAAGCACGAGCGGATTTTTCAGATCGTCGCCGCCGCGCGCGATGCGGCCATCGCCAAGGTTCGGGCCGCCTTTGCGGCCGGGCGTCCGCTGGCGGGGTGGGAGGTCGATCAGGCGGCTCGCGAGGTGATCGAGCAGGCGGGGTATGGAGAGTATTTCATTCATCGCACCGGTCACAACATTGGCCAAGAGGTGCATGGCAACGGGGCCAATATGGACAACCTCGAAACCCGCGAAGAGCGGCTGGTGCTTCCCCGCACCTGCTTTTCCATCGAGCCCGGCATTTATCTGCCCGAGTTCGGCGTGCGGAGCGAAGTCGATGTCTTTATCGACGCCACCGGCAGTGTCCATGTCACTGGCGGCGACCTGCAGCGGCAAGTGGTGCCGATTTTGAGCGACTATTGACCTTTCGGCCCGGAAATGCCATCATCAACGACTGCTGATGTAACCGCCGCCAGCAGCCGATCATAAACTGTTGGAATAGCGCCGACCCGCCTGAAAATCCCGCCGAACTGAGGTTTTCCCGATGCTCACCATCTACGGCAGCCGCAACCAGGGTGGATTTTGCGACCGCAGCAGCCGCCGCGATTTTCTGACCATCGGCGGCATGGCTTTGGGTGGCATCGCCCTGCCGCAACTATTGCGGGCGGAAGGCGAGCCGGCGGCCAAGCGGGAGCGCGGCTCGCGGTCGCACAAGGCGATTATCAACGTCTATCTTCCCGGCGGCCCGCCTCACATCGACATGTGGGACTTGAAGCCCGATGCCCCGGCCGAGATTCGGGGCGAATATAGCCCAATCAAGACGAACGTCCCCGGCATGGAAATCTGCGAGCTGTTTCCCAAGCTCGCCAAGATGGCCGATAAGTTTGCCATCATCCGCTCGCTGGCCGATAGTGCCGGCGACCACGCAGCCTATCAATGCATGACCGGCCGCACCCGCGGCCAGCAGCCACCGCCCGGCGGTTGGCCGGCGATGGGAGCCTGGGCCAGCAAGCTCAAGGGGAGCGTCAATCCCTCGGTGCCGGCCCATCTGAGCCTGATGTACAAGACGGGCGAGGCCCGCTGGGGAGATCCCGGCGATGGGGGCTTCCTCGGCATGGGGCACGCTCCGTTCCGCCTCGTTGGCGGGCGCGACAACGGCATGAAATCGGACAACATGGTTTTGCAGGGAGTAACGCTCGACCGGCTGCACGACCGCGATTCGCTCCGCTCTTCGCTTGACCACTTCCGCCGCCAGGCCGATGCCACCGGCGCGATGGACGGGCTCGATCAGTTCTCGCAAAAGGCGATGGGCATCCTCACTTCAAGCAAGCTGGCCGACGCGCTCGACCTGTCGAAGGAAGACCCCAATGTCGTCGAGAAGTACGGCGTCGATGATCCGGCGTTCGAGCGCGATGGCGCTCCGCGGATGGTCCGCAACTTCTGCATCGCGCGGCGATTGGTGGAGGCCGGAGCGCGGGTCGTCTCGATGAACTTCATCCGCTGGGACTGGCACGGCGGCGACGGGATGAACTTCGTGAACAGCAAGCGGGACTTCCCGCTGCTCGATTCGGGTTTGTCGTCGCTCTTGCAAGATTTGCACGAGCGGGGGCTGGATAAGGATGTTTCCGTGGTCGTCTGGGGCGAATTCGGCCGCACGCCGCGCCTCAACAAAAGCAATAGCCGCGACCACTGGCCGCAGGCCAATGCCGCCATTGTGGCTGGCGGCGGCATGAAGCTAGGGCAAGTCATCGGCGCGACCAATAAGTATGCCGAGCATCCCGTCGAGCGGCCGGTCCTCTTCCAAGAGGTCTTCGCCACGCTCTATGCCAAGGCGGGCCTGTCGCTCAACACCCGCGAATTCGATCTCCGCGGCCGGCCCCAATATCTCGTCGATCCCGGCATCGAGCCGATGCGGGAATTGATGTAGCGCCCCCTGGCGGTCAAATTCAGGCAAGAAAGCCATCGCCTTCGCCGCGCGGAGCTCACGGATCGAGACTCTGCCTCGCGCTGGAGTTTTGCCCCGACCAGACGCGCAAGACCCCATCGGCACCGCCGGCGACAATGAACTCTCCGGCGGGGGTCGCGGCGACGGCATGTTGATGCCCTTTCGCCCCGGCATAGACGAGGATTTCGCCATCGCTCGTGGTGCGATGCAGGCGAATCGTG
Organism: Pirellulaceae bacterium; assembly: GCA_033762315.1. Taxonomy (GTDB): domain Bacteria; phylum Planctomycetota; class Planctomycetia; order Pirellulales; family Pirellulaceae; genus CAYLLN01. The sequence continues at coordinate 31,255 of JANRLS010000079.1, forward strand.
CCGTCGCCCGAGGCGGCGACATACTGCTCGCTCGCCCCCAGAAACGCCAGCGAAGTCACTTCGCGCTTATAAGCCCCGATTTTGTAGCTGGTCCCCTTCATCGTCAACAGCGGCACGCCGGCCGAGGCATCCCACAGCTTCAGCACCTGGTCGCCACCGCAGCTCACCAATCGCTGGCCGTCGGCTTTCCACGCGACGCCGAGCACGTGGGCCGTGTGGCCGGCGAGCACCTGGCGGGTCTCGCCCGTTTGCCAATCGATAATTTTTACCAGCCGATCCGCCGCGCCGGTCGCCAGGCTTGGCCCAGCGGGAGCGAAGCGCACGGCAAAGATCGTATCATCGTGAGCCGGAATCTCGCGCACCAGACGGCCATCGGCCACGCTCCAGATTTTGAGTTCGCCGGAGCGCGAGGCGAGCCCGCCGCCAGTGGCCAGAAACTGACCATCCGGGCTGAAGTCGAGCGCCAGGACGCGATCGACCGGCGCGCCCGCCGTCGTTGCCGCCGAGATCGTCCGGGCGAGTCGCCACTCGCTGGGGGCATCAAAAACAACCACCCGCTTGTCGGACGAAACGCTGACGAGTTGGCTATCGCCAATGCCCGCCAGTCCGACAATGGGGGCCGAGTGTTCGGCCAGCGACTGGAAAGGCTGACCGGTGCCGGCGGCGAGCAGGTACACGGCGCCATCTTCGGTGCCAGCCACCAACTGCTGCCCATCCGTCGTGAAAGCGACGTGGCGAGCGTTCGGCACGTGCTGCTTGTGGGACAGCACGGCCGAGGCTTTGGCGGCCGCGAGCGACTTCACCCGTTCCTCGCGAATGGCCAAATCGGCCTTGGCGGCGGCGAAGGCTTGGGCCGCCTTCTCGGCCACCGCTTGGGCCCGGTCGATCACCGTTTGGGCGACGGCGACCGCCGTCTCCGCATCCGCTGCGGCCTTTTCGGCAGCCTCCTTTTTCTTCGCGTCGTCTCCCGCCTTGGCAATTGCCGCTTGTTTTTCGTCGCGAGCCTTTTCAGCCTTGACCTTTTCTTCCTCGGCCTTCTTCACATCCATCTCGGTAACGCCCACCCGCCGCTCGGTCCCTTCGTAGGACTTGATGTCTCGCTGAGCCAGGTCGGCGGCCGATTTGGCGAGAGCAATCTCGGCATCGAGTTGGGCGATTCGCGTGGCGTGGCGCGGATCGGTGGCCAGCTCGGCGACGAGCTTCTCGCTCTGCCCCTCCCACAGCCGGACTTTGCCGCCACCCGCCGCGGCGATCCGCTCGCCGCTGGAACTGGCAGCGAGTGACGCGACCGGCGCGCCGAGCGGCCACTCTCGAACTTTTCTCCCTGATTCCGCGTCAAACCGGCGCACCACGCCATCTTCGCCCCCCGAGAGAAACTCGCCCGGCTGATCGGCAATCGCCGCGAGCGCGGTCAACGCGCCGGTGTGGGCCTGAATCTCGCGCGGCGGCTGGGCCAGGTCTTTCGTTTCCCAAACGCGGACGATCCCATCCGCCGCGCCGCCGAGCAGCCATTCGCCGGCTTTCAGAAGAGCGAGCGACTGCAGCGACACGGACAGTTCGACGGGTGAGCCCACCGGCGCGCCATCGGCCACTTTCCAGACCCGGAGCTTTTTGTCGTGCCCCGTGGAATAGACCGCGGCGCTGTCGGGCGAAAAAACAAGCGCGCTGATGTGGCCCGCGTGCGCCGCGATCTTCCGTAGCAATTTTCCATCGCTGGGCGAATGGAGCCGAATCTGACCCGTGTCGTCTCCCGTGGCGATCCATACTCCGTCGCTGCTGGTGGCGAGGGCCGACGGGGCCGATTCGCTCATCCACTCCGCGCTCTTCGCCGCAATGGGCCGCCGCCAGAGCTTCACCTCGCCGAAGGCACCACTAGCGAGCCACTGGCCGCTCCGGTTGAAGGCGAGCGAGCGAACAAAGTCTTGATGGGCGGCGACGCCAGATAGCGCCGGATCGACAAGCTGGGCCGCCAATTTGCCCGCCGGGAGGTCGTAAACGTGCAGCTCATTGGCCCGGCTGGCGACGGCGGTTTGCCCATCGTTGCTCACAGCCACGGCGAAAATCGACTTCATGCCGACGGGAATCGGCTGCCAGGCGATGGGCCGCTGACTGGAAACGGCCCCGGTCCCCCCTTGCTCGATCCAGAGCCGAATCAGGCCGAGTTGAGGGGGCGTCAGCGGCTTGGCGCCGACCTGATTCTCGGCCGGCGGCATGAACGATTCTTCCTGGTGGGCGGCGACCTTGAGGAGTAGGCTCTCGGCGGGCTTGCCGGCAATGACCGCCGGGCCCTGATCGCCCCCTTGGAGGATCGCTGCGGGGGACTCCAGGCTGAGATTGGCCTCGTTGTGGCGGCTGTTGTGGCATGCGAGGCAACTGGCCCGCAAAATCGGCAGCACCTCGCGCTCGAAATCGACCGGGCCGGGATGATCGACCGGACCAATTGGAATCGGCGCGGCGAGTAGCGGCGCGGCCAGACCGAGAAAGCAGGATGCAACTAGGAACGAGTGCCGTGGCATGAATACCGACCTTAGTGAACGCCCTACGCCAAAATCTCGCGGATCGGCTGGCCGATGTTGAGAATCTGCACCGGCCGGTTCGCCTCGTTGAGATAGCTCTTCGTGTAGTCGATGCCGAGCAGGTGATACATCGTGGCGAGCACGTCCTGATGGCTGATCGGCCGGTCCTTGGGTAGCTCGGCCAGGGCGTCGCTGCTGCCGAGGATGACTCCCCGCTTGACGCCACCGCCGGCCAAGACGACCGAGTAGCAACTGGGCCAATGGTCGCGCCCCGCCTTGGCGTTGATTCGCGGCGTGCGGCCGAATTCGCCGGCGACGATGACCAGCGTCCGGTCGAGCAGGCCGCGCTGCTCCAGGTCTTCGATCACCGCCGAAACGGTGTGGTCGTAGGCAGGCAAATTAAGCCGATGGGCCGTGAAATTGTCGTCGTGCGAATCCCACGGGCGGGCAAACGACATGCTGACCGTGACGAACCGCGCCCCGCGCTCGATGAGCCGGCGGGCGAGCAGGGCGCTTTGGCCGGGGTTGCTCTTCTTGTCGTACCGCTCGCGGGTTTTTTCGTCTTCCTGGTTCAGGTCGAACGCCTCGGCCACGGCGGGGCTGGTGGCCAATTCAAACGCCTGCCGGCGGAAGGTATCCATCGCCGCCAGGTCGCCGCTGGCGTCGGCATCGCGGCGGGCGGTGTCGAAGCGCTGGAGCATCGCCTTGCGCGACTCGACCCGGTTGGGCTGAATGTTTTCGGGCCGCAGATTGCGCACCTTGAAGCCCGCGCTGGTCGGATAGCCGAAGGTCTCGAAGGGGTCGTGCGCCACCCCTAAATAGCCCGCCCGGCCGTGGCCGATCGCATCTTGCACGGCGATATATCCCGGCATTCCGGCCCGCCAGCCAAGCTCCTTGGCGATGATGCTGCCGCAGGAGGGGGCTTCCTGGGCGGGATCCCCTTTCGTCGGCGCATAGCCGGTGAGGACGGTATGCACGGCCTGCGAATGCTCCCCCATGTTGTGGTGGACCGAGCGGAGAATCGCCAGCTTATCGCACATTTGCGAGAGCTTCGTCAGATGCTCGCCGACGCGATACCCCGGCAGATTCGACGGGATGCTGCCGAATTCGCCGCGGTATTCGACCGGAGCGTCGGGCTTCATGTCCCAGGTTTCCAGGTGGCTCGGCCCGCCGGGCTGGAATAGGAGCAGCACGCTGAGCTTATCGGCCGTCGGCGACGCCCCCGCCGCCGCCTCGTGGGCCAGCAGGTTCGCCAGGGCCGAGCCGCCAAATGAGACCGCGCCAGCCTGGATGAGGCCGCGGCGGGAGATGTGAAGTTGGTTGAGCATTTCAAATCCTACTCGTGTTCAAGCGGGACTATATCGTTGGACCCCAGTGATTCGGTCAAAATCGCTATCGTTGCTGGCGATCTTCCTGAGCCCGCTGGCAGTCATCGCCGCGAGCACCATCGCATCGTTGCTCAGCAATCCAGTTTGTTGGCTCAGCCGTGGTCCCTGCGAAGTGAGGGTAGGGGTGACAGACAGCACCTGAATCCGAGAATTCAAGACGGTTTCAACGGCTTGCTGAAATCGACCCAGCTTTCGAACCTCGTCCGGATTCTTGCGCAACTTGACCGCGATTCCAGCCACGGGCCATTGCAGGGCGACAATCGCTTCAATGGTCATCATCCGGTGGGCAAGCTCCGTTACCACGTGGGTCGAAGTGAAACCAAGCACATCTCCCGTTTCAATTCGTTGAATAAGTTCGCTGCAGGCAGCGCCGTACTTTGAGTCGGCGGCAAAGTGATAAACGAAGGTGTTCGCATCGAGAAACACGGAATCTCCCGTCATCAAGTCGCGAAAAATCATGCGGTTTCCTGCGACTGGAATTCGGGATCCTCGGCCAGACTCCGCAGCGTTTCGTGGTCTCCGTTCCAACCCAAAATCCCAAACGCTTCAACAATCGCGCTCCCCTGCGACTCAATCGTCACCCGCACCCTTTCGTTGGGAGCCAACGGCACGGGGTGCGCAAGACGCAGAACCCCATTGTCATAGGTTGCCTCGACGTTGTGGGTCATTTTGCTTGTTCCTCTCAACTGCGTGTCAAGTGGCGAGGATTTGCAATCGAAACTCAGTGACTAAACAAAAACTCGTTCGAGTTCAGCAGCGTCCAGAGCAAATCTTCGACGACTAGCTTCCTGTCGGCACCCTTTTCGATCAGTGCTACCGCATCGTCCCGCTCGGCAGTGGTGGGCAACCGCGAGAACGTGCGCAGGAACAACTCCTCCACGATTTCGGCGTTTGGTCTTCCGGACTCGATGAGTTTGGCGACGGTGCCCGATTTATCGGCGATTTTCCGCTGCAATTCTTCGCTATGCAGCAGATAGAGCACCTGGCTGAGGTTCGGTGCCAGGCTCGTTTCGCATTCGCACGGCGTATCGCGGCCCGAGCGGCCAAACATGTCGAGAAAATCGCTGCGGGCCTTTTCGTTCGGAAGCTCGATCGCCCGCTTGATGTCGGCATAGTCGTCGAATTTGGGGGTGCTACCCGTGGCCGCGCTAATCGCGTCGAAGAGCACATAAGGCCCGATCCGCCGCGAGAAGTGCCGCGAATAGTGACGCTTGTCTATGACATTGCTGCCGATTAAGTGGCTTTCGGTCGGAATCGAACTGAGGCCATAGACCCGCGACTTCATGATCGTCCGCTGCAGGTGCTTCAGGTCGAACTGATGCGCGATAAAGTCGGCGGCCAGGGCGTTGAGCAATTCGGGGTTGCTCGGCGGATTGGTGGCCCGCAGGTCATCGACCGGATCGACGAGCCCCACATCGAGATAGTGCCCCCAGACGCGGTTCACCAGCGCCCGGGCGAAATACGGATTCTCCGGCGACTGGAGCCAATCGGCCAGCTTTTGCCGCGGGTCTTCTCCCTTGACGTACTCAACCTCCGGACCGCCAAACGCCTGCGGGGAAAGCTCCTGCTCACTCCGCGGGTGCTTGACGACCCCTTTCTCGTTGAGCGTGATCTCGTTCACCTGGCCATAGGTGACGCTGCCGACTCGGGCAAAGAAGGCGGCGAATCGCCAATAGTCGGTTTGGCTCAGGTTCTCGAACGGGTGGTTGTGGCAATTGGCGCACGAAACCCGCATGCCGAGAAACGCCTGCGCGGTGTCTTCCACCCGCACCGGGTTGCTGATCGCCTGTCGATACCAATCCATCTGCGGCTGGTCGGCCCGCTTGCCGCTGGCGGTGAGGATTTCGCGAACGAACTGGCTATACGGCTTGTTGGCGGCGAGCGAATCGTGAATCCACTTGGTGAAGGCGATGGTGTTGGCCTTGGCGGCTGGATCGCCGGCCACGCGGTTCCGCAAAATTTCGCTCCACCGCTGCGCCCAAAAGTGGGCATACTCGGGCCGCTCGAGCAAGGCATCGATCAGGCGATCGCGCTTCTCGGCCGACGGATCGGCCAAAAACGCCCGAATCTCGTCCGGCGTCGGCAGCGTCCCTAGCGTGTCGAGCATTGCGCGGCGCAAGAACTCGGCATCGGTTGCCTCGCCGCTGGGAGCGACGTGCAGGAGCTTCCACTTGGCGAGCACCAGTTCGTCGATGAAGTTCTTCGGCCGGAAGCCCGCATAAGCGGCATCTGGCAGGGGCGGACCTAGGGGCAAGGTGAACCGGGCGGTGGTGACAAGGTCGCCGTAGCGGATCATTACGTCCGCCTCGCCGACGCGGCCGATTGTTTGGATCAGGCCCGCGCCGCCGACGGTGAGCATATCGAGTTGCTGCGTGTCGTAGCGGGCGAGCAGAGTCACATCGCGGCTGGTGCCGTCGGCATAGTGGGCGACGACGCGCAGCTGCTGCTGGGTGGCCGCGCTCGTTGTCGTTTGCTGGGGGAAAACCTCGAGGCGGGTTTCGCGCGGGGCATTTTCGGCTCCCCAGGCAGCACCCTGCACGAGCCAGCGGCGGAGGGTGCGATAGGCACTCGAATCGGTGGTGAATCGCAAGCCGCCGCCGTGGGTCGTTCCCCCCGCGGCTTTGCGCAAGAGCAGCGAATCGTCTGGTGCGGCGGGGGAGACGCGGCGGCCATGGCTTTCGTGTACGATGGCCGCGTGGTCGAACTCCGGATCGAAGCCGAAAAGCGACAGCTTGAAGCCGTTTTGGCCAATCGCCTTGCCGTGGCAACCACCGGCATTGCAGGAGTGCTTCGTCAAGAGCGGCAGGATGTCGGTCGCGAAATGCAGCGAGCGAGGGACATCAAAATCAGCCACCGTCACGGGCGCGGTCGCGGAAAGGGTCTTGCGGCTCGCCGAGTCGATCACGGTCACGTCGAGCGACGTGGTGCCGTTTGCCTGGGGGCTGATCTGCCCGGTGGGCGAAACGGCGATCAGCGGCTGCTTGGCCGCGTATTTGGCTTCGCGGGTGACATCCCGCCGGCTGCCGTCGGCCAGCGTGGCGAGCACGACGAGCTGCACGGTTTCGTCGTCGTGACGGAGGCGAATCTCGGCGGGCTCAACGGCGAGCGAAATGATCGCCGGAGTCTCGGCGGCGACAATGCTCGCGCCGCAAACAAGCAAGATCCAACTGGCGGCTAGGGAGCGCATGAGAGGATTCGCAACCGGCTGGCGGGAAACAACTGGCGGCGACTCAAATATAACTGATCCGCCCGGCATCCCGCCACCATTTTTGGAACTACGGAAGAAACCGTTGCCGGCCGACGGAGCGGTTGCTAGGCTGAAGCGGTCGTCGCATCCGAACCTCGGAGAGGAACCCATGAAAACGATCGTGCTCCGCGCCTGTCTAGTGGCCATTTGCGGCCTTGCTGTTACGTCCTTCGCCGCCGAGCCGCTGCGGTCGAGCCTGCAAGTCGGGGAAAAGATTGCCGACATCTTCGAGCCGGTCAACATCACCGGCGAACATGCCGGCGAGCCACACTGCCTGATTTGCGAGAACGGCTATGCCCCGGTGGCAATGGTGTTTGCCCGCGAGCCGAGCCAGCCGTTGATGAAGCTGATTTCCAAGCTGGACGCGGCGACCGATGCCAACCGGAAGGACGAAATGGGGAGCTTTGTCGTTTTTCTCAGCGAAAAGGAAGGGCTGGCCGAGCAACTGAAAAGCGCGGCCGAAAAGAACTCCCTCAAGCGGATCGTACTGGCGATCGACCAGCCGAGCGGGCCGGAGGGGTTCAAAGTGGCCGCCGATGCCGATGTCACCGTGGTGTTCTATCGCGAGCACGAAGTGCTGGCCAACCACGCCTTCCGCAAGGGGGAGCTAAACGACGAATCGCTCGCCAAAGTGGTGGCCGATTTACCCAAACTGCTGGCAAAGAAGGCCAAGACGAAGTAGCCGGCGGCAACGACGGGACTTGGAGGTTGAAGCCACGCTTCGCCTCTTTCGTGGGGCGAAGCCACGCTTCGCCTTGAATCAATTCCGGGCGACGAAGCGAGGCTTCGTCCTACGCGTTGGGGTCCACCACGAAACGCACAATCGGCTAATTCCCGGCGACTTTCACGCCGGGAGTGGCTTCTTCGTTGATTGGCTTGGCGTCGGGCTTTTGGATGGTCACATCCGAGGCAAATACCAGCCGCTCGGTCACTTTGCCGGCGGTGTTGGTATAGACGTGCCCCTTGGCCAAGAGTTGATCGCCGACAGCGGCCAGGGTCGGTTCCTTCATGTTGAGGTGGGCGATGGCATCGTCGGTCAAGATGAACCGCGCCTTGGTGATCGCACCGGTGGCGAGCTTAAGCTGCAACAGGCCGCGGCGGAGGCTAACCACTTGGGCCGTGATCGAAGTGAGCTTGCCGGGGTGAACCTCGCGCGGCTGGAATTTTTCGTCGAGCGTGATGACTTCCAGCGAATCGAGCTTTTCGACGCCGTTTCCTTTCTCGTCGATCGCGCCGGTAAATCGCACCACGAGGCCGGGTCGGAGCGTTTCGGCCGCGACCTCGCCGCTGAGCGCCACCCGCGAAACTCCCTTGGGATGCAGCACGATGATCCTCTTTTGGCCGTCCCCTTCGAGAATATCGAGGGTTCCTTTGCCAATGCCGACGATCCGCCCGCTGGCGGTTCCTTCGGGCATCGTGTCGATCACGACCCGATTGGCGATGACCGGCGTGGTGATCGATTTGTTCGTGCCTTGGCAAGCATCGACCGCCAAGAGGCTCTGAAAGCGCATCTGCAAGTCGGACGATTTGAAAAAGCTCGGCCAGTGCAACTTGCCGTCGGCAGCGACCGGGGGCTTGTCGTCCACCACCGGGGCATAGGGGTTGTAGGGCTCGACTTGCCCGAAGACCGGTGCGGCTAGGAATGCAATCACGCAGAACGAAATGGCCAGACGCATGTTTCACCAAACTAGGAAAGCTGGGCTAAGCGGAAAGCATTCGCTCAACTCCCCAGTTTTACCTAGAGGGACGATGGAAATCGAGTAGCAAATAGCGACGCTACAGCTTTTTTATTCTTCGCAGCCCGCGTGTTCTTCGTATTTTTTCCCTTGCCAAGTGTTCCGGCGCTCAAATTCAGCCGCCAGCGCACGCAACACCCCCGGCTTGTCGAGGCACCAGGCGGGACCGATGAAATAATCGTCCGGTGCGTCGCCACTGATCCGCTCAACAACCATTTCGGGGGGTATTATTTCCAGAAAATCGACGAGCACCGAGATATACTCATCGCGGCCCAGGAGGCGAACCTCGCCCCGCTCCACTTGCTCGGCAAGAGCTGTCCGCTTTACCGCATAGAGATTGTGGATTTTCACGGCATCGATGGGGAGCCTCGCGACTTCGCGGGCGGTCGCGAGCATGTCGGCGTGCGATTCGCCCGGCAGGCCGAGCATGATGTGAGCACAAATCTCAAAGCCCCGGCCCCGGCTGCGCTCGAGAGCGTCGATTGAGGCGTTGTGATGATGCCCCCGATTCATCCAGTCGAGCGAACGGTCGTGCATCGTTTGCAGGCCATATTCGACCGAAAGATACGTCTGCTCGGCCAGATTTTGCAGCAGATCGAGTACTTCGTCGGGAACGCAATCGGGGCGGGTGCCGATGGCGAGGCCGACGACCTGGGGATGCGATAAGGCCCGTTCATAGAGCGACCGCAACCGCTCGACCGGCGCGTAGGTATTCGTCGCCGGCTGGAAATAGGCGATGAAGCGGTCCACATCGTACCGCGTTTTCAACCGCCGAATGCCGTCGTCCAGTTGCTCCAGCACGTCCATTCGCGGCACGCGGCGGCTGGGACTGAAGCTGCGGTTATCGCAAAACGTGCAGCCGCCGGTGGCGACCGTGCCATCAACGTTCGGACAGGTAAAACCTGCGTCGAGGCTCACCTTTTGCACCCGCTCGCCAAATCGCCGCCGGAGGGCGAAATTCAGGTCGAAATAGCGCTTGCCGGCGGTGCGCCAGGGGGGAATCGCGGTATCGCGAGGCTGGTGGCGTCCCTCGGCATCGGAACCGGGCGAAGCCACCGCCTGGGTTTCGCGGGCGCGAAACGCCAGCCATCCCGGAAATTCCGGCAAATTAACGGCGGATTTCGGTTTTGTTGACGCCACGAAACCCCTCGGCTAGAGTAGGACAAAGTGTCACGTTTCGGACAGAGAAGAGGGCCCCGCGGCGTGACCGGCCATTGCCATCATAAATTTTGATCTCGGCCCTCTCAAGGGTCACGCTGATGTACGGAGAGCTCACCCCGCAAGGCGGAGGCGATCCGATCCCGCTTCTCAAGGAGACGCTGCTGATCGGCCGCCGCGAAAGTTGCGACATTGTCCTGCGCTTTGGCAATGTCTCGGGCCAGCACTGCCAGTTGTCGCTGGAAAACGGCTACTGGTTCGTGCAGGACATGAACAGTCAGAACGGCGTCAAAGTGAATGGCGTGAAGGTGGTGCGGAAGCGGCTCGATCCGGGCGCGCTGCTCTCCGTCGCGCGGCACAAGTACACGATTCACTATTCCCCCAAGGATTTGGGAGCGACCGGTCCGCCGCCGAGCGACGAGGAAGACATTTCGTCCGTGCTTGGCAAGAGCCTGCTCGAAAAGGCGGGCCTGCAGCGGCGTCCCGAAGCGAGCACCCGCCGCTACGATCCGACGAAAGACGCCCCCGGCCAGATACGCCGCGGCCAGCACGACGATTGAGCCGCCTCGCGCGGGCGCGGCAAGTCGCATTGACGCAATAAAAAAGCCCCGGTCAGTTCAGGATGGGCTGACCAGGGCTTACGGCGAACACGATGTTGTCGCGGCTTCGGGTTGTCAGTCGGTCATCGTTACATTCGGGGAAATGTCGTTCGCCGCCAGGTGGGCGGTGTCCGCGGGAATGGACACCGCCCGAGTTACGATCGGTCGCATTTCGGCGTTACCAGGCAAAGGTGGCTCCGGCGTAGCCACCGTGCAGGAGCACGCTGCCGCTGGTGTCGTAGTCGCGAATCGTGGGCACATCGGAGAAGTCGGCGGCGAAGTTGTTGGCCGTAAGGGCAACACCCGTCACGCCAACCACGCGATAACCCATCTGGAAGCTCCAGCAGCTGTTCATCTGGTAGCGCATCCCCAGATCAATCTGGCCAACGGTGGCGAGCGTGACCTTGTTCTCGCTGATGTTGTAGTCGCCGACGCCGGGCAGGCCGTTGTGCGTGGCATAGCCGCTGGGGCCATACACGCTCTGCCGCATCGACGAGTCGTTGCCGTAGATGCCGACCTTGCCGACCCCATACAACGAGAACCGTTCCCCCATGCAGCGGTTGATGCCGCCACCCAATTGGAATCCGAACAGGTTGTTGGTGGTCTTCACGTCGTAGTGCAATTCGCCGGCGCTGCCGTCGATCACGGTGTCCACGTCGTCGGTGCAGAACATGAAGTTCTCGTTGAAGTTGAAGTAGCGGAACCCGCCAATCCAACCAAAACCCCACGGCGAGCAGCCGCACGAGGCCGGCCCGCACCCCGCGGCGCCGCAGCCGAAAGGCCCGCCGCAGCCGCCAGTTCCGAGCAGATTCACTTCCACGCTGTTCACGGTGTAGCTCGACTCGATGTGGTGCAGTTCGGCATCTTCATAGAAAATGAAGGCGGTGCCGGTCTGGAAGCTATCGCCATAGTCGAGGTTCTGGAACTCAAGGCTGGGCGACGGATCCAAGGCGCCGAGGGCATCGGCACCGTAGAAATTCGCGTGCTGGGTGCCGGGAAACAGGCCCCAGTACACCACTTCCAGGGCGTTTGCGCCGCCGTTGAAGCAATAGCCCATGCCGATTTCAAAGCCCCCTCCCCATTTGCCTTGCACGTCGCTGGTGTTCAGCACGGTCGAGGGATCGGTGTCGATGCTGGTGGGAACATTCGGCACGCTGGCCCGCCCCATGATCAGGCCGTTGGCATAGATATACTTGCAGTTGCAGCAGGTTTCGCAGGGAACCGCGCCGCCGCAGCTATCGTAGCCCCCCTTCATCGCGCTCTGATATTCGGGGCTGATGATCGACTGGTCGCTGGGGCTGGGCTCTTCGCCGCCGGGAGCGACCGGCTGGGTCGGGTCGTTGTACCAGCTCGACGTGCCGGTCGAGCGGGCCGCCGTTTGCGCAACGGGGTATTGCGCAGCGGGGGCGACGGGAGGCAGGGGCAACAGAGACGGCACGCCCGCATCCTGGGCGCGCCCGACGCCGGTCAGGGCCGCCAGGCCCAGCACCGCCGCCACGCTTCTTGCGTAATAGGACCGCATCGCACACTCCTTACAGGTTCGATCCATCGAATTCGCGGCAGGTCGTCCGTCAACGTGCCGAGGATGGGCTCTGATTCAACCGTGGGCGGGAACTTCGTGTTCCCTGGGGTGGGCGTCCATTCCGCAAGGCCGCATCCGCGCGGCCGACACTAAAATGCTCCGTGGCAAGTGTCTGGAATGGTCCATCGGGCAATTCCCGGGCGCGGATCGCTTGCATTTCGCCCCCCGCGACAACTTTTGGCTCGCGGCGGGCAACACCTTCCGCACCCCCGCGCCAGCCCCTTTGGCCGGACATTCAGCCTGTGCCGAACGTGCCTCGCGGGGGGGCCAGGCGACGATAAGCCCCGCACGAGCGATACATTCGGCAGCCGGTCGCGCGGGTCGGCTGGCTGGGGGGCAGTTTGCCTTGTAGTTCGCGATTGGCAAGTTTCGCCGAAAAAATGCGGCCCGCAGAGCGGTGTCGAGGACTGCGGCTCGTGCCGGGAAGGGTGGCTATGTCGTTCGTAGTGGCGGGGGGCGCGCGATCGCGGGCTGGTCAACCGGCGGCGTGAATTTGTCTCCCGCGCAACAAACCGGGCCGGAGAGGTGGTTCCCCTCCGGCCCGCATGACGATTCGCCAAGCTCGGAACTTTGCGACCTATCGGCTCACCGCGGTCGCCGGGGCGGCATTACCGGTCGGAGCGGGGGCGATCAGTTCCACCTTAACGCTCGTGGCGATCTGTCCGTCGGGCTTGACGATCACCAGTTCCGCCTTCGTCGGCTCGCCGATGCCCATCAAGGGAAGCGTCAGGTTCACCTGGTCCGGCTTCCATTCGTTCAGTTGGGTGCCTAGCGTCAGCTTTTCCATCACCAGCAGCACCTGGCCGGGCTTCTCTCCGAGGTCTTTGGCCTGCAAAGTCACGGTCGAGCCGACCGGAACTTGCAGCAGCTTCTCAGCCAGCTTGACCTCGGTCACCGCGGCCTGAGCCGCCGCCACCACCACCGGCTGCTGGACGACAATCGGCTGGGTCTGATAAATCGGGTAGCAATTGCCGACGGGATAGCACGGATAGCTCGGATAGCAGCCGCCATAGTGCGGGCCGCAGCCGATGATGATCGGCGGGAACCAGCAGCCCCCCTTGCCGCCGTTGCCGTTCCCGTTGCCATTACCATTGCCGCCGCCAGGCTGCTGGCCGCCACCACCGCCAGGTTGTTGACCGCCGCCGCCCCCCGGTTGCTGGCCGCCAATCGTGCCGGGATTGAAAATCGGAATGTTCGGTCCGGGCAGAAGGCCCCCCAGGCCCGGAATCTTCTGGATGTCCTTCGTCACAACCGCATCCTTCGTGTGCTGGCCGGCCACCCGGCCAACGATCGGGCTCGGATTCAATCCCCCCAGCCCCTGCAAAATCTGCGGCTTGAACTGGCCGATTTTCGGGCCGTTCGAGTTGCCGTTGTTGCCCGAGTTGCCGCTGTTGCCCAAGTTGCTCCCGAGTTTGATGTTGCCGGGGATCGTCCGGGTGGACGGCGACCCCTGCGAGAAGATTTTGTTCCCGCCCCCCAGTTGAAAGCCCCGCTTGCCCTCGGCAAAAGCGGCGCTGACCACGGTTCCCAAGGCGAGCGTGGCGACCACCGCCACGCAAGTTTGCCAGGTGCGTTTCATCGTAAACCCCTTTCCAATAAGAATTTATGACTGCGAATCGGCGAGCAATCGCTCGCCCACTATTCAGCGAGGCGCGGCGGCGGGGAGAATGTTACCGGCGTTTTCGAGAATTTCCGTTCACCAGGCAGCGGGAGTGGCGCACGTGGGGGTTTGGACCGAAGAATTGGTGGGAGGGCATCCGTGCGACCTCTTTCTCCCCAGCCGCCGCAGCCCGCACGGGTATGTCGCGCTCTATCTGCACGGCGTCCACCTGAACCGCCTGCACGATAAGGGCCCCTTTATCGAGCAATTCGAGCGGCACGGCCTGGCGGTTGTTTGCCCGCACACGCAGCGCAGCTGGTGGACCGATAAAATCTGCGAAGAATTCGACCGCACCATCTCGGCCGAAAAGCATCTGTTAAAAAACGTGCTGCCGTTCATCGAGCAGCGACTCGGCGCCAAGCCGCCGCGGATCGGCCTCTTGGGAACCAGCATGGGAGGCCAAGGAGCCTTGCGACTGGCCTATAAACACCCGAATGTGTTCCCCGTTGTCGCGGCCATTTCGCCGGCCATCGATTTCCATAAGCGCTACAACGAAGGGGACGAGACGATTCCGCAGATGTATCCCGATCCCGAAGCGGCCCGACAAGACACGGCCCTGTTGCACATTCACCCGCTGAATTGGCCGCGGAACCAGTTTTTTTGCTGCGACCCGACCGATTACCGCTGGCACGAAAGTGCCGACCGCCTGCGGATGAAACTCTGGTCGCTCGGCGTCCCTCACGAATGCGACCTTGCAACCACCGGCGGCGGCCACGGCTTCGAGTATTACAACCGCATGGCCGAACGGGCCGTGGGATACCTGGCGGAAAAACTGGATGAAGAGCGGAGGAGGATTGGGTAGCGGCTAGTCGGAGGGACGGGTGCTCGTTTCGGCGGCGCACAGCCGCCCCAATTTCTTGACCAGACTAGTCACGGGTGGGAAAAAGTTTGGCGCGACTTAGGGCGAGAGGGAGTGGCGTAAGTGGTTGCGGGACAAGAGGCTACGCCGCGGGGCCGCGACGTAAGTGGTCGAGGCCGCGGAAATCCGCGCGCAAGATCCTTGACGTGTGCATGTTTTTTACAGAGGATAAGACAACTTCTGTTCACATTCTGGAGGTCCCTGGCGGAGTGCCGCGCCGTGTTCCTATCAGCGAGCGAGAAGTTTCGCGCGACCGCTGCCGGGGGTTCGACCATACCGAGAACCACTCTTACGGGTGATAAAACTACCAGGTTTCCAGAAACCCCCCTAGGTGGCCCAAATGGAAACCAGTTCGCCGACTTTGGCCCCTTGGGAGGGGATTCCGACTCTGGCCAAAGCCTCGCTGCAAACCTTTGCCATTGCAGCAGTTAGGGCGAAAGAGCGGCTCGCGTTCGCTCGTCAGATCGACCAGCCACCGCGAGCGCAGGTTTCCAGGCAGGCCACTTTCGTGGAAACCAACGGTAACTCGTTGTCCGACAACAGGTTAACAGCGTTTTTCTTGCCAAGCCGGCAAACGTCCGTGGAAACCAGAACGGGCGGCGATTGCCATTCGCGGCTCATGAGCTGGCGCGACACGCCGCGAGCAGCTGTGCGGGAACGGCCAGCGATTGGGCACAGTCCGCGAGCTCGCGCCAGGTGTTGTCGTCGAGCTCGATGCCACGGGCACCGCGCTCAGCGCGGTGGCGGCGCTCGACATCGCCGGGGACGAGAATCTCGGCCGTGGGGTTGGCTTTCTCCGCGCTTTTGACGAAATCGAGAAAGCGCCGCACGTCGTCCAGAAAATGATCTCCCACCTGAAACACGCACGGATCGAGCAGGATCGAGAGCATCCCCTGCTCCAGCCGGGTTTTGCCGGGGGCCGAGCAGCCGCCGCCGGTGAGCGCGCCGGCCAGAATTTCGGCGACGATTCCGAGGCCATATCCCTTGTGCCCGCCAAACGGCAAAATCGCGCCGGGAGGATCGGCATAGAAAACTCGCGGATCGCGGGTCGGGTTGCCCGCCGCGTCGATGATGCACCCCTCCGGCACGGAGACTCCCTTGTTGAACGCCACCTTCAGCTTTCCTTCGGCCACCGACGCGGTCGAAATGTCGTAGATAATCGGTTCGCCACCGGCAACCGGAATGCCCGCCGCCACCGGATTGGCCGACAATCGCCGACTAATGCCGCCGACCGGAGCGACGAGCAGCCCCAGGCCGCTGGTGTTCACGAAGTGCAGCGAAACCAGCCCCGCGGCGACCGCCATTTCGGCCCAATGGCCAACGCGGCCGACATGCCCGCTATTGCGCAGCGATACGACCGCCACCCCGCCACGGCTGGCCTTTGCGATGCCGAGTTGAATTGCCTGCTGGGCGATGGATTGCCCCAGACCAAGTTGCCCATCGACGACGGCGAGGGTGTCGTTTTCAAAGAGCACCTTCAGTCGCTGGTTGGCCAGCACCTTCCCCTCGGCGAGCCAGCGGACATAGGTCGGCGCGCGAATGACGCCGTGCGAATCGTGCCCGGTCAGGTTGGCCTGCACCAAATGGTCGGCCACGACTTGCGCCTCGTCGGCAGCGCAGCCCGCGGCGGCGAAAATCGCGGTCGTCAGGTTTTGCAGCGGCTGCGGCGGCGCGCGAAAGAAGGACATGACGAAATCCAAGAGCGGGACGGAACCGCGGGACGGATTGCGAAGTATCTTGCCGCGCGAAGTGCATTGGGTCGATAGCCGAATGCCGCAGACCCTCACCCCGTCCCTCTCCCCGAGGGAGAGGGAGAAGATGCGGCAAACGCTCACCCCGGCCCTCTCCCCGAGGGAGAGGGAGAGGGAGAAGAACGGGGATTACACCAACTCGGAGATGGCCCGGCCCTTCTCGAGCATGAAGATGGGGCGACCGGCGGTGCTTTGGAATTGCACTTTCGGGTCGATGCCGAGGACGTGAAAGATCGTCGCCATGAGGTCTTGCGGGCCGATGGGCTGGCTGGCGGGAACATCGACCTTCGGGGCCGATTCGCCGATGACCTGCCCCATTTTGAGGCCACCGCCAGCGAGGGCGAGCGTGCTGAGAGGTGCCCAGTGATCGCGGCCGGCATTTTTGTTGACGCGCGGCGTGCGGCCGAATTCGCCGCTGATGACGAGCAGAATTCGCTGGTCGAGCCCGCGCTCGTGGATGTCTTCGACGAACGCCGAGACCGCCTGATCGAGTTGCGGGCTGCGCTGGGTCATGCTCCGTTCGATGTTGCCGTGCATGTCCCAGCCGCCGTAGGAGATCGTCACGAAGCCGCAGCCCGCTTCGCACAGGCGGCGGGCGGTCAGCAGTTGAGCGCCGAGCCCTTCGCCATAGCGCTTGATCGTCTGGCTGCTTTCCTGGCGATAGTCGAAGGCTTGGGCCGAACTTCCCAGCACGAGGTTGAACGCTTGCTGCTCGAATTTTTTAACGCCGGCATTGTCGAGGACTCGCTTTTGGGCATCGAGCCCTTCGAGCAGATTGCGGCGGTCGGCGAGGCGTTCTTCGGGGAGCGAGAGCTCCATGCTCTTGCGGGCCTGACCATCTTGATCGAACGGGTTGTAGGCGTGGCCGAGAAACGCCGCCCCGCCCCCTTGGCGAATTTCTCCCATGCGGACATACGTCGGCATGCCGGTGACGGGGTGGCTCGCGCCGCGAACGCGGGCCAAAATCGAGCCGTGTCCCGGCCGGCTGGGGACGCCGCCGTTATCGACCATCCGGTTGTCGTAGCCGGTGTTGACATAGTGCGTGCCGCCGCCGTGGCCGCTGTTGGTATGGGCAAACGAGCGGACGAAGGCCATCTTGTCGGCGACGCTGGCGATTTTCGGCAGCGTGCCGCCGAGCGTGACGCCGGGGATTTTCGTCGCCACTTCGCCCGTGGTGCTGCGATACTCGGACGGGGCGGTCATTTTCGGATCGAAGGTTTCGACGTGCGTCGGCCCCCCCGCCAGCCACAACCACACCACTGCCGTATCCTTCACGAGGCTCCCCGCCTGAGCCGCGTTGGCCCGCGCCTCCAACAGGGCCGGCAAAGTCAACCCGCCGAGGCCGAGCGCGCCCACCTTCAGAAACTCGCGCCGCGTGGCACCGTCGCAATCACGAAATCGGCGATTGGAAACGACCTGGAACATGGCTGGCTCCTGGCTGGCAAAAGGTGGTGGGGCGATCGGCGTCCCCCAGGGGGTATCGACCAATACCTGCTTGATACATCAAATATAGTTGATATGTCAAGCTGCGCGGCGCGCGATTCTTGGCCCGCCAAGACGGCCCTACCGCAAGCCCTCGGCCGAGACCTCGACGCTGGCCGGCTGCACCGTGGAGCCGCCCAGCGGCGGAAGGTCGGCCAGGAATTGATCGAACGCGACCCGATATTCTTCGGGCTGCGGATCGTTGTGCTTGCCGCCCGAGACCGTGATCAGCTTCTTCGGACCGGGCGCGGCCTGATAGAGCGCGAGCCCTTGCTCATACGGAATCACCTCGTCCGCATCGCCGTGGCTCAAAAGCAGCGGCCCGCGATAGCTTTTGATCTTTTCGAGCGAGTTCATGCGGTGAGTCATCAGCCAGCTCATCGGCAGATAGGGGAGATGATGCTGGGCGACATCCGGCAGCGAGGTGAACGTGCTGGCCAGCACCAGGCCTCGCGCGCCGTCCTGCGAAGCCAGATCGACCGCCACGCCCCCACCCAGCGACAGCCCCAAAAGCAGCACGTCGCTCTCGGCAATCCCTTCTTTCTCGGCCAGCCACTTGCGAGCCGCGCGGGCATCGAGCAGCACTCCCTGTTCGCTCGGCTTTCCTTCGCTTCGCCCATAGCCGCGATAGTCGAGCGCGAGAACCGCCAGGTTGTGGCGGCGATTCAAGATGCGGAGTGTCTCGGCCAGGATCGTGATGTTCCCCGCGTTCCCATGCAGAAACAGGGCGTGCGCCTTGGGCTCCGGATGCCGCACGTACCACCCATGCAGCTTGACTCCATCCGCGCTGGTGAAGTAGGCGTCGTTCACGAGCACGGTGGTCGGCTGCCAATCGCCAGTGGGATATTTCTGCGGCTGGAAGATGCTCTTCCGCTCGGAGCTAGCCAGGGGCGAATAGCTGCCGAGCATGGCGCAGCCGCTAGCATGGCAGAGCCACGAGGTGGCCAGCGCCAACAGCGCGAGTTGCGGGCAGCGGTTCACGATCGGGGCTTCCCCACGGGGCGACGATCCTTCGTTCGCGGGGGCGAAGAGTATCCGGCCGGCGACCGCGGGTCAACGCGAAGTTGCTGGCCGGGACAAATCGGTCGTGCGGCTCAAATCGGCGACGTTCGCCGCCTCCCCTTCTTGCACGCAAACCCGATTGCGCCCCTGATTGACGGCCGTCTGCAACGCCTTGCGGGCCCGCTCCAGAATCCGCCGCAGGTCGTCTCCCGGGCAGGCTTCGACCACGCCCAGGCTGATCGTGAACCAATTGGCCCCCGCCTTGCGCGGCAAGCGGCAACGCTCGACCGCCCCCCGCAGACGTTCGCCAATCAGCACCGCGTCGGCGATGTGCGCCCCTGGCAGCAGCATGGCGAAGGTGTCGTCTCCCAGGCGAGCGACGTGGTCCATGTCGCGCATCACGGCATTGACGAGCTGCGCGGTGACGCGGAGCACCACGTCCCCCGCGCTGGTTCCGTTGTCGCCGACGATCCGCTCGAAGCCATCGACCTGCAAGAGCATCAGCGCCAGCGGCGAGCCGCCGCGCCGCCACTGCGAAAGCCGGCGAATCATGTCGTCGAAAAAGACCGGCCGGCTCGAGACGTGCGCGAGTGGCTCGCGCTGGCACGACTCGGCCGCGTCGGCTTCGTAGAGCCACTCGTCGCCGATGCGCTCGGGCGTGGCGGTGACGATCGGCGTTTGGGCATCGAGCTTCACGAGATGATTGCTGCGGCCGTCACTATAGTGCGCGCAGTTGCGGCCAGCGCTTTTGGAGGCATAGAGCGCCTCGTCGGCCCGGCGCACCAGGTCTTTCTCGGTCTCGTCGGGCATCAACTCGGCGAGCCCGGCACTCGCGGTGACTTTCAGTTGCTTGCCCGCGAACTTGAACAGGGTGCCGGCAATCGCCTGGCGAGCCTTTTCGGCCTGGGCCATGATCTGCCGCACGCCCAGCCCCGCGAACACGGCGGCGAACTCCTCGCCCCCATAGCGGGCGACCAGGCCCCCCTCGCCAATGTTCGCGCGGAGCACGCGGGCCACGCCGCGGAGCACCTCGTCTCCCGCCTGATGACCGTGCGTGTCGTTGAATTTCTTGAAGTGATCGACATCGATCAGCATGATCGCCGCCGGACTGCCGCGGCGTTGCTGCTCGGCCACGCAGCGGCGGATTTCGTCGTCGAGCGCCCGCCGATTGGCCACCTGCGTCAGGGCGTCGGTGCGGGCTTCGACCGCGTGCGATTCAATCTGCCGGGCCTGGGCTTGCAGCCGCTCTTCGGCCGTATCGAGCTGCCGCTGCATCCGGGCATTGGCATCGATCAGTTGAGCGACGGCCGAAAGAACCGCCGATTCGTCGTTGTCTCCGTCGGGGTCGGCCAGTTGGGCGTTGATCTCTTGCACTTGCGAGCTGTGTTGATCCACGTCGGCCGCCACGCGGCTCGTCAGCTCTTGCAGCCGGGCCAGCGTTTCGCGGGCAAAGCGGGCCTCGGCATCTTCGAGCGGCGCGGCGCGCGCGCGAATCCGCCGGCGCAGGGCGAGCCACGCCAGCCCACAGGCAGCGCACAGCGTCGCCAGCAGCAGAAAAATGGAAACCAGCGTCGTCATCAGGGTGCCGAGCAAGGGATCGATGGCGAGACTATCCGCCCTAGGAGTGACATAGGTTGTCTGGGGACCAAGTCAACCCAAACGGAGCCAAATCGGTGGGACTGTGCCAATTGTGCGGACAATCGCCGCCACGCCGCACTACGCGCCGGGCGCGGTTCCCAGCAGCTGCCCCGTTTTCGACACGCGATAGAGCGCGTGCCCGCCGGGGGCGATTCCCTGCAGCTTGCCGGCGGCGTCGCGCGATTGGCCATACACGACAAACACCCGAAATTCGTCGGCACCCTCGGTCCCCTCGCAATCGAACGGCAAGCCGCCGCCGGACTCGCGCACGGCCGCTTGCTTGACGATTTCAATCGCCGCGGCCAGCGTGATGGGGGGATTCGCATAGGCCGCCTGCTGAATGGGCGCCGATCCCGGCAGCACATTCGGCGGCGGCAAGGCGTTGGCCGGGGGCGAGGCATATCGTGGCGCGGGGGCGAGTGGGCTGATCGCCGGCCGCGCGGCGACTTGCGCGAGCGCCACTTGCACCACCTTCTGCTGCTCGTTCAACAGCCGCTGCGTCTTGCGATAGTCGCTGTCGGCATAGGCGGCGATCGCCTGATCGAGTTGCTTTTTGGCACCGGCGAAATCGCCGCCAGCCGCGCTGGCGAGGGCCAGGTTGTGCAGGGCGGCGTGATTGCGGGGATTGTCTTTCAGAGCGGCTTGCCAATCGGCCGCCGCGCCGGGCCAGTTTCCCTTGAGGGCCTTAGAGTTTCCCTTGCGCAGGGCGGTGAGGCCGTTCCCCCAATACTGCCGCGCGAGCCGCACCTCGACCGGCGCCCTATGCGGGGCGATCATCGCCACCACGTCGCGCGAGCATTGGTTGAGCAGCTCCCCCAGCACGCGCTCTTGGCCGGGCAAATCTCCCTGGCCGTTGAGCACCTGTCCTTCGAACGAATGCGAGGTCTGGCGGGCGGCTCGGATTTCGCCGGTGCGGGCGTCGATCAGCTTAATGGCGAGCGAGACGGTCGCCTCGCGCGAGAGCAGGGTATTCGTATCGATGCCGATGCCCAGGCTGCTGCCGCGGCCAAGCGGACCGCTCGACTGGCCGCCGCCGAGGCTGATGTGCTGGTCGGTCTGCTTCTGGTCGGCCACGTTGTAGCTGACGACCTGGCCGGTCAAAATCGCATCGACCCCGCTGTGCCGGGCCGCCTGCACGAGGGCCGCTTCGTTCGGCTGACCTTGAACGAACGCCGCCGGCAGGACGCGGGCCAGTTCCCCCTGATCGACCAAGGCATAGTGGCGATTTTCGGAAAGCTGGGCGAGCAGCACCGACTTGGCGATTTTGCCTGCTTCTCCTTCGCCCTCGAAATCAACCACCGCCAAGCGGCCGATCCCCGACACGTCGAACTCCGCCGGGCGCAGCACCAGCATCTGGGCTCGCGGCGCGCAGCCCGTGGCCGCGGCGAGTATCAGGAGTAGATAGCAAGACTCGCGCATGAGGCGGGGAATAGCCGAAATTGCGTTCCCGTGGCAAGAGCAGGCCCTACAAACCACGGCGAATGCATCCCCTACCAGGGCTTCAGCTTCCAACCGAGCACGAAGCCGATGCCAAAGCAGGCGAGGGCGACGACTTCGGGGCGCTCGCGGGTATATTCGCGCAAATACTCGTACAGATCGGCGACCGGCTGCAGCTCGTCGCGTTCGATCCGCGCGGGTTCGGTCGCATAGGTCGTGTCGTTAAAGGCATCCATTGTGAAGGCTCCTGAAAAACGGTAGCGAAATGCATTAGGGGAAATTCGTTGTGGTACGGGCCTCGTCCGGCATTCGTGGCGTTTTGCCGAATCGCTTGAGTGCCGACCGCACCCAGCCGGCGTTTTGCCGCCATTCCTCGCGCGAGCGGGCGAAGAGGTCGCAGCGCCGGCGAAAGGCGGCCCAGCCACCCGCCAGCAAGATTGCCGCCAGCACCACTCCCGCGAGCAGGCTCACGCCCAAGGATTGAGCGAGCGACAGGGTCGTGGTTTCGTCGATCCAAAGGGCGAGTGCCGCCAGACCCACGGGGATGCAACCCACGGCGAGCAGCAACCCCGCGGCGAAACACAGTGCCGGCATCGCCAGCCTCGCCACCCCTTGCTGCGCATCGACCGCCAGCAGGCGAACCTGCAATTCGCCCAGCGTGAGCAAGTCTTCGAGCAGTTCGCCGGTGCTCCGGGCAACCGCTCGCGGCGGCGCTTCAGCGCGCGGCGCTGAACCATTCATGTGCGTTTGATCCACCATGCCAAGGTCGCTCCGATTGCAAAGGCCGACGCCAGGCTGGCGCCGGGATGTTCGACAATCCACGCTTCGGCATTCGCCACGAGCGACTGCCAAGCGGCAATCCGGGGGCCGGCTGCCGAGCGCTCGACATCCGCGGATGTCGTGGGTTCGGAAACTGGCTGGTATTCGCTAGTAAAGTTGGGCATCGGGCTGCTCCTCGGTTTCGGCGGCGGGGCTTTCGGACGGCATGACCCGGTTTTGCAGTTGCTGTTGCAAGTGCTGCGACAGGAGGGCGAGTCCCCCTTGCAGGAGCGAACCGACCGCCATCCGCGCGAGCATGGCCGTGAGCGAAGGCCCTCGCGCCGGTTGGCTCGCGGTGGCCACGCTTTGGACAAGCTCGCGGAGGGTGGTGGCGTCGGGCTGAACGAAGCGAGTCGCCTTGGAGGGAATCAGGAGGTATCCCGCGGCTGCCGCCGCGCCGACGCACACCCACGGATAGGCTCGCACGTAGGACTGCCAAGCGGTCAGCACTTGCGTGCTGGCGACGAGCTCTTGCACGTCTTCGCGCAGCTCGGCGCGCACGGCGCGCATCTGACGCTGAATTTCGTCGGCGGGCATGGTGGCGTGCGACATCGGACTTGCCCTACGAATGGAACCGCGCGGCGACCGACGCCGGCAGCACGCTGCTCAGGGCGTCGTAGGCCTGGCGGCTTAGCCGCTCGGTGGTCGTCGGCTCGTGATAAGCCATGCTCAGGAGCGGGCCGGCACACGCCTGCCCCACCAGCACGCCGATGCCGAGCCCCACGCCAAACACCAGCAGCAGGGACGAGACCGGATACTCCCGCACCAATTCGGCCGGCTGCTCGGCCGCGTGGCGCAGGCGACTGCGAATGCGATTTACTTCCTTGGCGACCATGATCGGAACTCCTTCAAATCGTCGAGTAAACTGACGGAAGATTGCCGGCGGATTTAGCGGCCGCGGAGCGTGAGGCCGAGCAGCACTCCGACCACCATCCCCACGCCGAAGCAGACGGCGATCGACTCGCCCGGCCGCTCGCGAACCATTTTCTCGGCCTCTTCATAGCCGTGGCGCATGGTTTCGGCGGCTTTTTTGGTCGATTCCTGCATCGCGCCGGCAGCTTGCTGGGCGTAGTCGCGCACCGATTCGGCCGCCTGACCCAAGGTCGAGGCTCCGTTGGAAGTGAGCTCTTCCAAGTAGTGCTCGATCGTGCCGCGAGCTTCCCCCGTTTTTCGCTGAATGGTGCCGACGAGTTGATCGACGTTGCCGTCGAAGGCTTGCAGATCGTCGCCGGTGAGCTGACCCCACTTCGAGCGAATCCGGCCTTTGATTTCGTTCCAATTGCCCCGCAGGGTTTGTTGATTGACCATGACAACTACTCCTTTGCATGTAAGAAATCGAGCCGCTTGGTTAGCGGAGAGAGTCTCGATTCAGGGAGCAATCGCCGTGCCAACCGTGCCGCTCAAGCGGATCGCGAGGGTGAAAAGCGTGGTTTCACCATTGATCGTGGCTCTCGGTGTGGTTCCAGCCGATAACTCGATGGTCATTGGCGTTCGCCGCGCGGACAGCCTGGTCGCCCAATGACCACGGGTGGCTTGTGCTCCGTCAAACCAGAATTTTCGGGGTGGGTGGCACGACCCACGCTGGCGTGGGCGTGGCAGCCGAGCTTTTCGAGTGGACCGAGCACTCGCTGCCACCCGCGCTACGTCGCCTGGCGCGGTTCGCAGATCAAGCGATCGAACTGGCGCGAAATCGCCTGCTGGCATTCGCACGCGGCACGCTCCAGGCGCGGACGGTCGAGCACCGAGACGACTCCGCGGCGATGTTGAATCAGCCCTTCGGCCTGTAGCGGACGGAGCACGTCGGTGACGCTTGCCCGCCGCACGCCGAGCATTTGCGCGAGCGACTCGTGCGTCACCGGAATTTCGGTGGCGCTTGAACGGTCGAGACACCGCAGCAGCCACCGGCAGCAACGTTGCTGCACCGAATGGAGCCCGTTGCAGGCCACGCTCTGCATCACTTGCCCCAGGAATGCCGCGCTATAGCGGTGCAGCAATCGCCGCAGGGCCGTTCCCTCGGTCGCCGCCGCGAGCAGCACGGGGGCGGTCGCGAGATACGCCAGCCCCTCGATCTGCACGAAATACCGCTGCTCGACCGTCTCGCTCCCCGTCACGATGGCCAGCCCCGTCATCCCTTCGTTCCCGACCGTGGCGACTTCGATCTGGCTGCCGTCGTCCAGCACGTTCACGGCTGAAATCAGCCCCTGCTCGACGAAATACGCCTCCACAACCGGCCGGTGCGGTTCTTGAATCACTTGCCGCGCGGCGAGCGGCACCAGGTTCAGTTCCGGCCGCAGCCGCTGCCACTCGGCCGCCGGCAGGTTGGCCAGCAGGCAATTTTTGGGGCGCTGGTTCTCGGCAGATAGCCACATGATAAATCTCCCTTCGCGCGGCAACCTCCGTCCGCCGCCCAAGCGCCGCGCGAGCGCGGAGCTTGCGCGGCGAGAAGAAAGGCGCGCAAGATCAACTCGAATGTCGAAATTACCCCTGGGTGGTGAGAACGAGGGGGCAACTAGCGTGCCAAATGCCAGCGGTTGCGGACCCAAGTCAATCGACCGGCGACTGAATCTCGCCCGTCCGCCAGGCAGGGATCGGCCGCCCTTCGTGCCGCTGGCTGGACGAAATCCCCGCCGGCTGCCAAAACAAGGGGCATGAAACAGGCGGCCCCGGTCGATCCTCCGCTCAATCCGTACGAGCCGCCGGGCGAAACGTCCGCCGCGGCGCTTGCCGAGGGAACGCCGAGCCTGACTTCGGCCCGCCTCTTGGTGTTGGCGGCCGCTCTGATGTGGAGCAGCGGCGGATTCTTCGCCAAGGCCCACACCTTCGACGGCTGGCCCGGCCCGGCCCTCGCCTTTTGGCGGGCGGCTTTGGCGTGCATCGTGCTGCTGCCACTCGTGCGGCGCGTCGAGTGGACTTGGAAACTGCTGCCGATGGCGACGATGTTCGTGCTGATGAACTACAGCTATCTGACGGCGATGGTGCAAGGTTCGGCGGCCAACGCGATCTGGCTGCAAATGACCGCGCCGGTCTGGGTGCTGCTGGTCGGCGTGCTGGTGTTTGGCGAGCGGGCGACGTGGCGCGACGGGCTGCTCGTCGCTTTTGCCGCCGCCGGAGTGGGAATCATCCTCTACTACGAATCGCAAGGAGAATCGCTCTCGGCCGTGCTGTGGGGGCTCGCTTCCGGGGCGTTCTACGCGGGAATCGTCCTCTCGCTGCGGCAACTGCGGACGCTCGATTCGTCGTGGCTGGCGGCGGTGAATCACGTTTCCACCGCGCTCGCCCTGGCGTATTTCGCCCTCGGCGGCCTCGTGGACGCGAACTCACCGACGCCGTTTCCCGCCGGCATTCAGTGGGGCTTTCTGGCGGGGTTCGGCATTTTGCAATTGGGGCTGCCTTATGTGCTGTTCGCCCGCGGCCTGCGAAGCCTGCCCGGCCACGAAGCTGCCGGCATTGGGCTCGTCGAGCCGGTCTTGGTGCCGGTGTGGGTGTATCTCGCTTGGGGACAAAAGCCCGCCTGGTGGACCCTGGTCGGCGGCGGGCTGATTCTCGTCGGCCTCGTGCTGCGCTATTTGCGACTGCCGGCGTTTGGTTCACCCGCGGGCACGGGGGACAAAAAAGGCGAATAGTTGCTGAGCGAGCGGAGGCTGAAGGCTTGTGGTTGCCCGGGCACTTTCACCACGAGGGTCGGGGAATAGCTGGATCGCGATACGTAGAATGAACGGGCTATGGAGCTGTTCATTCTGCTGCCGCTGGTGCTGCTGGCGTGGATTGCGATCCAGTTTGGGCAAATGCTATTTCGCCGGGGACCGAACCACTGGCGGAACCTGCTGCGCGTGGACCTGGCAGCCATGCTGGTGCTGATAACCGGCGTGGCCGGTGCCCTGGCTCTGGTGCGGAGCCTCGATCCATGGGCCGCCGCTTGCGTGTTGACACTCGCGCTTCCCGCGGCGATTGCATTTGCCTGGATGGGCCGTTACCTCCTCGAAGACCTGGCCCGCTCGCGCCGCCGCGCACACGGCATTTCCGAGGACGCGAAATTCGCCTGGCCCCCCGCGCAGCCAGAAAACCCAACCGCCAGCCCGCCCGAAGAAATTCTAGCCGAAGCGGTGGACGAGGCGAGAATTGATTCTCCACCGACGACGGATACCAGAGTTGACCATCCCTGATCGGCGTGTACCGCTATCTATGCGGCTGACCGGATTGGCGTTGGCAAGCAAGCCTGGCCACCTACGGGGAGCGGAAGGTCCGTGAGCCAGTTCTGTGCTCTGCAACAACCGTTTCCATGTAGTTCGTTGAGGTGAATGGCAACCTTCAAGCGTTTCAACGACTTATGACTTGCCGCTATATTGCTATCGGGATAGAACCGTTTTCGATACGGAAGCTGACTTCTGCATAATTCTGTGTTAGGCGGCACGGAGACATTCCTTTGACGGACCGCGTTGATGACGACCTTATCGCGAACTACATTCGGCGATTCACTGTGCCGATGCAGTGGGTCGGTTGGTGGCTCGACTCGCCAGATCCCGCGACGCGGGAGTCATTACGTCTGGTGTTGTTTGAACCGAGCGGCGAAGCTTTGCGCTCCCTAACGGAGCCAACTGTTCGTGATGCGGTGATTCGCGCGGTACTGGAGAACGAACCGCTACGCACAGTCGTCGCTCTCGATGTCGACCGATTGCTTGAGGAGTTAACAGAGGAAGCCATTCGCATCAGCCAGCGTAACGAGGCCTAACAGCCTGTTGAACAACGCCCTTTTTTGACTAAGGCGAAGGAGTGCAACGCGGTGATTGGATGTGGGCTGGAGAGGCGCTGGGGAGAGGTGGGAGGCTTCAGGAGCGCGAGCGTGGCAAGGTAGATAGCGGCGGCAAGGTCGAGAAGCGACAATAGCCCGCGCGGGGTGCCGATGCCGAACAGGCGGCGCATGAGGCAGCCTGGTAGGTTATGCTTCAGCATAACATCCTAAATAACTATTAAAAATGTTGTGCTGAAGCACAACCTACATGGCTGATGGTTCCCATCAGCCGCGACCGCTGATACGCTAGGGGCGCTGTCGCGCGGCTTGCCGGCGGCGGGAATGGGGCGCGATGCCGGTGGGGGCGTCGGCCAATCTGCAACTTTATCGGTCAGGAATCTTCCATGCGTTCAATTCGTCACTTTGCCGTTCAATACTGTGCCGCGGCTATCGCACTGCTCGGCTGCCTCGGTTTTGTTTTTGTCTCCAGCGCTTTGGCGCAGCCGGCAGCACCGCAGCGGCCGAAGCTCCGCCCGGGCTTTACCGCCGAATACGACGTGAAATACGTCCCCGACGGAGACGCGGCCCAGGCGCTCGATATCTACTTCCCCGATAAGCTCGGCGATAAGCCCCTCCCTCTGCTCATTTGGATTCACGGCGGCGGCTGGAGCGGCGGCAGCAAGACGGGGATGCCGTATCTGTATCAACTGGGGCGGGGGTATGTCGTCGCCAGCCTCGAGTATCGCTTCAGCCAGAAGGCGGTGTTTCCCGCCCAGATTCAAGATTGCCAGGCGGCGATCCGCTTTTTGCGGGCCAATAGCAAGAAATACGGGATCGATCCGGAGCGCGTCGGCGTCGGCGGAGGCTCGGCCGGCGGGCATCTGGCGGCCCTCGTCGGCACCAGCGGCGGCAAGAAGGCGTTTCCCCCCATCGGTGGCAACGAGGATCAGTCGGATCGCGTCCAGGCCGTTTGCGATATCTACGGCCCGACCAACTTTTGGACCGTGGTGAAGCAGGCCGACGAAGACAAGAACGTCAAGAACATCTTCCAGTGGAATAGCGGCGACCCCTATTCGCGGCTGATCGGCGCCAAGCTCGGCGAAGACAAAGAGAAATGCGATGCCGTCAGCCCGGTGCATTATGTCAGCAAAGACAACCCGCCGTTTCTTATCCTGCACGGAGATCGGGACGCCCTCGTCCCTTATGCCCAAAGCGAGGAATTGCGCGACCTGCTGGCCAAGGCGGGGGTCGAAGTCACCTTGCAAAAGCTGCCTGGCGCGGGTCACGGCGGCCCGGCCTTTGGCCTGCCCGCCATTGCTCGGCTGACGACTGCCTTTTTCGATAAGCATCTGAAAGGTGTCGAGGCGAAGATCGAAGCCCTGCCCGAGAGCGAAGTGACCGTTCCGCCCCCGGCCAACTCGCCGAAGTAACAAGGGGACGTTCCGTGGCCTTCCGTCGTTTAACGGCAAGCCGAAGGCGACCGCGTTGATCCTTCCGCCCGAGACCAGCTCCGCACCGCAAGTTCAATCGCCGATAGGAAGATGACATGGGACGCAGTTTCGAGAATCGCAAGAAGTCGATCTTCAAGACGGCCGCGCAGAATTCCAAGGTTTATTCCAAGTATGGCAAGCAGCTCTACGTGCTGGCCAAGAACGGCGTTCCCGATCCGGACGCCAACCCGGCCCTGCGGAGCCTGATCGAAAAGGCGAAGCGCGACCAGGTGCCGGCGCATGTGATTGATAAGGCGATTGAAAAGGCTCGCGGCGCGGGGGGGGAGAATTTCGAGCCGGCTCGCTACGAAGGCTTTGGCCCCGGCGGTTCGATGGTGATTGTCGATTGCCTGACCGACAACAAGCAGCGGACCATTTCCGAGGTCCGCAATTGCTTCACCAAGACGAACTCCAAGCTGGGAGCGACCGGGTCCGTTTCGCTCTGGTTCGATCACCTCGCGGTGCTGTCGTTCAAGGGAGACAACGAAGAGGCGGTGCTCGAAGCCCTGATGGCCGCGGACGTGAATGTCGAGGAGATCGAGAACAAAAACGGGACGCTGACGATCTTTGCTCCCCCCGGCGAGTTTTTCAAAGCCAAAACGGCCCTGTTGCAGGCGTTTCCCAAGACCGAGCTGGAAGTGCAGGAAATCACCTTCCTGCCGCAAACCCTCAAGCCGATCAGTGCTGAAGACCTGCCGATGTTTCAGAAGTTTCTCGACATGCTCAGCGACTGCGACGACGTGCAAGAGGTCTATCACAACGCCGACGTGGCGGGGTAAGGCTTTCGCGCTCGCCTTGGTCTCGCGTCACTTGAATCGACTGGCGATTCGTTTGGCGAGAAGGGCGGAGAGGGCGATGAGCGGGAGCGTGTAGCAGGTAGCCCGGCTGGGTTGCAAGCTGGGCGAGGGGGAGGCATGATGGCGGCCGGCGTCGGCGAGCGGCTGCGACCAGACGGGCGATCGCGGCGAGGTCGAGCGTCGCGCCGGCGACGCCGGGGCCTCTGGCTGGACCAGTTTGCCGGCCAACTGCCCCACCCGCGAAACGCTCGATCATCGAGGTTGGTGCCGCTTCGACGTAGGTCCAAAAGTTCCCCTTGGGCAACCTCGGTTGCCGTCGGAAAATCCACTCCGGCTCTGCACTGGTGACGCGCCAGCGCCACACTTTTCCGCCCGCTAACGGCGCCACCCGGCCGCGAAACGCTGGGTGGTCGCATTTCAGATTCCCATCAACGCCATGTATGACGAGCCAACCGTCGGCCAAGTTGTGGGGGGAATGGCAATCCTGTTGGGGCTGCTCGCACTTCTCTTCGCCAGCCTTGGTTACGTCTTTCTTCGCAAGCGGCCGATGGCCCCAGCGTCCCACTCGCCCCGTTCCAATCAGGAGGTCCCCTCGCGGACTCGCCAATCGATCCAGGAGTTCTCGATCCGGCCTTCCCAACCGGAGCGGCCTGAAGGTCCGCCCTGGATTTTTGAGGCCAATGGTGAACTTGCTTCCCCCGCCTACGGCTTCACGATGCGCAGCGAACCGCGGAGGGTGGAATCGCCTGAGCGGAGCGACGGCCACCAGATTCAGCTCTATCGCAAGACCTATCTTTTTAGCCGTCCGATCGCGGGAATTCTCAGCGTCGAGTCATTCGGAGAGGGCTATGTATCACCCGGCCTCGCGCAACGGAGCCCTGACGGACAATTCCTGCTGATCGTGGATGGACGGAATGTCTGGTTGTTCGATCTCGCATGCAATCGCTACCTCCACGAGACCATCAACGCGGAGAAGCACTACTTCTCCACGCTGAGCCACGAACCTTGCCGCGGTCGAACAGTCAGCTATACCTACAGCGATTATGCTGATCGCCAACCACGGACGGTGTCGATTGAAATCGGAGCGGACGGCGAACTCGAAATGCCGCATGAATGGATTGTGGCCCACCAATCCAAGGGCGGTGACCATTTGGGGACGCCAACTCACCCCAATAACACGTCAGGTCGAGCTGGGGGAGAAGCTGATTGCTGATTTTGCGCCAATGATCGCTGGCGAATTGCCGGATGACGCCACCCGCGACCTGGGGACGGCGACCACTTGCTCAGCAGAGGGTTCGCGGCGGCGGATTGCTGACGAAAGTACGACGCCTGGCCCCGACTTTCTGAAGTGAAAACACTTGCCCCAAATGGTGGACATGAGTATAATTCACGCTGGGAGAGGAGCGACCCGAGCGGGGTTGGATTGAGGGAGGAGAATTGTGAAGAGCGCTTATCGCGCGGGAGGCGGGCTTATGGCGGCCATGCGAATGCAAGTGGTTTTTGTGAAAGGAGTTGCGGCGACGGAGCGAGGCCCAAAAATGGTTGCGCAAACGAGCCGAAATAACTAATTGAGGAGTGGCCCCCAGTCAGATCAACAACGACTGATGGATGTTGCCGTCGTGCCGGAAAGAGTCCATCGCCCTGTCCACCAGGTTTGCCACCGCCCGCGAGACGGCGACAGAGTCTCCCCTCGCGAACGGCGGTGGATGTCACGGAAACTCGAAACACGAGACCAACCCGCGCGATGACGTTGCCAATCACGAGCGTTGTGCCGGCCCCGGACGAAGTTGCGCGGATCGTGCGCGCGGCGGGAGAGCACCTCGCCCGGCGACTGGCACCCTTGGCCGCGGCAGCGGATGCCGGGGCGCTGGGCGAAGAGGACTATCCGGCAGTGGCCGCGGCGATCGATGAGTCACTCGGCGCGCTGCGAACGACGAACCTCTGGGGGCCCGCCAACCGCCTGCCGTCGTCCGCGCTGTGGAGTCTCGTCGGGCCACTGCTGGAGCGCAGCCTGCTCATCAGCCGGGCAAGGCACAAGCCGCGCGGCTATGCGGGAGATTACGAAATGCTGGCCTGGATTCACGAACAGCGCCGCGGCGACGACCCGCTCGGCCAGCTGCTCGACCGCTATTTTCAGGAGCAGGCCGCGCCGGTCGCCGTGCGCAACCGCATGGCGATGATGGCCGGCTGGATTCGCGAGGCCGCGCTAGCCGCGGCCGGCCCGCTCAAAATCGCGATGGTCGGTTCGGCTTTTGGATGGGAAATTAAGGACGCGCTGGCGTCGCTCGCGGAATCGGTTCGCGAGCGGATCACGGTGACGCTGCTGGATCTCGATCCCGCCGCGCTCGAATTCGCCCGCCGCGAGCTGGCTCCGCTCTTGCCCGCCGAGCGGCTCCTCACGGCGGCCGAGAATCTGTTTCGGCTGCCTGATCGTCCGCGCGCGGCGGCCCGGCTCGACGGGATCGATTGGCTGTTTTGCCCCGGCCTGTTTGATTATCTCGACGACGAGCAGGCCAGCGCGATGCTCGGCCTCTTTTGGCGGGGGCTGGCTCCGCGCGGCCGGCTCTGCGTGTTTCAGTTCGCGCCGCAAAACCCGACGCGAGCCTCTATGGAGTGGCTCGGCAATTGGTATTTGCTCTACCGGACGGCCGCCGACCTTGGGCAATTGGCGGCCACGGCGGGAATTCCCCAGTCGGCCATCGCCACTGGGGCCGAGCCGCTGGGGGTCGATTTGTATCTAACTGCCGGCCGTGATTGAACTTGCGTCGCTCTCGCGGCCGGTCACGCCGTGGTAACAAGCGAAACGATTGCGCGGCCGCGTCCGTCTTACCACTATGGAAAAGCCCGCTCGCGGCAACCACAATGAAGGGTCTCTTCCCCCTTCGCCAGTCGCTTACCCAGGTCGATTATGAGCCGTCGCATCTTGTCGCTGGTTGCCTGTGCCGCTGTCGCCGCTTCCGCGTGGTCGCCCGAGCTGGTGCTGGGGGAAGACATTCTGGAGGAGCGGGTGATTCGCGCCGCGGTTCCGGCAGCGGCTGAACCGGCTCCCGCGCCGGCCGACCCCGCCGATCCGAATGCCCCCAAGCCGGAAACGAAGGAAGAGCCGGCGGTCGAGATACCCCGCAAGCCGCCGGTGCAGCTGGGGCCCAAGCACATTCGCCTGCATCTGCTCGATGGGAGCGTCATCAGCGGCGATCTATCGGTCAGCGAAATCACGGTCGATACGGCCTTTGGCAAGCTGGTGGTGCCGGTGGCCAACATTCGCAGCTTCACCCCCGGCCTCGACAGCTATCCGAAGCAAATCGCGGAACTGGAAAAGCTGGTCGAGAATCTCGGCTCCGACGACTACAAAACCCGCGAGCAAAGCCACAAAGACCTGGCCGCGATGGGAATCAAAATTCAGAAGGAACTGGAAAAGCACGCCGCCTCCGAAAATGCCGAGATCAAGCGGCACATCGGCGAGATTCTGAAAGAGATGGAAGAAGCCGCTGAAGAGCAGGCCGAGGACGAGGAAGGAACCGCCGAGCAGCCTTGGATTCGGCAAGACACGGTGGTGACGACCGATTTCACCGTCGTCGGCAAGGTTTCGCCCAAGGAGTTTTTGATTCAGAGCAAATACGGCCCGCTGAACGTGCTGCTGGCCGACGTGAAAATGGGAGAGCGCGAATCGGGGGCGAAAGAGGCGTTTCGCCGGAGCGTCGTCGTCGATGGGGCCAACATCGCCCAGCGGAATTTCAAAAGCACCGGCATTCGCGTGCAAGCCGGCGACAAGATCATCCTGAAAGCCGATGGCTCGGTGGTGATGTCCCCCTGGGGAAGCAACGCGGCGACCGGCCCCGATGGCGCGCCGAACTATGGCTGGTACGTGCCGAACCAGATTCCCGGCGGGGCCTTGGTCGCCCGCATCGGCGACAAGGGAACGATCTTCAAGGTCGGCCGGCAAGCGACGTTTGTTGCCAAGAACTCCGGCACACTGCAACTGGCGATCGGCATCCAGGCGGAATACGCCAACGAGGGATACAACTATCCCGGCCAGTTCAATGTCAAGCTGCGGATTGAGCCGCGGTAGCAGAAGGATTAGGGCTGGGGGCTAGGGAAGAGCGGACTCACACTAACCCGCAGCGTCAGCAAGGGAGAGTTCCGGAACACAAGCCCGCAGCGCAAGCAAGGGAATCTCTCGTTCACCTCGCCGCCTGGCTTGTTCGATGCGAACCGTATATCCTCGCTAGCCTTGCGATCCAACGTGGCACCGCGGCCCTGGCTGGATCGTTCGTCTTCCTCCCTAGCCCTAGCACCCAGCCCCACTCTCCATTTCCCTTGCTGGCGCGTCGGGTTGGTGTGAGAAGTCAGCTCTCGAACACCTCGACCACCTCCGGGCGCATGAGCACGACGAGCGCCCAGATGCCGATGGGAATTCCGAGCAGCCAACCGGCGGTGCAAGGGAGCACGGCGATGACGGCAGCGACCGACGCGAGACCGTGCGAGCGGAGCTTGCGCATCCGCCAGCCGGCGACGATGAGCAGCACGGCTGGAATGGTGCTTGCCAGGATGAACACCAGGAACAAGATCCCGGCCCAGGCGATTCCGACCGGCGTTTCGACCATGCCTGGAGCGGCCTCTGGCTGGGCCAGCACGAAGGGCGCGAACGGAATGGGGCTAGTGAGCGCGAAGGTTGGCGCGGCAAGCGCTGCCGCCAGCGTGGCAGCCGGCGTTGGCAGGTAGGCGGCTTTGGTTCCCATATCTTCAGTCATTCGCGGCCCTTCATGGATTTGGTCACCGGGCCCGAAGAGCACCACTGTCGGAACCATCAGCATCGCCAGCAGCGTGGGAATCAGGCCGACGAGTCCGACCACCATGAGGCCAATCGCCGGGCCAGCGACGCGGCGGCGAATCGCCTCGCGGCGGGGATCGAGCGGCGCGGCATCTCCCGCGAGTCGCGGCTGGCCAATCACCACCACGGTCCGCCACAGCAAGAACAGCCCGGCTTGGAAGCACGTGATAGCGCCCAACAGAAACAGCGGCCCCGACGAGCTGATTCCCCCATACCCATCGAGATAGTCCCACAGCCCCGCGACGATCAGCACCACGCCAAGCACCAGGTAGCCGCGCAGCACCCAGTCGAGCCAGGTGGTGCGGGGAGATCGGAGCAAATCCTCGGCCCCCGCCATTTGTCGATAAGAGTTGTAGCTGCCCGCCACCGAGCCGAAGCCACCCGCGAGGCAGCCAAAGCCCGCCCCCATCCACCCCCAAAACGGCCCGGCGAGCGGCAGCTGTTTGGAAACCGCCTCGAGAATCGCGTAGCCGATGGCGAACGCCCCGACCGACATCAGCAAGATGCCCAGCACCATGCCAATGGCGACTCCCAGGACCATCCCAAGCGGGACGCCACCCGGAGGAGGTGACAGCGTGGGGTCCGACTTGGTCGCGGGGGCGGGGGTTTGCCAGGTGGGAGGTGTTGATCCCCGCGCGGCAACACTCTCGCTGCCAAGCTCCGCTTGAGAGCCAGAAATGCCCATCCCCGCGCTCACCATGCCGCCCCCCGCACTGGCCAATTCGCTCTTCACCTGGCTGGCTCGTTGATAGCGGCGGGCGGGCTCCTTTTCGAGCGTTCGCAGCACGACCTGGTCGATCCGCACGTCGATCTGCACCTTCTCCGACGGCAGCGGAAAGCGGCCGATCGGCATCTCGCCGGTGAGCATTTCGTAGATTACGACACCGAGCGAGTAGATGTCGGCCCGGTGATCGACCTCAGTCGGCCGCTCAAACTGCTCGGGGGCCATGTAGCGCGGCGTTCCCATCACTTGCCGCGTTTGCGTGAGGGTGAAATCGTCGCTCCCGGGGACGAGCAGCTTGGCGAGGCCGAAATCGGCGATCTTCACTCGCCCCGCCCGGTCGAGCAGCACGTTTTCGGGCTTGATGTCCCGATGCACGATTCCCTGGTCGTGGGCATATTGCAAGGCGTCGCAAATCTGCGGCACAATCGCCAGCGCCTCGCGCGGCGAGAGCCGCCCCGCGCGCAGCGCTTGCCGCAGGTTCACGCCATCGACGAACTCCATGATCAGGAAATAGATTTCGCCCGCCTGGCCGAAATCGTGGACCGTCACGATGTTGGCATGGTTGAGCCGCGCCAAGGCCCGAGCTTCGCGGGCAAAGCGCTCGGCAAAGGCCGGGTCTTTGGCCGCTTCGGGCGGAATCACTTTCAGAGCGACAATCCGGTCGAGATTCTTCTGCCGGGCCTTATAGACGGCTCCCATGCCGCCACGGCCAAGAAGTTCCAAAATTTCAAGCTGCGGAAAATGCTTCGCCAGATCGGCCGGCACCTGGCTCGTCACCGGCGGCTGCGAGCCGGAAGGGGGCGTGGTCATCGCCAGGCCGTCGGCAGTGAGCGGCGCGGGGGCTTCCAGTCCGCCGGCCAAGAGGCACGCCGCGCACAGCCCCTCGGGCGAATCGCCGCCAAGTGCCGCCCGGCATTGAGGGCAAAATCGCTTGGTGATGCTGGCGACCACATCGGCCGAAGATTGGGCGGCGTCGATGGGTTGCGACAACGATACCGCGGCGGGTGCCGCGGCAGCCGGGCCGGGAGTCGAATCCCCTTTCGCCTGTTTGAGAAAGTAGGCCAGCCCGCCGATCGCCAGCCCAAGCAGGCCAAAGAACAGGAGGCACAAAAAGCCCAGCACCACGATTTCCGCGGCACCCAAACCAATGACCGCCAACATGAGGCACCTCGCGCGAGAATTTCCGCCGTGTACTGTAACTCGACTGCTAGTACTTACGGAAATCCCCGCCGCGGTTACACAAGAATCGCTGGTCCCCCGCTAACCGCCCCGCAGGGCGGCTCGCAGCGCGGCCAGTTCTTCGTCCACATCTTCTTGTGCCGCAACGGTTTGCGCGATCTCGGCCCGCAGCCTTTCGCGATACTTTTCCCGCAGCCGGTGAATCGCCACCTTCAAAGCTCCCTCGGTCATGCCGAGCGATTCGGCGACCTGCCGCAGCGGCGGCGCGCCTGCCTCGCCGGTGAGAAACTGCTTGAGCACCTCGAACAGCGGCAACTTGCCGGCGGCCGCGTGCTCTTGGCGAAGCGCGGCCAGTGTCCGGTCGAGCAACGTCAACGCCCAGCGGCGCTCGAAGATGCGTTCCGGGGTCCAGTCGTGGCTTGGTTCGCGCAGGTAGCGCCGTTCGCCGTCGTCGAAGTCGATGGATAAACTGGCCCTGCCGCCGCCCCGCTTTTGGGCCGCCCCCTTCTCGCGCTCCTTCGCGGCAAAGCGGGCGACGGCGGTCAGCAAAAAGGCTCGAAACCGCCCCCGCTCGCGATCGGCATCGGCCAAGTATCCCTTTTCGAGGAGCGTGGCGAAAAACTCCTGGGCGAGGTCGCGGGCATCTTCGGCCGCGCGGCCACGGCGGCGCAGATACGCGTAGATCGGATACCAATACGCTGCGCACAAATCGGCCAGGGCCGCGCGACTGGCATCCGATTCGCCACTCGCCGCGGCGATCAGGCTCCAGTGCGTGGTGTGAAACTGCGAATCGCCGGCCGGCGTCGATGCGGACATGGGGTGAGTATAACTTCCCCGGCGGCCGCACCTTATACTCAAGTGCTGTCGCCTCCGCATCGCCGCGCGCCGCCTGGGAATTTCGCGCCATGCCTCTCGAAAAGCTCGGCCCCTACAAGCTGCAAAAGATGCTCGGCCGCGGCGGCATGGGGGCGGTCTATTGGGGGCTGAACGAAGCCACCGGCGAGCGGGCCGCGGTCAAGGTGCTGTCGGGGCATCTGGCCGACGACGGGGCCTTTCGCGAGCGCTTCAAGCAAGAGGTCGAAACGCTTAAGCGCCTCTTGCATCCGAATATCGTGCAGCTCTTCGGCTTTGGCGAGGAAGACGGGCATCTGTTCTACGTGATGGAGCTCGTCGAGGGGCAGAGCCTGCAAGACGAGTTGGGGGCGGGACGGCGCTTTACCTGGCGCGAGGTCGCGCGCATCGGCGTGGCGGTTGCCTCGGCATTGAAGCACGCCCACGACCGGGGAATCATCCATCGCGACCTGAAACCCGCGAACCTGCTGCTCGACCCGCAGGAGCAGGTAAAGCTGACCGATTTTGGCATCGCCAAGCTGTATGGCGGGGCGAATGTCACGGCTGACGGCGGCGTGCTCGGCACCGCCGACTATATGGCCCCCGAACAAGCCGAGGGGAAGCCGGTCACCAGTCGGTGCGATTTGTATGCGCTGGGGAGCGTGCTCTTCGCCCTGCTCACCGGGCGGCCGCCGTTCGCGGGCAAATCGCTGATCGAGGTGATCTCGGCCCTCAAAACCGAGCCGCCGATGCCTGTTCGCCGCCTCGCCCCGGATACGCCCGAGGAGTTCGAAATCATCATCGGCCAGCTCCTGGAAAAGGACCCGCAGCGGCGCATTCCGACGGCGCTGGCGGTCGCCAATCGGCTGAAGGCGATGGAGCACGCGCTGTCGCTGGAGACGCGCGTCGCCCCGATTGACGACGGCGCGACGGGGAATCTGCGTCTCGCTCCGCCAGCGAATAAGCCCGGACCGTCCGCGATTACCGCCCCCCTCGCTCCGCGCGACGCGACCGCGCCCCTCTCGGACAAAGCCGAGCCCGACTATCGCATCGCCGGTGTCGCGCCGACCGTGGTCCGCGGCGGGGGGAGCATCGCCTCCGCGCCGACCGTCGTGCCCGGCGAGCCCGACGATATGGCGCTCGCCGCCGAAGAGCCAGCCCCGCGCGCGACGCGCTTCACCCGCGTGCCGCAGGCCGTGACGCCGGCTACCGACGACGGCGACGAATTCGGCCCGAAGCAATGGCTGCTCGTCGGCGGGCTATTGCTGGTGTCGGCCGTGGTGATCGGGGGAATCGTCTTTTTTGCCACCCGCCCGCCGAGTGCCGACGACCTCTATCGCCGCGTGCAATCCGCGCAAACCTCGAGCGGTGCCGAGGGGCTGGCGGCAGTCGCGGACGATTTGAAGCAGTTCGGCGAGCTGTACGCCGGCGATCCGCGCGCGGCGGAGATTGCCGGCTGGCAAGAGGAATTGAACCTCTATCGCCTGCAAAAGCGGTTCGAGTTGCAGGCCCGCCGCGCGGGAGGCGACGACGCGCTGCTGCCGGTCGAACGGGCGTATCTCGCGGCCGTGCAAATGGCGGCGAGCGACCCCGAACAGGCGCTCGCCCGGTTTCGAGCGCTCGTCGATGTCTATTCCGGCCCGTCCGATCCGAACCTCTCGTCGGCCGAGTGGCGGCGCGTCGATCAGTGCCTGACCCTCGCCCGTCAGCAAAGCCTGCAACTGGCGGCGACCATCGACAAGGCGACCGCGCAAGAGCGCACCGCCGTCGCCGGGCAAATGAAGCGCGCCGACCAGCTCGCCCAGGACAACCGCATCGCCGCCGAAAAAATCTGGCGCGGCATCATCACCCTCTATGCCGGCAAGGCCTGGGCGAAAGAGCTGGTCGAACAGGCGCAAGCCAGGCTCGCGCCGACGAAATAGCCGCGCGGACGAACTTCGTAGCCACGGATGAAACACGAATTGAACACCGACCACGCCGAGTGCGTGCGGCATTTGTCTGATTTACAACATCCGTGTAAATCGGTGTTTCATCGGTGGCTTCTCTCGCTTCTTTCCTCTCTCGATTTGGAACCCTGACCATGTTTACTCGCTGGCGCTTGTCTCTTTTGATTCCCCTGTTTCTGGCCTCGGCCTGGTTCGCCGGCGCTCATTTCGCCGCGGGCCAAGCGGAATCCGGCCCCGCAATCAAGGGCTGGAAACCGGGCGTCGGCTGGGGCTGGATTTGGGGAAAGGACGACGAAGTCGGCGCGCTGAACGCGATGACCGACCAGTCGCGTGCCGCCGCCTTGCGCCTGGCCACCACTGGCAAAACCTATGACCTGGGTATCACCTATAGCCGCCGCAGCTACAAATGGCCGGGGCACGCGCCGGGCGAAGTGATGACCTTTCGCTCTCCTCCCGGCGAATCGGCCCAAAAGGATGCCGACTTCATTCGCCCCGAAGTCAACCCCAGCGGCACGCGCTGGCATTCTTGTGCCCTCTTTATGAGCGATAACGTGGCGACGCAGATCGATGGCCTGGGGCACGTCACCGTCGGCGACGATCATCATTGGTACAACGGCTTCAAGGAGGCCGATTGGGGAGGCGATTTCGGCGTCCGCCGTTGCGACGCGACGACGATCCCGCCGATCGTCGCCCGCGGCGTGCTGCTCGATATCGCCGGCGCTCGTCAGGTCGCCGAATTGCCCGAGCACTATGCCATCACCCCCGCCGACATCGATGCCGCCCTCGCCCGCCAGAAGAGCGAACTGAAGCCCGGCGACGTGGTGCTGATCCGCACCGGCACGCTTCGCCACTGGGGAGCCGACGGTGCCGACCATGCCAAAATCGGCACGCATGACTCGGCTGGCATCACGCTCGAAACGGCAAAGTATTTGGTCGAGCGGCACGGGGCGATGCTCATCGCCAGCGACACCAGCGGCCTCGAAGTTGGCCCCGCCCCCGCCGGCAGCGATTCGTTCATTCCGGTTCACAAATACCTGCTCGTCGAGCAGGGAGTTCACATCGGCGAGTTTCACTATCTCGAAGACCTCGCCCGCGACCACGCCTATGAATTCTGCTACCTCGCCACCGTCAGCAAAATCGCCGGCGCGACTGCTGGGTTTGCCCTACGGCCGCTGGGGATTAGGTAGGGGACAACTACCAGCGAGACTTCGGCACATCTTGCCGATGTCGCGCCGCTTTTTGCCCATTTCGGCCGCCAGCGACCGGCAGATTTTAACCCTTGACCGGCGAGCTATCGGCCGCGTAGGCTTCGCGCGGTTCACGTTCGCTTCGACATTTACAGGAGACACGTTATGGTGCTTGCCAAGAAGGTGGGTTGGGGAGTGGCCGCGGCGGCTTTG
Source organism: Pirellulaceae bacterium (assembly GCA_033762315.1). GTDB lineage: Bacteria > Planctomycetota > Planctomycetia > Pirellulales > Pirellulaceae > CAYLLN01. Next base: position 72,056 of record JANRLS010000079.1, read on the forward strand.
CTGGCGGTGGGGGCGGCGATCGCTGCCGACGGGGTCAAGCTGGAAGGAATCAAGTGCCTGATTGCCGGTGGCAAAGCGGCCAAGGCCGAGCATGCCGTCGATTACAAGGGGGGCAAGGTCTTCTTCTGCTGCCCGAATTGCCCGAAGTCGTTCTCGGCTGACCCGGCCAAGTTCGCCGCCAAGGCCAACCATCAACTGTTCGCCACCGGCCAGGCCAAGCAAACCGCTTGCCCCCTGACCGGCGAAGCGGTCGATAGCGCGACGAAGGTCAAGGTCGGCGGCGTCGAGGTCGCCTTCTGCTGCGACATGTGCAAGGCGCAGGCCGAACAGGCCCAGGATCCCGTCTCCGTCGTCTTTAGCGACAAAGCGTTTGAGAAGGGCTTCAAAGTCGGCAAGTGACGCCGACTGGAAGCAAACAACGACACGGAAAGGCCAGGCCAGCAGGGCTTGGCCTTTTCTGGTTGGTGAAAGGCCTGAACGCACTCCCTGGAGCTACCGCCGGGAGAGAAAAGGGGGGGAGAGAAAAGGGGACAGGTCCAATAGGCTCCCCCCACCAGCATCGCGACGCGCGGACGGTGGGTCGAGCCTACCCTACTTTGCTTGGGAACGAGGGGGGGAAATCTTCAAGTGTTTGCCGGGCAGCGAGTTACGACGATTTGAGCGACCGGGATGAGTCTTGAACACGCGCAGCGCGTGACCAGACGTGTCACGGCAGCGAAAAATTTTGGGCGATGCGTGGGGCGATGGAAACGCCGTTAGTGTACATATTTATTGTATTAAAGGTGGCGCATCTTCCCTTACGAATTCCCGCCAAAAAATTCCGCGCGCTAGTTTCTTGACGCGCGCAAGTCGGCTCGCAATAGTACGTCCGATCGTGGCGATTGCCGCCTCACGGCCAGGAATTGGGAGGAGATCAGGTTCCCGGGCACCGAGCCTCAAGACGCGCCGCGCCTCGCCGCCCCCCAGCTCGCGGGCTTATTGGAGGCGGGTCAAAAGTCTAGTAACTATAGTAAGGCGACAGTAATGCGAGGCTCGACTAATTACGCAAGTGCTTGCCGGGCTCGGACTTGCGGAGAATTCACCCGGCGCGACTTTTCGCGCGTCAATAAGCGGCCCATCCCCCACTCGACAGGCGATCCGCCCGCCTAGGGGTTCGCACGCGCGAATCTCGGCACGCGAGTTGCCGGTAATCTCGGTCGCCGGCAGCGGGGATGTTGCGCGTCCCTGAGTGGCACTTCGCCAAGCCGACCTCTTCTCTCCAAAGGAGGCCCCGATGATGACCACCTTGCCACCAGCACCCGAGCAGGTCCTCCAGCAAACGATGACCAGACTGGAGCAGGCGCTCCTTGCGCCGGTCGTCGGCGGAGAGCTGCAGCAATGGATCGGCAACGTGCAACTGGCGGCGGCGACGTTCGCCACCGATTGGACCCGCTACCTCTGCACTGTGCTGCACCAGGAATATGCCCAGATCGCCGGAACCGACCCTGAACTGCTCGGCGTCGTCCAGCAGATGATGCGGGTCGATCGGCAGCTTCTCGAAGATTTCGCCCGCTTTCAGGAAGATCTGCACAAACTGTGCTGCCGTGCGCAGCGCGTTGAAAAGCACGAAAGCAAAGTCGCCGAGCAGCGACAAGCGCTCGAAGAGACCGGGCTCAGGCTCATTGTCAGCATCAAACGCCAGCAAGCGGCTGCCGACACCTGGCTGGCCGAGGCACTTTATCGCGATCGCGGGGTCGGCGACTAGCGTGCCGGATCGGGCCCGCAACCGGTCCGCCAGCGTACAGAGCGGTCGCCGGGCAACCATCGCCGACCCGAGGCAAGTCGTTCCGCGCTGGCAGCCGCTGCATCCGATTGTCCGCAAATGCCTTGCTTACAAGGACTTACGGCAAAACACCAGGTCGTCAACCTCCCCCCGGCAGCCGTGGCATCGCAATTGCTAAGGTTTGATTACTAGTCTCTACCTCGCTGAGGAGGGTTTAACCATGTTTCCTGATTTCTGGCTTTCCACCCTGGTGCTGCTTGGAGCCAGTGCGTTCGGCTGGAGCACATTCGCGGCCGAGCCAAGCCTTAAGGAGGGGGTCGTCGTTTCCGCCGGCGACGGCAAGTTGACGCTGACCGACACGGCCGGCAAGCAACACACGCTGACCATTCCCGATACCGCGGAGATTACGTTCAACGGCAAACGCGGCAAGCTGACCGACCTCAAGCCGGGAGTGCGCATTCGCGTGATGACCGACGGAGACGGCAAAGTGATGAGCGTTTCGACCGTGGACGACGCGAAGGCTCGGCATTCGGGCGTGACCGAAGCCGCCGGACCGAAATGATCCGATTTCGGCCGGCAAGCGGCCAAATCCCAAATACAGGCGGTGGGCCGTGAACGATTCGCAGGCACTGGGAGTTTACGATCATGCCGGTTCTTTCGCCCGGATGGGGAACGATACACGCCTGTTTTGCGACATGGTTGGCTTCCTGCGTCAAGATGGCCCCCGCTGCTTACAGGAGCTGCAGGCCGCCTTGGCCCAGCAGGACAGCCAGCGTGCGCGACACGCGGCCCATGCCCTGAAGGGGATGGTGGCGAATTTTGGCGCCGCGCGGGCGGAACTGGCGGCACGCAACGTGGAACAAGGCACGGGCCGCTTATCGTGGACCGAACTTTCGTCGTCCACCGCGGAGCTCGCGCTGGCACTCGACGAGCTACTCGCGGCGCTTACGCCATACTTTTCGGTCGGCGACCCGGTCTAAAATCGGTTCGCCATGAGCAGCACTTCGTCAGTCTCGCCCAAGCTCGGATACGACCCCGCCGCCCGCGGCCGCAATGCCGCCATCGCCTTCGGCATCGTGATCGGGGCCCTGCTGGTCAATGGATTGCTCACCTGGCTGAATGTCCGGCAGATGCGGGAGGTTGCCGCGGGAGTGGCGCATACGCACGAAGTGCTTGGCGAACTAAGGTTGCTGGCCGCCACGGTGGTCGATGCCGAGTCGGGACAGCGCGGCTTTCTGATCACCGGAGCGCCCGAGTATTTGGAGCTTTACCGGTCGGCGGTCGAACAAATCGAACCAGGTTTGGCCCGGCTCGCGCGATTGGTGGCCGACAACCCCAAGCAGCGGGCCGACGTGCGAGAACTGCAGACGCTCGTGGCCCGGCGACTGGACCTCATTCGCCACAACATCGCCCTCCGCGAATCGCAAGGCTTTGCCGCGGCCCGCGACATGATCCTGACGGGTGAAGGAAAAATCATCATGGACGACATTCGCGTGGTCGTCGCCCGCCTGGAGGAGCGCGAGCGCGCGCTGCTGGTTCGCCGCGAGGAGACCGCCCTCGCCAGCTACTGGACGGCCCTCACCACGGCGCTGGTGGCGGCGGTGCTGGGGGTGGTGCTCGCCATCGCTGGCTACGTGCTGGTCCTCCGCGACATCCGCACCCGCAATCGCACGGTCGCGCTCATGCAAGAGACAAACGAACGGCTCGAAACGCGGGTCCGCGAGCGAACCGCCGCCCTGAGCGCCTTGAATGCCGAGCTCGCGGGGCAGATTTCCGTCCGCCAGCAGGCCGAGGAGCAAGCATTTCAATTCGCCCTCGATTTGCAGCGCAGCAACCGGGAACTGGAGCAATTTGCCTCGGTCGCGTCGCACGATCTGCAAGAGCCCTTGCGGAAAATTCAAGCCTTTGGCGACCGACTTCGCGGGCAATTTCGCGAGACACTGGGGGACCAGGGACGCGACTATTTGGACCGGATGCTCGCCTCGGCCGGGCGAATGCGCCAGCTCATCGACGACCTGCTCGATTATTCGCGCGTCACCACCCGCGGCAAGCCATTCACGATGGTCAAGCTATCGGCCGTGGGGGAGGCGGTCCTGAGCGATCTGGAAGGGCAATTGCAACGCACCGGCGGGACGGTCGAATTGGGGGAACTCCCCACGATCTCCGCCGATCCCCAGCAGATGCGCCGCCTGTTTCAGAATCTGATTTCCAACGCGCTCAAGTTCCACCGGCCGGACGTTCCGCCGCTGGTTCGGGTCACCGCTCGCGAGATTGCCGCGGGATCGGCCTCGGAAGTTGACGGTTCCGCTCCCGCGTGGTGCGAGCTCACGTTCGCCGACAACGGCATCGGCTTTGAAGCGCAGTACGCGGAGCGCATTTTCGAGCTGTTTCAGCGACTGCACGGGCGCGACGAATTTGAAGGAACGGGCATGGGACTTGCAATCTGCAAGAAGATCGTGGAGCGTCACGGCGGCTCGATCTCGGCCCAGGGAGAACCTGGGCAAGGGTCGCGGTTTGTCGTGCGGCTGCCCAGAAGCCATGAACCCCCTGGAGAACCAACATGACTCGCCAGGCCAAACCGATCACCATCCTGATGGCGGACGACGATCCCGACGACCGCCAGATGACTCGCGATGCTTTCGCCGCCAGCCGGGTTTCCAACGATTTGCGCTTCGTGAACGATGGCGTCGAGCTGATGAACTATCTGCTGCGGCGCGAGGGATTCGTCGATCCGCTGGCGTCGCCGCGACCAGGGCTGATTCTGCTCGATCTCAATATGCCCAAAAAGGACGGCCGCGAAGCG
>JANRLS010000080.1:0-77818 GCA_033762315.1 Pirellulaceae bacterium
ATGGCGGCGGAACTCGCGGCAACAGCGGCTCGATCTCTGTCCACAACTCGTCCGACACCAAAGCTGCCATGCGTACGCCTCCTTGCTCTACGCGACGGCGGAATGTTACTCAAACCGACCATGTTTTGAAATAGCGTCTAAGGCGATCGGCGCTCTTGATGGAGTGGTCGGAAACGTCCGGGCCGCGCGAACGATTCGGCGGCATTTGTGAGTTCCTCCGGGGGGTGTGTCCGCATTGGCGACAGGGAACTTCCTGCCCGGTGTGAGTCGCGGACCAGTTGCGCGAGCAATCGCCGCCGGTTCCGATGCTGACCGAGCCGCAGAGGTACAGGATGCGCAAGCTCTCCGCGTGGAGTGGCCCCGGACGCTGGAAAGCGTTCGGGGTGGACGGCGGCGATTCACGTTGCCTTCGCAACGAGCGCCCTTGTCGGCGCACCCTTCCGACGCTCGCATAAGTGCTCGCCACCTGCCAACTCGACCGCAACCAACAGCCAAGCGGCAAAGCCTCGCGCAACGTTCCGCGCACGAAGACTCGTCGCCGACCCGGATCACTTTTTTTCCAGTCGCCAACCAAGATGCAACTGCAAGCCGCCCAACAACTAGCGCCCCTCACCCTCCCCCGCCAGTAAACACCGTTGCGTGACACGCCGATCCATTCCTGACCGCGCCACCCGACCGCCGCGAAAGAGGTCGCGGGGCTTCTAGGGCTATCCGTCCGCGCAAAAAATCAGGCAGGCTTTCGGGATGAGGACGAAAGCCTGCCGGATGAAGAACTGCCGCAATGAATTAGCGCTGAATTTATGCTTAAATGCTGAAACTTGGCAAGGGACTTGCCCTTGCGGCTTTGCGCAACCAGAAAATGCCGGGAGATTATCCGATGTCCAGTCGCCAGTTGTTGAAGGTGTTGATGCTCGCGTGGGCGGTGGGAATTGCCGCCGCCGCGCCGAGTCGCGCGGCCGAGCCGGCGGCCTGGGCGAAGGCGAATCTCGACCAGCTCGTGCAGCTGTATCGCCACTTTCACGCCCATCCGGAGCTGTCGTATTTCGAGAAAGAAACGGCAGCCCGCGTCGCCCAGGAGCTGCGCGCCGTCGGAATCGAAGTCACCGAGAACGTCGGTGGTACGGGGGTGGTGGGAGTGCTGAAGAATGGCACGGGCCGCACGGTGTTGATCCGGACCGATCTCGATGCCCTTCCCGTGACCGAAGCGACCGGCCTCGCTTATGCCTCGACCGTGAAGGTCAAAGCCCAGGCCGGAGAGACGGGAGTGATGCATGCCTGCGGCCATGACATCCACATCACGAACCTGATCGCCTGCGCGCGGTGGTTTGCCGCCCACAAGGACCAGTGGCAAGGGACGCTTGTCTTTCTCGGCCAGCCGGCGGAAGAGCGCATCGGCGGGGCGAAGAAAATGCTGGCGGATGGACTCTTCACGCGCTTTCCGAAGCCCGACTATTGCCTCGCCTTGCACTGCGATTCGCATTCGGCCGCCGATACCCTCGGCGTCCGCGGCGGTTACATGCTGGCCAACACCGACAGCATCGACATCACCATGATCGGCAAGGGGGGCCACGGGGCCTATCCGCACACCACGATCGATCCGGTGCTGATGGGTGCCGAGCTCGTCGTCGCCCTGCAAACCATCGTGAGCCGCGAAACCAAACCCACCGAGCCGGCGGTCATCACGGTCGGCTCGATCCACGGAGGAACGAAGCACAACATCATCGGCGACACTTGCCACCTGCAACTGACGATTCGCAGCTATAGCGACGAAGTGCGCAAACACATGCTGGCCGCCATTTCGCGTAAGGCGAAGGCGATTGCCGCGGGGGCAGGCGCGCCGGAGCCGAAGGTGGTGGTGGGGGATGGCACGTCGGCGACGTTCAACGATGAAAAGCTCGCTGCGCGGATTCGCGAAGTTTTTGTCCGCGAATTCGGGGCGGATAAAGTCGGCACGCCCGAACCAAGCATGGGCGGGGAGGACTTCAGTGAGTATGGCCGGGCCGGCGTCCCGATCCTCATGTTTCGCCTGGGGACCATCGAGGCGAAACGCCTGGCGCGGATGAAGCAGCTTGGCCAAGAGCCCCCGTCGCTCCACTCGGCACTTTACTATCCCGATGCCGAGCCGACGCTGGTAACCGCCGTGCATTCGACCGTCACCGCGACGCTCGATTTGCTGAAGTAAATGTTAGGGATACTGCGTGAAGACGCGCGTGCCGTATTTTTTCAGCTCTTCGACCTGCCCCTTGGCGGCATCGGAGAGGGGATTCTCGCCAATCCAGACCTTCCAGAACGGAGCGAAGCGCTTTTGCCCCTCGGCATCTTTTTTGGCCATCGCGACAAGCACCGCGAGGTCGCTGATTTTGTTGCCATTGAGGAACAGATATTTCCACTCGGTCAGGTCCGCGAGTGGCGCAAGATCGCTGATGCCGGTGTTTCGCAGGTCGAGCCGCTCCAGGTCTTTCAGGCTCGCCAGCGGCTGGATGTCTTGCAGCGGATTGCCATCGAGATAGAGCGAATAGAGCTTGGAGCAACCGGCGAGCGGCGAGAGATCCTTGATCTTGTTGCCCGAGGCATACAGATTTCGCAGGGCAGAGATCTTGGCGAGCGGGGCGAGGTCGCTCACCTGGTTTCCCTCGATCTGCAGATACTGAATTCCGGTCAGATCGGCGAGCGGGGCGAGGCTTTCGATTCTGTTTTTGGCCAGATTAACCGATTGCAGTTGCTTCAGTTCCTTGAGCGGGCCGAGATCGGTGATTTCGTTGTTTTCGAGATCGAGCTCGGCCAGGCTTTTGCATTTTTCAAGGCCAGTCAGGCTGGCGATTTTCTTCCCTTTGCCCCGTACGAACGAGATGTTTTGCACGTCGGCTTCGATGAGGGGATCGGTCTTGCCGCGCTTCTCGAACACCTGCTCGCGGACGGCCGCTTCGAGGTTCTTGTCCGGAAACAGATCGGCAGCGGTGGCGGGCCAGACCACGGCCAACGCGGCGACACTGGCGAGCAAAGAAGCAACTTTCATGGCGAAATACCTCAGCGGGGAGAGCCAAACGAGGCCGGAGGAACCGGGTGGGTGTGCCCTCAGAATACTTGCCCCACGCCGGCGAATCCAGCCTGTATCAAGGGTCCAAGCGATGCTGAAAGCCGTGCGGCGCGAGGGGCGAAAGCTCGCCCTCCGGCGCGCGCAGCCAGAGACCTTCGTCGGTGCAGAGGCCGATCCGGATCAGCGGAACTCCCAACGGCTGGTCGGCAAGCAGTCGCTCGGCTTCGTCCGGCGGAACGGCCAGCAGCAGCTCGAAATCCTCGCCATCGCAGAGGGCATGGTCGAGCGGCGGGCGACCATCGCGCCGCGCAAGTTCTTCCGCCGCGCTCGCAATCGGCACGCTGGACTCCTCGACAATGGCCCCGCAGCCGCTCGCCTCCAAAAGCCGCCAGAGATCGAGCGCGAGGCCATCACTGATGTCGATCGCCGCGTGGACCATGGCATGGTCGGCGAGCCAGAGCGCCTCGCGCACGCGGGGCTCAAAGTCGAACTGCCGACTCAAGATGCTGCCCCCCAAGCTGCCGGTGACGAGCAGGGCGTCTCCAGGTTGCGCGCCACTGCGCCGCCAGCGGCGCTCCGGCGGAACTTCCCCCAGGGCAGTAATGCTGATGACCAGCGGCCCCTCCCAGCTGTTGGTATCGCCGCCGGCAATCGGGCAGTCATGCTTCGCCGCCAGCGTCGTGAGGCCCGCATAGAGCCGCTGGGCCAGCGCTACTCCGCCGCGCTGCGGCAAAGCGAGCGAAACCAGGGCCGCCACTGGCTGGGCCGCCATCGCCGCCAGATCGCTCAGATTGACCGCCAGCGCCTTGCGGCCGATCCGCTCCGGCTCGTGCTCGGCGAGCAGAAAATCGACCCCGTCCATCAGCATGTCGGTGGTGGCGACGAGATTCGCCTCGTCCGCCAGGCGCAATATCGCCGCGTCGTCACCCGGTCCCAGCAGGATCCGCGGATGAGCCGGCAGCGTCTCGCGAAACCAGCGGAGGAGGTCGTTTTCCATGTTCGGCTCTGGCAAATCGCGGGAGCGGCAAGGGCATCGCTAGCCCCCTTCGTCCGCGGCTGGTGCTTTTCCCCAACCGCGGAGCTTTTCGTCGTAGTACTCGATGAATTCATCCCGCTCGATCGCCGCGCGCGCCCCCGCCAGCAATCGCTGATAGTAGGTCAAGTTGTGGTGCGTCAGCAAAATCGGGCCAAGCATTTCGTCGGCCAGAAAGAGGTGCCGCAGGTATGCCCGGCTGTGGCGGCACGCGAGGCAGGGGCAGGTTTCGTCGAGCGGCTGGGGATCGCGCTGGTGAATCTGGTTCCGCAGCCGCACGGGACCGCTATCAGTAAAGGCGAGGGCGTTGCGGCCGTTGCGCGTCGGCATCACGCAGTCGAAGAGGTCGATACCCCGGTGAATTGCCTCCAAGAGATCGCGCGGCGTACCGACCCCCATCAGGTAGCGCGGCTTGTGCGCGGGCAAGACGGGACAGGTGGCTCCCAAGATGCGATACATCTCCTCCGGCGCTTCGCCGACCGACAAGCCCCCCACCGCATAGCCGGGAAAATCGAGCGCGGCCAATTGCTCGGCGCACCAGACCCGCAAGTCGGCATTCAGGCCCCCTTGCACGATGGCGAATTGAGCCTGGTCCTTTCGCCGCGCGGCGGCCTGGCAGCGGGCCGCCCAGCGGACGGTTCGCTCGCAGGCGTCTCGAATTGCCGGGTCCTCGGCAGGAAGGGCGAGCACATGGTCGAGCCCCATCGCCACGTCGCTTCCCAGGGCCTCCTGAATTTCGATCGCCCGTTCGGGCGACAATTCCAGCCGACTGCCGTCGAGATGCGAGCGGAAGACGGCCGACTGCTCGGTCACCTTCGTGTTCTGGGCCAGGCTAAACAGTTGGAAACCGCCGCTATCGGTGAGAATCGGGCCGTCCCAGCCCATGAACTCGTGCAAGCCACCCATCTCGGCCACCACCTGCTCGCCCGGCCGGAGCGCGAGGTGATAAGTGTTGGCCAGAATCATCTGCGCTCCGGTCGAGCGGATCTGATCGACCGTCAACCCTTTGACCGAGGCTTGCGTTCCAACCGGCATGAAGGCGGGAGTTTCGACCGGCCCATGCGGCGTGGAGAACGTCGCCCGGCGGGCCGAACAGCCCGCGGCGACATGGAGCAAACTGAAAGAGAACGGCACGGGAGATCAGTCCCCGCGGAGCTTGAGGCCGAGGCCCGTCAGCTTTTCGCGGACTTCGTTCAGGCTGGTGACGCCGAAGTTCTTGCATTCGAGCAGGTCGTCGCCGGTCTTGCGGACGAGTTCGGCGATCAGCGTCAAACCCAAGCGGGCCATGCACTTGCGCGCCCGAACCGACAGATTCAGGTCGGCAATCGGCCGCTCCAGCAAGGCTTGCTCGTCGGGAGACATCGCGGCCAGGTCCATCGTCGGCTCGGCGACCGCCTTTTCGGCGGCGAATTGCCCGAGCTCCAAACCCTTGCTGTGCAGCATGTCCCGAATTTCGACCAGCGAGGTCTCGCCGAAATTCTTGCTGGCCAGCAGTTCCGCCTCGGTGGTGCGAGTCAAATCGCCCAGCGTGCGAACGCCCATTTTTTGTAGGCAATTGCGGCTGCGGACGGAAAGCTCGAAATCGGTGACCGGCACGTTGAGCACTTGGGCTAAGCGGTCGTTGCGACGCTGCGCTTCTTCGTCGAACAAAATGTTGCCCGAAGCCGAGGCATCTTTCGAGTAGAGCCGGGCCCGCGGATGATCGGGAAAGGAATCGAGCACTCGCTGATAGCAAAGCTGCGCCCGGTCGAATTGCTGACGATCTTCGTAGAGAATGCCCAGATTGATGAGCGAGCCGATGTTGGCCGGAAACGTGCCAGCCGCCCGTTGATAAAGCGAGAGGGCCGTGTCGTCGTTGCCGTGGCGGTCGTTCTCGACCGCCAAGCCAAACAGCGCGCCGGCATGGCGGCCATCGGCCTCGACTGCCCGTTCGAGCAGGGCGACAACCTCTTCCGGATTCCCCTTCAATGCCGAGACCGTGACTCCCCGCTGATACAGATACTCAGCCGTCTGCTCGACCGCGCCCGACAGCTTATCGAGGACTTCGAGCGCCTTGGCCGGGTTCTTGGCGTAGCGATACGTCTCGGCGACCGCGAGCATGCAGTCGTCGCCGTTGTAGCCCGCCTTTTTGGCCGCCTCAAACGCCTTGATCGCCCCTTCAAAGTCGTGCAATGCGAAGCGGGTTTTGCCCAAGTAGAAATGGGCCAGCGCCCCCCCGTCGGCATTGGAAAGGGTCTCTTGCGCCTGGCGATAGCGGCCGAGCAAATAGTAGCAAACACCGAGCCGCACCGCCGCCGCCGGCGAGCGATCTTCGCGCGTTTCGAGCTCGGCGACCGAATCACGCAGCGTGCCGAACTGGGTGAAGTCGTCGGCGATCGTGTTCGTCAATTGAACAATCTCGCGCGGGCCGAACGTGCTGTTGGAAAGGACAATGTCGCGCAGATCAACGGGGGCCGCAGTCACCATCGAGTCGAAACTCCACAAAGGGACATCCGGAAGCGAGGGGCCAGACTCGCCACGCGAAACCCGCGCGGCGGCCTGGCCAAGAGCCAGCGATGGGAGTCGAACCCATAACCCCCGCATTACGAATGCGGTGCTCTGCCGATTGAAGCTACGCTGGCGTGGGCGCGGACGGTCGGTAATCGGTTAAGACTAATGCCCCCGGCCAAGACGCGTCAAGCCCCGGTAGATACAGGGTTTAGATCGCAAGGCCGTGCGGCTGGCGGGCTACTCGTTCGCCTCGCGCATCATCGGTTCGAGCACTTTCGTATTCCGCTCGACCGCGATCACGATCGTCCGCTGCTCGACCCCGTCGGCACTGCTGGCCACGACGGGCAAAACCTGCCGTTTGTCTGGCATGGCGAGGCGAATCGTGAAGGTGCCATCGGGCCGGAGCTTGACCGGCTCGCCGGCCAAAGTGACGCGGGCGTCTTGCTTGGTCCGGCCATAGAGGATCATCTCGGCATCGACGTTGAATTGCAGCTCGCGATGCCGATTGAGCACCCGCTCGGCTCCGCCACCAAATTGCGACGACAGCGGATTGTGCATCGGCCGGCGGAGACGCTCTTCAAACAGCTCTTGCAGCTCTCCGCTGTTGTTGTCTTCGGTATAGCCGCCGCTGAGGGCATAGACCCGCTCATAGTTTTCGGCGACATCGGTCCAGTTTTCGTCGATCGCGTCGCTGCTATCGGGAGCGGGCGTGGTCACTGCGTTGCTGCGGCACAGCGAGAAGAACTTGCCGGCAGCCGAGCAATAGCCCAATTCGACGCGATAGCTTTGGGGGGGGCTGGTGACGTCGATGTACCAATTGGTGACGCCCCCATGCACTTCGATTTCGCGCACGATCCGCTCGCTGGCGCTCGTGGTGTGGCCGCTATCGACCTCGAGCAACCGGAGCACGGGGCGGGCGGTGTGCCAATGTTCGGCCATCGCCGCCTCGGCCCGTTTGACGCTTGCCCGATTCACGTTCCAGCAAGCCTGCAGCCAATAGGAATCGCGCACCATCAGCACCAATCGGTCGCGGTCGCTGGCGGGCTTTTTGCTGCCTGATTTCTTGAAGGCCACCGTGCTCGATAGGTCTTTCAGTCGCTCGCGTTCGGCATGGACCTTTTGAATTCGCTCGGTCGCCTTGGCTTGTTTCGCCGTGACCTTCACCACCGGAGGAGGAACGGCACCATTGCCATTCGCATGGCCATTCTTGCCGGTCGCGTGGCCATTTTTGGAGTGGCCGTTCTTGGCGGCAGGCTGACCATTGCGGACCGTGGACGAGGCTTTGCTCGCGCTCTTTGCCGGGCCGATCTTAACCGGGGCCAGCTTCTTCGACTTGGATTTGCTGGCCGCCTTGGGGCGGGCCTTGACTTTGGCCGCCCTCATCAGGGCTTTGACCAAGTCGTCTTTCCGCATGGCGCTGACACCAGCCAGCCCCTTGCTCTTGGCCATTTCGGCGAGGTCTTTCCAGGATTGGGTCTTCAGCGATTCGGTGGTAATCAAGTTAGGATCTCCCGGAATGACGGACGGCGGCCGGCACCTATCTTGTGATGCGCGCGGCTCGCAAGTTGTTGCTGCGCCGTCCCTAGCCAATTGCCGGCAGCGTATTCACCCTGGGCAGGAGGTCCATTCTCCTCGTGGTTGGGACCGCCATCGCTGCTGGTGGCAGGGCTTGCCTGGCCAGTCCTACGCAGCCCAGCGATCGTTCGTTCTTTTCTGCCGCAACTGCTTGTAGTGTCGCAGGTTACAGCGGAAACAAGGCCCACGTTCTCCCCGGCAGTCGCCAGCTATGCCACGGAGGTTCGCTCCGACCGCTGGCAATTGTCCAAAGTGGTTACGCCGTGGCGACTTGCGGCCGCTCGGCAGCCGCGAAATCGCTGTCCTCAATCTAATCGAAGCGTTGCCGGAAAGCAACACGCCGACCACCCGCACAGTGGGTTTGCGGTGTCTTCTTCCCCCTCAGACTGCGGCGAAAGGTAGTGAATTTTCCTGTGAGGGGATTTTTAACGCCCAGAACACCTGAACGAGGGGTCCTGAACATCAGATTCGCTCGGAGCCTTCTGCCCAGACCTAAACAAAGTTGGCCAATCGACAGGAAAACCACCCGAAAGAATGGTTTTCATGAACACTGAAGCCTGCAAGTTGTTTTCTGATAGGAACTTAGAGCGCGCGAGCCGACTTTGTGAAAAAAAACACGAATTCCGCTCTCCAGGTCGTTGACCGTCCGCATCGGCACCACTAAATTACCGACTTTCCCGATCCTTTCATTCGTGTAATGAGGGGTCGCCCCAGGTCGAGTCCCCCCACTCGATCTTGCCGGTGGTGTTGGGCGTGAGCGATCCTCCCCAGAAGCGCAGCCCTTACGCGGTTGCGATGGATTGGGTCGCCAAGATAACCACCGTGGCGATCGAGATGTCCCTGCCGGCAATCGGCGGCCACTATCTGGATCGGTGGGCAGGAACGCGATACTGGGTGATCGTCGGGCTCGTGCTGGGCGTAACGGTTGGTCTGTGGCACCTCGTGCAACTGACTAAGCCACCCAGCAGCACTGGAACTTCGCAACGTGGATCGAGACAGCCGTAAGCCGCTGACGCAGCCCCCTTCGGTGGCCACGCTGATTATCGGCTGCGCGCTTCTCGCCGCCGTCATCGTGCCCGTCGCGGGCATTCTCGGCTGGTATGGTCACGCTCGTAGCGGGTTTGTCGGCATTCAAGCAGCCGCGCTGGCAGGAATCATCTGCTGGTGCTCGTCGGCTCTGGCTCTGGCGGCGGCGTTTGTCGGTCAGCGGCTCGGAATGGGTCTGCAAAGCCTGCTGTTCGGCATTCTGCTCCGCACCGGCTTGCCGCTTCTGTTTGGAGTGCTCCTGCAAGAGCAAGGCGGGGCGCTCGCCGAGGCGGGAGTGTTCGTCATGATTTTGATTTTGTATTTGTGTTCCTTGGTGGCCGAAACGCTGCTCGCGTTGCGTCTCATTCCGGCCACGAGCGCCCGGCTGGGCGGCACGGCATCTCCGGTCGATGGGGCCTAGGCGGTTGCAATGGCCGATCCAATCTTACACATCAAGGACAGCTACTTCTTCGAATTGCCGAAGGTGCTGTATCCGATTGAATATCGCTCGCGCAAGCAATTTCCCGACGTTTGGATTCGCAACGATCCGGAATTTCAGGACTGGGAATTCCATCGTCAATATGGCGAGCTCGTAAGGCTCAAGGCTGGCCTCCCGGCCGAAAACATCGCCCACGACGACTGGCAAGCCTGGGTCCATGCCGATCATGCTCGCCACGCGATGCCGTTCGACGAATTCCTCGAAGCGAAGTATCACGAGCACCTCGCCGCCTTCCGCTCCTGGCGGCAGGCGCAAATCGCTGCCGCCGAAGGAGCCAAGGAGCGCGATCCGGCCGCTCTTGCCGCCGCCCGCGCGAAGACGCTGAAGGACTATCTCGCCACGTCGGAAGTGATCGACAAGCCCTATGCGAAATTCTCGGGGCTGCGCGATACGCCCCAGTTTCAGGGAGAATGGGCGGCCGCCCAGCGGTGGGCCGGTCGCATCAGTCAGCCGACCGACAGCTACAACTCGTCGGATGCTCCAGAGTGGAGCAAGGACAAGATTGAGGTCTATAACCACCACCTCTCCGGCAAGCTGATCATTCCGCAGCCATTTGGCGAGCTGCGTAATTTGCACGAAGCCCAATCGACGTTGATCAGCCAGGACACCGGCTGGATCAACTATCACAACCTGGGCTTTTGCATCTCGAAGTTCATGGTGATCGAGGTCGTGGTCGGCCTCCTGTTGGTGCTCGTCTTCAGTTGGCTCGGGCGAAAGCTACTAAGCGGCGGAGCACCGCGCGGTAAGTCGTGGAATTTCTTCGAGGTCTTTTTCGTCTTCATCCGTGACGAGATCGCCCGTCCTTCGCTCGACGGCCATCACGGCCACGAGGAGCACGGCCACGCCGAACACGACGCTCACGGCCACGAGGCGGCCGTCGCCGCGCCATCGCACGGCCACGAGGTACCTGCCCACGATTCGCACGCCCATGCCGCCCCAGCGCATCACGCGCGGCCGAGCGACAAGTACACGCCGGTCCTCTGCACGATCTTTTTCTTCATTCTGGGCTGCAACTTGGCCGGCATGCTCCCCTGGGTTGGCTCGCCGACGGGCACCTGGGCGGTCACCTTAGCGATGGCCATGATCACGCTGCTGGCCGGCTTTGTCGGCGGCGTGGCACAGTTCGGGCTCGCCGGCTATTTTTTGAATCAAATTCCCAGCATGGACCTGCCATGGTACATGGCCCTGGTTCTCAAGCCGTTCTTATTCGTGATCGAACTCTTCGGCTTGATGATTAAACACGCCGTCCTTTCCGTCCGCTTGCTGGCTAACATGCTGGCCGGACACATGGTGTTGCTCGCGATCATGGGGATTTCCTTCGGGGCGACGGCGGCGGCAGGCTTTGTCGCGGCCGACGGTACGATCAGCCCGTGGTGGTGGGTGGCGTCGATCGCGTCGGTGATTGGCTGCACACTTCTGAGCCTGCTCGAACTGTTCGTCGCCTTTTTGCAGGCGTATGTGTTTACCCTTTTGTCCGCATTGTTTATTGGGGCGGCGATCCACAAGCACTAGATCGCGTCCCCCTTTTGACCCAACCGTAGTGCCCCGTTGCTGAAATCTTGCAAGGAGATTTTTCCCGTGAACAAGTATGTGACTTCGCTGCTCGCTTTTGTTGGTGCCCTCGCCTTCGCGAGCGTTGCCCTGGCCCAGGCGGCTCCCCCCGCTGGCGGCGGCTTCTCGATTGACTTCACCAAGTACTTCGGTGCCGCCATCACCACCTGTGGCGCGGCCTACGGCATTGGCAAGCTCGCCAGCTCGGCCCTGGAGAGCATGGCCCGCCAGCCCGAAGTTGCCGGTAGCATCCAGACGGCGATGATCATCGCGGCCGCCCTTATCGAAGGCTTCACGTTCTTCGCGCTGGTGATTTGCTTCCTGGGCACCTAGTTGTCGCTGGTTGGCGTCGCATCTGGCTCTTGTGCCCTGTGGGGATCGTCCCATGAAGCGTTGGTTGTTGCTGGTGATGTCGGGTCTGGTACTGGCCTGGTCGGTCGGCACTGGGGCGCTCCACCTTCGCGCCGAGGAGCCGGCCGAGAAAAAGGCCGAAGCTGCCGCCGAAAAGCCGGCAGCCGAGGCAACCAAGGAGGAGCATGGCTCCGCGGACCACGCGAAAGACGGCCTCGCGAAAGACGCGCACGGCGCTGCCGGCCACGATACGCACGGCGGCGAGCACGGAGCCGACGGGCATGGCCATCACGATCCGCACGATCTGACGCACGGCAATGGCTCGGCCCAGCTCAAGTCGGCCCAGGAATTGCGATTCGATTTGGCGATCGCCACGTTCGCCGTTTTCGTCTTGCTGCTCCTGATTCTGACCAAGTTCGCCTGGAAGCCGATCGCGCATGGCCTCGATCAGCGCGAGGAAACGATCGCCCGGCAGATCGAGGAAGCCCGACTCGCGGCCGAAAAGGGGGCCCGACAGTTGCAGGAGTACGAAGCCAAGTTGGCGGCGGCGGTCGAAGAGTCGCGGAAGATCATCGCCGAAGCCCGCAAAGACGCCGAGGTCGCCAAGGGAAAGATCATGGCCGAAGCCCAGGAGGCGGCCGCCAAGGAGCGCGACCGGGCCGTGGCCGATATCACTTCGGCCAAGAACCAGGCCCTACAGGAAATCGCCCAAAAGAGCGTCAGCACCGCCGTGTCGCTCGCCAGTCACATCATCCGGCGAGAAGTGAAGCCGGAAGACCACGAGCAGCTGATTGACCAGTCGCTCGCGCAATTTACGAGTTTGAATTAGTCGTTTAACGGCCAGCCCAAGGCGATTGTGTTGTTCGCCGGCGGCTCACCGCTAAACGAGGATGAAACGATGGCCAAATCACGCAAAAACGCCGCACTCGATAGCGGTCGCCAGCATCTGGCGACGGTCTATGCCAAAGCGCTGGTCGGTGCGGCCGACAAGCTGGGGCAGGCCGCGGACGTGATCGAAGAACTGGGTTCGGTCGTGGATGACGTGCTCGACAAGCTACCGACTTTCGACCAGGCCCTCGCCTCCCCCCGCATCACGCTGGAAGAGAAGCTCGCCCTGATCGACCGGGCCTTTGCCGGGAAGATGTCGGCCACGCTGCTCAACTTCCTGAAGGTGGTGGCCAAGCACGAACGTCTCGACTGCCTGCGGGCGATCCGCCGGGCCGCCGAAAAGCTCTACAACCAGATGCAAGGCTTGGTCGAGGTGACGGTCGAAACCGCCTCGCCCCTAAACAACCAATTGGCCCAAAAAATCGTCGGCCGTTTGACGCAGCTCTTGGGCAAGCAAGTCGTCTTGGCGACTGAAATCAACCCCGATTTGCTCGGCGGTCTCGTCGTGCGAGTGGGAGACACCGTCTATGACGCCAGCCTCGCCGGCCAACTCAGCCGGATGCAGGGGGTCACGCTCGAACAGACAACGCAAGCGATCCGAACATCGCTCGATAAGTTTGCCGTATCAACGTAGTGAAAAATTATGAAATTCAACGCCGACGAAATCGCCTCGGTCATCCAGTCCGAGATTGAAAAATACGAAAGCCAGCTCGATGTGCGCGAAGTCGGCACGGTTTTGGAGGTGGGCGACGGCATTGCCCGCGTCTATGGCCTGTCGAACGTCATGGCGGGGGAGATGGTGCAGTTTCCCAACGGCGCAATCGGCCTGGCCTTCAACCTGGAAGAGAATAGCGTCGGCGTGACGATTCTCGGTGATTACCTCACCATCGAGGAAGGGGACGAGGTGAAGGCCCTGGGCAAACTGCTCAGCGTGCCGGTCGGACCGGCTGTCATTGGCCGCGTGCTCGATCCGCTTGGCAACCCGCTCGACGGCAAAGGCCCGGTCGCGACCAGCGAATCCCGCCCCGTCGAATTCATGGCCCCCGGCGTCGCCGGCCGCCAACCGGTGAAAGAACCGCTGCAAACCGGGATCAAGGCAATCGACGCCATGACCCCCATCGGCCGCGGCCAGCGCGAGCTGATCATTGGCGACCGCAAAACGGGCAAAACAACGATCGCCATCGATACGATCATCAACCAGAAAAACTCCGGCGTGAAGTGCTTTTACGTCGCCATCGGCCAGAAAGACTCGTCGGTCCGCAACGTCATCAAGGTGCTGGAAGACCACGGCGCGATGGACTACACGACGGTCGTCGTCGCCGGTGCCAGCTCCCCCGCCGCCCTGCAATACGTGGCTCCTTATGCCGGCACCGCGATGGCCGAGTATTTCACGTACAAAGGGGAGCACGCGCTGATCGTGTATGACGATCTTTCCAAGCAAGCCGTGGCCTACCGGCAAATGTCGCTGCTCATGCGGCGCCCGCCAGGCCGCGAGGCGTTCCCCGGCGACGTGTTCTATTGCCACAGCCGCCTGCTGGAACGGTCGGCCAAGCTGAGCAAGGAATTCGGCGGCGGCTCGCTCACCAGCTTGCCAATTATCGAAACGCTGGAAGGGGAAGTCTCGGCTTATATTCCGACGAACGTGATTTCGATCACCGACGGACAGATTTATCTGCAGCCCGACTTGTTCTTCAAAGGTATTCGCCCGGCGATGAACGTCGGCATCTCGGTCAGCCGCGTGGGTGGCTCGGCCCAGATCAAAGCGATGAAAGACAAGCAGGTGGCTGGCGGGTTGCGGTTGGCATTGGCCTCGTTCCGCGAGTTGGAGGCCTTTGCCCAGCTCGGAACCGACCTCGATGCCGCCACGCAGTCGAAGCTCGACCGTGGTTACCGGATGGTCGAACTGCTCAAGCAGCCCCAGTATCAGCCGCTGGATGTGGTCGATCAGATTATCATCATCTACGCGGGAAACACCGGAACGCTCGACGACCTCCCCACCAATAAAGTCCGCGAGTTCGAGACCGAGTTTTTGCAATACGTAAAAGACCAGAAGGCCGCGCTGCGAACGGAGATTCTGGAGACGAAGGAGCTGACGGCCGACCTGAAGACGGCCCTCACCGCCGCCATCCAGCAGTTCAAATCCGGCTTTGTCCAGCGCGTGAAGGCGGCGAAGTAACGAAGTAGGGTGGGCTGTGCCCACCTTCATCAAATCCGGTGGGCACAGCCCGCCCTACCAACAATCATGGCCAAAGCCCGCGCCCTCGATAAACGCCGCAAGTCCATTCGCAACATCCGCAAGATCACGCGGACGATGGAACTGATCGCCACCGCGCGCTACAAAAAGGCGATGGACCGGGCCACTGCCGCCACGGCTTATACCACGCGGATTACGCAGGTGGTGGCCCGCCTGGCCGAGGCGGGGCTGCAGGTGAGCCATCCGCTGCTGGAGCCGCGCGAGAAGGTGAGCCATGCCACGCTGCTGGTGCTGACGGCCAATCGGGGCCTCTGCGGCGGTTACAACGGAGCCGTGGTGCGGGCCGCGGCCCCCCGGTTTCAGGAGTTCAAATCGACGGTGGGCAAAGTGCGGCTGGAAGTGGCTGGCAAGCGGGGGATCGCGGCGATGAAGTATCGCCAGTTCCAGGCCGACGAAACCTATGGCCACTTCAACGACCAGCCGAAATTCGAGGAAGTCGAGCCGATCGCCAGCCGTTTTCTCGAAGAATACGCCACCGGCAAGCTCGACCGATTGGACGTGGCTTATACGAAATTCATCAGCGCGGCGAAGCAAGTCGCCGTGGTCGAGACCTTGCTCCCGCTCGGCTCGCTTGCCGGGGCTGGCGACGCCAAGACAACTGGCGACGCCAAGCCAGCCGACGTCGGCGGAGCCTCAATGTATGAATTCCTTCCGTCGGCCGAGAGCATTCTGGAGGAGGTGGTGCCCGCCAGCTTCAAGGCCCGCCTGTTCAAGTGCTTTTTGGACGCGGCGGTGAGCGAGCAGATCGCCCGGATGATCGCCATGAAGAGCGCCACCGAAGCGGCCTCGGAAATGATCAAGGAACTGTCGATGACCTACAACCGCGCCCGCCAAAGCCAGATCACCGGCGAGATCATGGAGATCATCGGCGGCGTGGAAGCGTTGAAAGGCTAGTTCCAAGTTCGAGGTTGAAGGTTCCAAAGTTGACCGACCTGGAGCCTTGAACTTCGAACTTGGAACCATTGAAAACTAGAACCAAGCGAGTTTTGTAATGGCTGCGACCGCGACCGCGAACAATGTCGGCAAGATCACCCAAGTCATCGGCTCGACCTTCGATGCCGAATTTGAGGAAGACCAGCTGCCGGCGATTTACAACGCCGTGAAGATTGTCTCCAAGAAGAAGGGAGTCGATATCAACCTGACCGGCGAAGTGCAGCAGCAGCTCGGCGGCGGGCGCGTCCGTTGCGTCGCCCTGGGGAGCACCGACGGTCTGATTCGCGGGCAAGATGTGGTCGATACCGGCGCGCCGCTGTCGGTTCCCGTGGGGGAGGCGACTCTCGGCCGGGTGTTCAACCTGCTGGGCGATCCGATCGACGACCGTGGCCCGGTCGGGGCGAAAGAACACTGGCCGATTCATCGTGCAGCGCCGGCGGTCAACGAGCTTTCGACCAGCACCGAACTGTTCGAAACGGGCATCAAGGTCATCGATCTACTCACGCCGTTCGTCCGCGGTGGCAAAGCGGGCTTGTTCGGTGGGGCGGGTCTGGGAAAAACGGTCATTCTGCAGGAACTGATCGCCCGCGTCGCCAGCTCGCACGGCGGCTACTCGGTGTTCGCCGGCGTCGGCGAACGAACCCGCGAAGGGACCGACCTGTGGATCGAAATGCAAGAGGCCGAAATCGGCAAGACGGGGCGCAAGGTCATCGAGCAGACGTGCATGGTGTTCGGCCAGATGAACGAGCCGCCAGGTGCCCGTCTTCGCGTCGCCCTTTCGGCCCTCACGATGGCCGAGTACTTCCGCGATTCTACCGGCAAGGACACGCTGCTGTTTGTCGATAATATTTTCCGCTTCAGCCAGGCGGGGAGCGAAGTGTCGGCCCTGCTCGGCCGCATGCCAAGCGCCGTGGGTTATCAGCCGACGCTCGCCACCGAAATGGGTGCCCTGCAAGAACGGATTGCTTCGACCAAGAAGGGGGCCATCACCTCGGTGCAAGCGGTCTATGTGCCGGCCGACGATCCGACCGATCCCGCCCCGGCCACCGCGTTCGGTCAGCTTGATGCCTTCCTTTATCTCGAACGTTCGATCACCGAGAAGGGCATTTATCCCGCGGTCGATCCGCTCGCCTCGTCGAGCCGCATTCTCGATCCGCAGTACGTCGGCCAGCGGCACTATGCCATTGCCCGCCGCGTGCAAAGCACTTTGCAGCGCTATCGCGAGCTGCAAGACATCATCGCCATTCTCGGCGTCGATGAGCTCAGCGAAGAGGATAAGCTGGTGGTGCATCGGGCCCGCCGCATCGAGCGGTTCTTGTCGCAGCCGTTCCTCGTGGCCGAAGTTTTCACCGGCAAGCCGGGCGAAATCACGAAAATCGAGGATACGATCCGCAGCTTCGAGGAACTGTGCGACGGCAAGTGGGACCACCTGCCGGAAGACGCTTTCATGTACGTCGGCCCCATCGAACAAGCCGAAGAAGCCGCCAAGCGAATGGCGGCGAAGGGGAAGTAGGTAAACATGGCCAAGCCGCTGCAATGCGTGATTGTCACCCCGGAACAAACCGCCCTGTCGCAAGAGGCGGAGTTCGTCGCGTTGCCGCTGTATGACGGCGAGCTGGGGGTGGCCTCGAACCACAGCCCACTCATTGGCCGGCTGGGCTATGGCGAGCTGCGCGTCAAAAGCGGCGGCACGACGACCCGCTGGTACGTCGATGGAGGCTTCGTCGAGGTGGCCGACAACGTTGTCTCGGTCCTCACGAACCGAGCGGTTCCCGCCGGCAAGATCGATGGCAAAGCAGCCGGCACCCTGCTCGAAGCCGCCATGCGCAAGCCGGCCCACTCCCCGGAGTTGCTGGAAATTCGGGACCGGCAGATCGCCCAGGCCCGCGCGCAGATTCGCGTCGCCGCTCGCAACCGGCTGTAACGCCGCTCCGCGCACCGCTCGATGAATTCTCGGCGATTTCGCGCTTCCGCTCTCGCCCCGCGCACCGCCGCCTGCCGATGAATCTTGATAGCGGTCCGCCGCGCCAAGTTGGTGCCGCCCGCGTCGCCCGGAAATCGCCGATGGACCAGCCGATTCTGCTTCTCGACCGGCACAGTCTGCCCAGGCCGCACATCCGGCCCCGGCAGGCGCGCGTTCGGCTCGAAATTCTGCGGGGCCGAGTGCGCGAGCGTTTCCGGCAAGTGCCGGGCAAGGTGTGTTTGATTGGCTCGGCTGCTGATTGCGACCTGGTGATTGGCGACTCGCGGTTTCCCGAGGCGTATGCCTATTTGCTGGTGAGTGGTACCCAAGTGACGATTCGCCGGCTCGGAGGGGGGCCGCCGCTCGCCGTGTGCGGCGAGGGGGTCGAGTCGAGCGAGCTGTTTCATGGCGATGTAGTCTCGCTCGGCGGCTTCGAATTGCGCGTGCTGATCGACGATGAAGCGCCTGCCGATGATTCGGATGACGACCGGGACCACGCTTCGCTGCCGTTTGCCCCTTCCGCTACCGATCACCTCGTGGCGATCGACGAAGTGCGGGTGCTACTGGCCGACATTCGGACGGCGTTGGGGGAGCGGACGATCGCGCCTCCCCTGTTTCTCGCGCACCTTCCCCTCAAGGCCAGCGCCTAAGCGAGCGATTTCCATGCCCCTTGGCGACAGCCCGATCAGTGGCCTTATCGCGGTCGAGCCGCTGCCGGCCGGCGATTGGCCCGCCGCAACCGACGATTCGTCGCTTGGCGCGCTGCTTTGCAGCCTGGCACACGCACCGGCTCTCGCCGCCGAGGACGCACCAGTGCTCGTGGCCAGCACCCGGTGGCTCGCGCCAGACGACGGCCCGCCAACGGCGACGATTCGGGCGGACCTGGCCCGCTTGCTCGACGACTTGCAAGACCAGTACGATCAACTGGCCGACCGCCTGGGATAGTATTCGTCCGTGATCGTCCCCGAGTCGCCCGGCCAGCGAGGGACGCCGTGCCCGGAAGTTCGTCCAGTCCCACTTCGTCGCGTCCCGCGGTTGCTGCCGGGCTCGTCGGCGCGCTGCTGCTGGCGCTGTTTGCTCCGGCGCTGTTCAGCGATCGGTCGTTTGCCCTGCGCGACGCGGCCCACTACTACGATCCGCTCTGGCACTGGACTCGCGGCGAGTGGCAAGCGGGGCGCGTGCCACTGTGGAATCCACTCGAGAACGGGGGCGTGCCGCAGGCGGCGGACACGACAAGCAGCCTGTTCTATCCGGGGCAACTCCTCTTCGCATTGCCGCTCGATTTCGCGATCTGCTTCAAGATGTATGTCGTGGGTCATGCGATCCTGGCGGCGGCAGGGGCCTTTTGGCTCGCGAGGCAGGGAGGTGCGAGCCCCGGCGCGGCGGCTGTTGCGGCAATGAGCTATGCCGGTGGCGGGAGCGTGCTATTTCAGTACTGCAATCCGGTCTATCTGGTCGGCGCGGCGTGGCTGCCGCCCGTCGTGCTGGCAAGCGACGCGATGTTGCGGCACGGGAGCAGGCCCGCGGCAATTGGTCTGGCGGTGGGCCTGGCACTGATGATTTTGGGAGGCGATCCGCAAGGTGCCTATCACGGGCTGATCGTCGCCGCGCTGCTGATGCTGCTCCTTGGCTCAGCCTGGCTTCGTAGGCGACTTTTTCGCCACCGCAACGATCCGGAAACGAATCCGCGGCCCGCGTGGGAAGGGCTGCTCTTGCTTCCGGCGGCGGCGCTATTGGCCGCATGTCTGGCAGCGGTGCAGGTGCTGCCGAGTCGCGAAGCGACCCCAACGAGCCTGCGCGCCCTCGCCGACGAGCCCCGAAACCTGTGGGAAGCGGCTAGTGCCGGCGGGGGCTGGGGGAAACTCGTCCGCCAGCCTCCGCAAGAAACGCATCTGGCCGCGGCTTACGACTTTAGCGTCGGCCCGTGGCGACTCGTGGAGTTGGTGTGGCCGAACGTCAGCGGTCGGATGTATCCGACGCATCGCCGCTGGCTGTCGCTCTTGCCGGTCGAAGGTCGCATCTGGACCCCCTCGCTGTATCTCGGCCTCGTGCCGCTGGTGCTGGGGCTGTCGGTATTTCGCCTGTGGGGAGGCGCGGAGGTTCGCATCCGCTGGCTGTCGTGGATCACGTTGCTGTTCACGCTGGGGAGCCTCGGGGCCTATGGCTTGGGGTGGGTAGCCCGCGAAATCGTGGCTCTGCTAGGTGGCGGAGAGGATATGGCCGTCGGATCGCCGGTGGGCGGTGTCTATTGGTTGTTCGTCATCGCGCTGCCGAAGTACGTCTATTTTCGCTACCCGGCGAAGCTGCTCGTGGTGGCGGCGTTGGGATTGAGCCAGCTCGCGGCCATGGGCTGGGATCGGGCGCTTCATCGGGAACTAGGCCAGCCGACGCGTGGACTGCGGCGAACATTGTTGCTTCTCGGCGGAGTTAGCGGCGTGGCGGCAATCGTCGGGCTGACCTGTTCGCGGTTCGTGGTGCTCGGAGCAGGGAGCGTCGATCCGACATTCGGCCCCTTTGACAGCCGTGGCGCGTGGCGCGACATCATCGGGGCATTTATGCACACGGCAGTTGTGGGAATGGCGGGATGGTGGCTGCTCAGGGAATCGAAGATTCAACGATACACGCCCGACGCGCCCGCGAGGGAGACCGAAAACCCTCGCTGGCGCTTCGGGCTTGTATTGGTTGCCCTCGACCTGGCGATTGCCAACTACTGGCTAGTGCCTACCGCGCCGGCCGCATTGTGGCGCGAGCCTTCGCGGGCGATGGCGGCGATAGACCCGAACTCGGGCCGCGTGTTACGCCTGGCGGGGGCGTGGCGACCAGCGGAATTCGCGACTACCGGCTCGCCGCGGAGACTTGAGGAGTTGATCGAATTCGAGCGCGATACGCTCTATCCCAAGTTCCATCTTCGCGGCCGCGTCGCGGGGGCTGATTCGTATGGCGGCCTGCAAGCGGCCGACTATGAGCTTGTGCTGCAAATTGCCCAGGAAATGGCCGCGCCGCAAGCCGACGGCACGCGACTGCCGCATCCGGACGTGCTGCGAATGCTGGGGGTGGAGTGGCTAATCGTGCCCGTCGGTAGCGAGGTGGATTTCGCCGAGCCGACCGCGACCCCCGGCGTGTGGCGAATTCCAAATCCGCTGCCGAGAGCCTGGATCGCGGACTCGGTCGAGGTGCAGCCGCCGCTGC
This sequence comes from Pirellulaceae bacterium, assembly GCA_033762315.1. Taxonomy (GTDB): domain Bacteria; phylum Planctomycetota; class Planctomycetia; order Pirellulales; family Pirellulaceae; genus CAYLLN01. The sequence continues at coordinate 20,790 of JANRLS010000080.1, forward strand.
CTACCGGTGCGAGTCTCGCACAGTGGCGCGAGCAAACGCGCGCCGCGCTCTTTCCCAGCGGCAAGCCGCGCGATTTTCTCCACCGTCCCGTCATTGAACTGTCGCGTCCCAGCCCGCTGATCCCGTCGCGCGACCTGCCACGGATCGAGGAGTTCTGCCGAATGGTTCACGACCAGCCGCAACTGGTGCGGATCGAAGTGGCCCGCAATACTCCCGGCACGCTCATTCTGGCCGACCGCTTCGCTCCCGGCTGGCGGGCTACGGTCATTCCCGCCGATCCGAACCGCCAACCCTTCGAGACGGGGATCGTCCGGGCAAACCGCGTGCTGCGCGGCGCCCTGGTGCCCCAGGGAAGGCACACGGTCGAGTTTTGCTACGAGCCTGCCTCCGTGGTTCAAGGAGGGGTCATCAGCGCGGTAAGCTGGACGCTCGTGGGAGTGGCGGCACTCGCGGCCTGGCTGCTCCGCCGAGCGCGACGACACGAGGCGCGAACGACTCTCACAACAGGCGGCACGCCAGGCGACGATTCATGATAGCCACGCACCCGATGATCGAATTCCGCCGCTTGCATCGGCACTTTGGGGCGACGCGGGCGGTCCACGATATTTCGCTGGAAGTGCGGCGCGGGCAAGTGTTTGGGTATATCGGCCCCAATGGCGCGGGAAAAACGACCAGCATGAGGATTCTGGCGACGCTCGATCTCCCCACCTGGGGCGATGCGCTCGTCGATGGCTTCTCGTGCATCAACGACCCCGACCGGGTCCGCCGCCGCCTAGGCTTCATGCCCGACTATTTCGGCACCTATGCCGATGTGAACTGCCAGGAATATCTCGACTTTTTCGCCCGCAGCTATGGATTGGTCGGGCGCGAGCGGCATCGGGCCCTCCAGCACACGATGGCCTTCACCGGGCTTGATGTGCTGGCCGAAAAACCGATTCGCGGTCTCTCGAAGGGGATGAAGCAGCGGCTGTGCCTGGGGCGAGCGATGATCCACGACCCGGCGGTGCTGATTCTCGACGAGCCGGCGAACGGCCTCGATCCGCGGGCCCGCATCGAGCTGCGCGAGATGATTCGCCACCTCGCCGCCGATGGCAAGACAATCCTCGTCAGCTCGCACATTCTCACCGAACTGGCCGAAATGTGCGACGTGGTCGGCATCATCGAGCGCGGCACGCTACTGGCGGTGGGCAGCGTCGCCGAGATTCAGAAGCAGCAAATGCCTCACCGCGAGGTGCAGGTGAAGGTGCTGGGGGGAGCCGCGGCCCTGGCCATGTGGCTGGGACAGCGTCCCGATGTCGCGCAGATCAAGGTTGAAGGCCCTGTGTGCCGCTTCACCCATGCGGGAGACGAAGCGAGCGAAGTCGCACTCCTCAAAGAACTGGTGCTGGCCGATTTTGCCATCGCCGAATTCGGCAGTCGGGCCCAATCGCTGGAAGACGTATTCTTGGCGGTGACGAAGGGGCTGGTTCAGTAGCCCGCGCCGGTCGCGCCGAAGATTCACCGGTTGTCAGAATGACGCTGCGTCGTATTCCAGTGCGTCAAGTCGCACCAGCTCGTCGATCATGGCTTGCGTGTCGCTAGCGATGGCCGACATTTGCTCGATCCACAGCGGCGACGCAGGGGCTGGCGCGGCGAACAGCTCCCCTTGGTAGCAGCCCAAGATGGCGGTGCCAATGCGGCGGTTTAGGTCGCTGCTGGGGCTGGGATCGGCCAGTGACGACGCCAGCGAAGCACGCAGAGAGGCGACCACGAGCTGGGCGGCAAGCTCCCGCTCGTCGCGCGATTGGGCATGGGCCAGATCGGCGGCAAAATCGGCGGCGCGGTCCGGATCGAAGGCAAACTCGGCGACATCGATCCAGCGGGCCGGATGCGCGAGGAGCACGTCGTTCCAGCGTTCCACGCGCAGTCGCAATTGGTTGAGCACCGCTGCTTCGCCTGGCAAGAGAGCGGTGGAATCGGCAAGCAGGGCGAGCAGGCGGCGGCGGGCTTCGAGATGGCCGGCCAGCACGTTGCGGGCCACCGGGGCGAGGTTGGCGGTTCCTTGGCGGGCATCGTGAGCGGCCGCGACCGCGGCCCAGAGGCGAGCCAGCAGTTCGGCAACGAGAATCTCCTCGAGGAGCGGCCGGATGCGCGACCACGAAAGTGTTGCCGGACGGGGCAATTCCCCCGCGGCTCCCGCCAGTCGCCGCAGCATGCGGGTCCAGCGGTCGAGTCGGCAGCGGGCGGCAGCCCAGTATGCTTCTTGCCAGGCGAGCGGGGGTTCCGCCCCTTCGACCAACACGGGGGAGTGGACGGCAATCAAGGCGGCCAGTTCGGCCAGATCGCGAGCGTGCATCGGTGCGACTTCTGGCCTGCGGGCGGGGCCGGGATGGTGACTTGGCCCGCTGCCGACCAGGCCCGAGGGGACGAGGGCCTGGTCGGCAGCAGGGGTGATGATTCTGGGAAGTAGGCTAAGGCAAGCGGTATGCCGGTTCGCGGCAGGAGGTGCCGGGGAGTGCCGTAAGTCGTTATTCGCATTGCAGTTATGATCGGATATGGCCCTGCCGTGGTGAGTTTGCGATGCGCCGCGCGTCGTTCGAATGCCACAGCCCCTGGCACACCACGTTGGCTTCGGGCAACATGGTTGGCACGGAGCAACCTTCATGCGGCTGGGAGTGATTAGCGATTCGCACGGTCGGGTGGCGAACGTTCAGGCGGCGGTGCGGATGCTCGAATCGCTGGAGGTGGACGAAGTGCTCCACTGCGGCGATATCGACTCGCCGGAGATTCCCCGGCTGCTCACTGGCTGGCGAGCGCATTTTGTCTTTGGCAATTGCGATCACGACGAGGCCGAGCTGCGGCAGGCAATCGAAGCGGCGGGGCTGCTTTGCCACGGGCGATTCGCCGATTTGCAACTGGGCGGGCGCAAAATTGCCTTGCTGCACAGCCACGATGCCCGCCGCTTTCGGGAAGTTTGCTCCAATGGTGAATACGACCTCGTCTGCTATGGCCACACCCACGAGGCCGAGCAGCACCGCGCGGGAAAAACGCTAATCCTCAACCCCGGCGCGCTCCACCGAGCCACGCCGCACACGCTGGCGATTGTTGATCTCGACACGTTAGAAGCCAGCATCGTGCCGGTGTGAGGGTCGGTGGTTTTTATCGCAAACAGGCGGCCAGTTCTTTATCCCACGGGGCGCGATAGGGGCGCTCCAGCAGCGCTTGGGCCTCGGCATCGCCGACGATCAACTCGCTGGCCGCATCCCAGCGCAATTGCCGGCCGAGGCGAAGCGAAAGATTGGCGAGGTGGCAGGCGGTGGCGGTGCGGTGCGCGCTGGCGAGGTCCGACAGCGGAGTTTCTCGCGAGCGGATGCAGGCCAGAAAATTGCCAAGGTGCGATTGAAACTGCTCGTCGCTACTGCCCGATTGGTCGTCGATGGGCTCGGCCCGCCAGCGCTTGCCGCCGGTGGTGGGAGCGGGCTTGATCGGACCACCCACGGGATGCTCGCCGATTCCCGGAATCGAGCTTGCGGCGGGAAGATCGGGGTCGGCGGTCAACTGAAACCCGGCCCGCGATAGACTGAGCTGGCCGTTCGCACCGAAGAAATCGAGGCCGAACGGATCGGGCTGGCCGCGCGACGCTTCGCGAAGAGTCCAGGCGAGCGAGAACTCGCCGCAGTCGAACAGGGCATCCTGGGTGTCGGGGGTTTCGCCTCCATCCTGCAGAATAAACCGCCCGCCGATGCTGGTCACCGACCGGAGCCGGGCCAGACCGAGTATCCAATCGACGATGTCGAAATGGTGAGCACCAAGATTGGTCATTTGCCCGCCGGAATAATCCCAGAACCAGCGAAAGTGGTACATCGCCCGAAGCGGGTTGTAGGTGCGGGCTGGCGCGGGGCCGAGCCAGAGGTTCCAATCGAGTTCGGGGGGCGGATCGATGTCGGCTGGGCGGCCGAATCCGAAGCCGATGTTCCGCGTCGCCGCCGCCCGCACCGAGTGAACCTTTCCCAGGCTCCCCTTTTGCAACAGCTCGCGGGCCCGCTGATAGTGTTTGCCCGACCGCTGCTGCGTGCCGACCTGCACGACGCGGCTGGTGCGGCGGGCCACTTGTTGCATCCATTGCCCTTCGCGCTGAAACAGCGTGAGCGGCTTCTCGACGTACACATCCTTGCCGGCGTCGCAGGCCAAGATGGTTTGTAGGGCGTGCCAGTGGTCGGGGGTGGAAACGATCACCGCCTGCACGCGAGGATCGTCTAGCAGGCGGCGGAAATCGCTATGCCCCTTGGCCCCGCCCCCGATGGCCGCCAGCCCCTCCTCTTGGCGACCCCGGTGAACATCGCTCAGGGCGACCAGGTCAAACCCCGGCTCGCGGCGGCAATCGGCCACGTGTCGCTTGCCGATCAGTCCATAGCCGATGAATCCGAGGCCGACTCGCTCGTTGGCACCTTGGATACGACGATAGCCGGCAGCCGAGAAGGCGAGCGCTCCTCCGGTGCCGAGGGTCCAGCCCAGAAATCGGCGGCGCGAGGCGGATCGCATCGAAGAACCTCCACGAACTGCGAGATGGTCGGATCACGCTAGAATAGGGTCGTGCCGCGCGGGTCGCAATCGGTTCGCACCCCGGCTGGCGGCCGTAGTACCCACCTCGATACCCACTGCCGCATGTCGTCCCAATTTCAGTTTGCCGCCACGCTCGCGCAGGTCGCCACGGCCGCCGAGGCGAAGCAACTCACTCCCTCGGCAGCGGCGAACCTTCGCCTTTGGCTGACGGAGCCGCGTTATGCCCAGTATTCCCCGCAAGTGGCCGATCTGGTTGCCGCCGGCAAGTGGAAGGAGCTCGACGACGCCTTTTGGACCGTCATCCCCTTCGGCACCGGCGGCCGCCGCGGCCGGATGTATCCGGTGGGGTGCAATGTCATCAACGACCGGACGATTGGCGAAAGCGCGCAGGGGCTGGCCGACTATGTCAAGGAAGTTCAAACTTCGCCAACGTTGAACTTTGAACCTGGAACATTGAACCTCTCCTGCGCCCTCGCCTACGACACCCGGCACAACTCGCGCTGCTTTGCGGAGCTGTGTGCTGAAGTCATGGTGGCCAATGGATTCCGGGTCTATTTTCTGGATGGCTACCGGACGACGCCGGAGTTGTCGTTCCTGGTCCGCTACAAGGAATGTGCGTGCGGGATCATGGTCACGGCGAGCCACAATCCGCCGAGCGACAACGCGGTGAAGGTGTATTGGTCGAGCGGCGCGCAGGTCATTCCGCCGCACGATCAGGCAATTGTGGAGCGGGTGATGCGGGTCGAGAACATCCAGCGGACCGATTTCGCCGCGGCTGTGCAAGCGGGGCAAGTCATCTTCTGCCAGGACGAAGTCGATCCCGCCTTCCTGCAAAACGTCGTCCAGCAAGGTTTTCCGGGGCCGCGCGACCTGAAGATCATCTATTCGCCCCTGCATGGGGTGGGTGAATCGGCGGTCTGCCCGGTCCTCGCGGCCGATGGCTTTGCCGAGGTCGAGGTTTTCGCTCCCCATCGCGAGCCGAGCGGCGATTTCCCCAATGTGCCGGGGAATGTCAGCAATCCCGAAAACGCAGCGGTCTTCGACGCGATCATCGAGCGGGCCAAGGTCACGCAGGCCGATTTGATTCTGGCGACCGATCCCGATTGCGACCGGATGGGATGTGCCGCCCCGCGCGGCAAGGATCGCAGCGGCGCATGGGGCACCTTCACCGGCAACCAGCTTTGTGCCCTCGTCGCCGACTATGTTTGTCAGCAGCGCAAGAAAGCCGGCACGTTGAGCAAAGAGCATTTTCTGGTGACGACGCTGGTGACGACGCCGCTGGTGCGCCGCATCGGCGATAGCTATGGCGTGCAAACTCGCGACAATGTGCATGTGGGCTTCAAGTGGATCGCCGAGCAGATTGACCTCGGCGGACCCGACAAGTTCCTGCTGGGGACCGAAGAGTCGTATGGCTTTTTGATCGGGCAATATGTCCGCGACAAGGACGGCCCCGCCGCCTGCCTGCTGATGGCCGAACTGGCCGCCGCGGTCAAAGCCAAGGGGCAAACGCTGTTCGACAAACTCGATTCGCTGTATTGGCAGCATGGTTACCACGGTGAGCGGCAGATCAATGTCTTCATGACTGGCTCGGCCGGAATGACGCGGATGCAGCAACTGATGCACCAGTTGCGGACCGCGCCCCCCGCGTCGCTCGGCGGTATGAAGATCCGCGCGGTACGCGACTATCAGGCCCTGACAACCACGCCGCTCGGTGGCACTGCCGCGCCGCTGGCCGCGCCCCCCGCCAACATGGTCATCCTCGACCTCGCCGAGCCGGGGCATCACGTTGCCGTCCGCCCCAGCGGCACCGAGCCGAAGGTCAAGTTCTATCTATTCACCCACATCCCCGCCGAGCAACTACATCTGCTCGAGATCGCTCGGGACGAAATGAACGAGCGGCTCGACCAGTGGGAGCGCGAACTCAAGGCGTATGCGGACGGGGTGTGACGTTCCGCCCTACCGCGAATTTCCCCCAAACCCTAAACTTGACGCTTTCCAGGATTCCGCCCCGGCCCCGCGCCGCGGCCCCATTTTGGCGAGGATTTCGATGTCGTCCGCCACCCTCACCGAACGCGTCTATAACTTCTCCCCCGGTCCGGCCGTCCTGCCGCTGTCGGTGCTGCAGCAGGCCCAGCGCGAGCTCGTCTGCCTGCCGGGTTACGGCATGAGCGTGCTCGAAATGAGCCACCGCGCGCCGGGCTTTTTGGACATCCTCGCCGCCGCCAAGCGCCTGCTGAGGGAGCTGCTGGCGATTCCCGACAACTATCAGATCATCTTTTTGCAAGGTGGCTCGCGGCTGCAGTTTTCGATGGTGCCGATGAACCTGCTGCGGGGTCAATCCGGCGCGGCCGATTATCTGGTGACCGGCTCGTGGAGCAAAATGGCGGTCGATGAGGCGAAGCGCGAGGGAAAGGTCAACATCGCCTACGACGGCAAAACGACCAACTTCGACCGGCTGCCCAAAGCGGGCGAGCTGAAGCTCACCCCCGGCGCGGCCTATGCCTACTTTTGCTCGAACGAAACGATCCAAGGGGTGCAATTCGCGGCGGAGCCCGATGTCGGCGACGTGCCGCTGGTGGCCGATTGTTCGTCCGACTTTTTGCACCGCCCGCTGCCGGTGGCCAAATACGGCCTGATCTACGCCTGCGCTCAGAAGAACGCCGGCCCGGCGGGAGTGACGGCGGTCATCATTCGGGACGACCTCCTCGCCCGCTCGCAAGATTCGCTCCCCGGCTATTTGAACTATGGCCATCATGTGAAAGAGGACTCGCTTTACAACACGCCGCCGACCTTCGCCATTTATTTGATGAAGCTCGTGCTCGAATGGCTGAAGGACGACATCGGCGGCCTCGCTAAAATGCACGCCCTGAACCAGGAAAAGGCCAAACTGCTGTACGACGCCATCGATGGCTCCGGCGGTTTCTATCGGGGCCACGCCCAGCCGGAGGTCCGCTCGCTGATGAATGTCACCTTCCGCCTGCCGAGCGAAGCCCTGGAAAAGGAGTTCGTCAAAGAGGGAGAAGACCGGGGCCTCGACGGCCTCAAGGGACACCGCAGTGTCGGCGGCATCCGCGCCAGCATCTACAACGCCATGCCCCTGGCCGGCGTCGAAACGCTCGCCCAGTTCATGCGCGAGTTCAAGGCGAAGCGGGGTTAGGTACGGCGCAGCTAATTCTCCGCTGGCGGGTCGGTAGGGGTCGCCCTGAATGGATTCACGACGCGAACGCCGTCGTAGTCCTGCCCGTCGTTCAGATCTTCGCTACAGACGATGCGGCATCCCAGTAGCTTGGCGGCTACCAGGATCGCTGCGTCCCAGTAGGAGATTTGATGCCGCTGCCTGGCATCGATCGCCGCCGCTACCAATTCATGGTTGGTGGGGCAGATAGGAAAATCGACGAGCGAAACTACCACTGCCTTCGCTTCATCGTGCGTTAATCGCAGTCGTTGCTTCGAGACAGCTGCCGCATAGAACTCTTGCGCCACTTGCGCGGAAAATGCGATCCCCGCCCGCTTCAGTAACCGTCGCGCGAGCGCTTGCTTGGCCTCGTCTTCAGGTGCGTTCGATGCCGCATAAAGCAGCACATTAGTGTCGATGAAGTACGTCGCGGTCATACAGTTCCTCGCGGCGGAGAGAACCTACCGGTTCGGTATTGCGCGCCTTATCGAGTGCGGCAAAGAGCCGCGCAACTGCTTCATCGTTGCGCTGATCTTCAGCGGCGACGGCCGGAGATTGCGGTTGAACTGTCACCTCCAAGACGGTGCCCACGGGGAAAGGAACCGGGACACGAATTTGTCCTTCGGCCTCCACCGTGGCCTGCGTCGCATAAGACGGCATGACTTGGTACTCCTTTGAAAACATCGTCGCAGACTCTATTGTGACTTCACACATGCCCCCAAACCAGTCCTAGCTTGACTGCCTCGCTGTTACTGTCGTTAGCACTCCCGCCAGCTTCGCGAAATCCGCCCGGTCGGCGGAAGTCCGATGCCGCACGGCCGCCAGGATCTGGCTGTCTTTAATCACAAACGCCCCGCCAAGCTGAAAGCCGTCCCCCTCGACCTTGCCAATTCCGTGCCGCAGGAGCGCGGGCAAGCCGCGCACGATGGCGGCCGGGCCGAGCACTTGCCCAAGCGTGCCGCGGGACAATTCGAACGCCCGAAACAGCCGGCACCCAGGATCGCTGAACTGGTCGAGATCCCCCAGGCCATACCGATTGAAGAGCGCGGCACCGGCGGCGACGCTGCTCATGTGGACAATGGCGATGCGCACGCGGGCCGCTTCCAGCTTCGGCCGGGCGGCGGCCAGGTCGGCCAACGCCTCGCGGCAGAAGGTACACCCGGCATGGCGAATGAAGACCACGAGCACCGAGCGTCCGGCTGATAGGTCGGCCAGCGTCCTTCCATATTGGCTGCCGATGGTTGCCATGGCCTCGTGCAGGCTCAGTGCGCGCTCGCCAGCCGGCGCGCTGTTCGTCCGCCAGGCGTGGTACAAAATCGCCGTGAATGGCACCCACCAGATCAGGTCGTTGAAAACATTGACGATGCCAAAGCTCCACGGCAGCGTGCCCGCGATGGCCCCCTGCACAAAGCCGATCGGCCCCAGCACCTTGCCGAGCCACCCGACCAGCACAATCGGCCAGTGCCGGGCTGGGTCGCGGGCGGCGATGAGGTAGCCCACGCCATACACGCCGACGACCATCCCCACGCATTGCCAGATTTGCGGATAGTTCGGCGGCTCCATCGCGAGCCACGCGAAGGGCTGGCTGGGCAGCACGATGACCGCCGCGCCCCAGGCGAGGTTGTAGATGCCCGCGAGCGTTAGCGTCCAGAACATCCAGCGGGGCGGTTGCAGGTTGGCGGAGTTGCCGCGCGCTGGCAACGGGCAGGATTCGTCGGATTCGGTGTTCATACGCCTCTCGTTACCAAGGGCCGCCGGAGAACGCCAGCCCCCGCGGCCCGCCGTAGCTAATGTCTCGGACGAAGTTCCAATTCGCGAAGCAGAGCTTCTGGACGTGCGTTCCTAATATCGGGTGGGCTTCGCCCGCCATTGGCTCGTCGCTGCGTGATGGCCTTCAAACCGTGGTGGGCACAGCCCGCCACTACAGCACATCCGCCGCCGGCGTGGCGCTAATTACTTATGGGACGCGCGGAATGCCGTGCTGGGCGGCTTCGCTGCAAATGGCTTGGTACCAAGCACTTGCGCGCCACAATCGAAATTAGTTCTCGGGCGGCTTACTATAGTTACAAGGCTTTCCCTCGGAAAATGTTGGGTGGGCCTCGCCCGCCACTTGCTCGTCGCTGCGAGGTGGCCTTCAAAACGTGGTGGGCGCAGCCCACTACTGCACTGGACGTGCGTTCCCACGCAGAGCTTGGGCGCGAGTAAGCCCAAACCGTGGTGGGCGCAGCCCGCCCGACAGCACTGGTCGTACCATTGCTGGTTGTCTTCGTCGTCGGACGGATTCATGGATGCACCGGTGGATGACGGAAGGATGTCTTGAAACAGGAAACTGCTGGCGTTGATTCTTCCCGAAGCGAACTGCCTCCGCGCCCCGCCTCCTGGTCACTTATTGCGATTCCCAAAAGTCGCGCCGGGCGACTTCTCCGCAAGTTCCAGTCCCCCAGGAACTTGCGCGCCAAATCGCGAATGAGTTTCGGCGCGGCTTACTATAGTTACTAGGGTTTCGTCTCGCGAAAATAAAGCCGAGCCGTCTGGGCTGAGCCGGCCTTCCTCCAGGGATCTGAAATGGCGCGCACGGCCCTCGCTCCGCCCCGCCAAAACACGGCGCGCTCGCAATCGCACGCACTATCTCGCGACAACTTGCGCGCGTCAAGAAACTAGCGCGCGGAATTTCAGGCCGGCATTTGCCAAGGGAACTTCTGCAACCATTAGAATGATATTTGTGTACACTAACGGCGCTCGGTTCGCCCCAAGCCGCGCTCCAAGTTTTTTGCCGCCGTGACACGTCTGGTCACGGCAGGCGGGCTGGGAAGACCGCTCTCCGCCGCAAAAAACGTCGCAACTCCCTGCCTAGCAAGGACTTCGGGATTCCTCTTCGCCGTCGCCATCAATCCCGCCGGTCATGCCGAAACCATCCCGGTCGAGCAGCGGGTCGTGTGGGGCGACCTTGTCACCGTCGGTCCAAGCCACGCACCAGCGGCGGCCCAGCGGAGTATATTGACTCCGGTCTGTGCCGCGAGGCTGCGCGATCGGCCACGCGACCAGTATGCCACCTTCGATCAATCCCTACCGATAAATCCCGCCCGCCATGACCACCACCTTGCTTGTTGCCGCCCTCGTGGCCTTCCATTCCGCTGGCCCGATCACCACGGTCGCCGGCACCGGCAAGCCGGCGGATGGAGGCGATAGCGGCCCGGCTTTGCAAACCAATATCGGCGATCCGTTTGGGGTCGAAATCGGTCCCGACGGATCGCTCTACATCTGCGAGGTCCGCAATCATCGTGTCCGCCGCCTGGACGAAGCGACCGGCCGACTCACCACCGTCGCCGGCAGCGGGCAAGTGGGCTATGCCGGCGATGGGGGCTCCGCCACGGCCGCCAAGCTGAACGAGCCGTATGAAGTGCGGTTCGATAAGGCCGGGAACATGCTGTTCGTCGAAATGAAGAACCACCTCGTGCGCAAGGTGGATGCCAATACCGGCACGATCAGCACCATTGCCGGCACGGGGAAGGCGGGCTTCGGCGGCGACGATGGCCCCGCCACTGCCGCCCAGCTTTCGATTCCGCACAGCATCGCCCTCGATGCCGCCGATAACCTGTACATCGCCGACATCGGCAACCACCGCATTCGCAAGGTCGATGCCAAGACGGGGATCATCACCACCATCGCCGGCACCGGCGAGAAGCGGCCCCCCGTAGCCGGCCCCGCCGCTGGCAAGCCGATGGTCGGCCCGCGGGCCCTCTTCATTCAAGACGGCGTGCTGTGGATCGCCCTCCGCGAGGGGCACAGTGTCTGGAAAATGCCGCTGGCGAGCGGCGTGCTGTCGCATGTCGCTGGCACTGGCAAGAAGGGATTCACCGGCGATGGTGGCCCGGCAGCGGAAGCGACCTTCGATGGCCCCAAGGGAATCGTCGTCACGCGGGATGGCGGCGCGGTGCTGGTCGTCGATACCGAGAACCACGCCATCCGCAAAATCGACCTCGCCAGCGGCAAGATCAGCACGGTCGCCGGCAAAGGACCCAAGTTTGCCGGCGGCGACGGCGACGGCGGGCCCGCCACCGAGGCCACGCTCAACCGCCCCCACGGCATCTGCGTCGGCCCGAAAGACGAAGTGTATATCGGCGACACGCTCACGCATCGCGTCCGGAAGTTTTGAGTCGCACCGCCGCCATTATCCCAACACAAACTCAATCCCATGCTTCTGGCCGATGGCGACCAGCTGCGCAATGTCCGGCGGCTTGTCGGGGGGAACCTGCGAGAAATCGGCGACAAAATGCTCGAAGCCGGCGGGCCGGCACAAAATCAGCAGCTTCCCCTCGGAGGGGCCCACGTTGCGAAAAAAATGCGGCGTTCCTAGGGGCGCGGTGAGCAAATCGCCCGGGCCTGCGGCAATCGTTTGCTCGCCGACGTGAAACTCGAATTGCCCCGCGAGGATGTAGAACGTTTCATCCTCGCGATGATGCCTGTGCGGCGGCGGACCGGCACCCGGCGGCGTGATCGTTTCAAGCAGCGTGTAGGCGCCGTTCATATCGGCGCCGACGACCTTTAGCGTCACGATGTCGCCGCCAAGCAGGCGATAGGTGGCTCCCTGGCCGGCAGCGACGCGAGGCGATGTCATGGCGAGTTTCCTGAAGCAAGAGTGGGCGTTTAGGCTAGCTTCCCATCCACGGCCAGCTGGTGGAAGTAGTGCGGCACCTGATCCTGATTTTCGAGCAGCCAATCGATGGTCGGCTCGCCGCACATCGCTTTGTGGATCGCCTTGGTGGTCGCTTCGCGATTGGTCTGAAAGAGGAGCTTGTAGTCCACATCGGTCGCCTCGACGATGCTGGGATCGAGCCAAACCGAAATGATGATGCCCAGCTCGTCGGCCCGCCGCTTGGGAATGTCGCCGGCCCGGACCGCATCGAGCACGCCGTGGGCGACGGCCGCCTGCACCGTCCCCATGAGGATATTCGTGTACTTGCTGCTCTTCACCGTCACCTTGCTGACCATCAGTGTCGTCGGCCGCACCTGCACGTCGCTATTCAGAATCGCGAACACCTTGGTGTGCCCCTTCACCTGGTCACCAATCAGGTTGGCGATGGCGTGCCCCACCGGGCCGTCGAGCGCCCCGATCACCACCTCCGGCTCGGCCGCCGACCAGGCGGGCTCCCCCTCGACGAGCGCCTCGCCGGTGCGGAGGATGATCTTTTTGCTGGTTTTCAGCTTGGTTTTCTTTTTTCCCACGGCAATTCCTCACGTTGAAAAGCGACGATGAACGAGCAGCACATCCTACAACAAACGGCCGCGCACGTCCGCAGCCTGCTGGCGGGCGATAGCGCGGGGCACGATTGGTTCCACATCGAGCGTGTCCGCCGGACGGCGCTCGCCATCGGCCGCGAGGAAGGGGCCGATCTGTTCGTGGTCGAGCTGGCCGCGCTGCTGCACGACGTGGCCGACTGGAAGTTCGCCGGCGGCGACCACACCGCTGGCCCGCGGGCCGCGCGCGATTGGCTGGCGAACCTGTCCGTCCCCGCCGCGACGAGCGAGCATGTCGCCGCGATCATTGCCGGGCTGTCGTTCAAGGGGGCCGGCGTGCCGACGCCGATGCCGACGCTGGAAGGGCGCGTCGTCCAAGATGCCGACCGGCTCGACGCGCTCGGTGCCGTCGGCATTGCCCGGGCTTTTGCTTATGGCGGCAGTCGCGGCCGGGCGATGCACGATCCGGCGATCCCGCCCCAGACGCACGCTTCGTTCGAGGCCTACAAAAAGAACGCCGGCCCCACGCTCAACCACTTTTACGAGAAGCTGCTGCTCCTATCCGACCGGATGAACACCCCCACCGGCCGCCGCCTTGCCGCCGCGCGGCATCGCTACCTGGAGCAGTTTCTGGAGCAGTTTTTGGCGGAGTGGGAGGGAACGCGATAGGTGCCGCTTACTCCGAGGAGATAGCGCAGTCCTTCTCGCGACGAAGCAGTGTGGTTAATCACACTTTGCCCCTTCAGAGAACAGAGAGTGTCAAATGCCCAAACTGGAGCTGACAGCTCAGAACATTTGAAGGTGTTCGGCACTCGCCCCTTGAATTCGCGGCCACGAGAAATCGCAACGCGTCGCAAAAGCTCCGCAGACCGCAAAGTTTGACTATTGGACAGCCCCCCCCAGACAGACTAGCGAAGCGCAACGGGGGGAGCAACCGTCAACCGCATTCCGCCGGCGGCCCGGCAAACCTTGCCGGTTGGAGGCGACGGCGCGGCCCCCGGCGCGCCTTCTCCGGCCGGTTTTCCGGCAAGGTTTCGCTACCTTCCGCGACGGGCAATCTTTGCGCGACAGTTGCCGTAAACCACTGCCAGAAAATTGTTTGCGTCGGTTCAAGCAGGCTGTTTTGTAGCGTCGATACGGTAGGTGTCGCGGAAGGCTTCGCCCACCCCATGATGGGCGGCGGCGGGGCCCGAGACTCAGCGGTCGGCCCAAGATGGGATCAGCCGCCGGGCCTGGCGACACATACCGTGCGGGGCAGCAACCCTACCTTCCCGCACACCCTGGCCTACCCCCAATCGCACACCCCGAATGATCCGCCGGCAATCGGATTGCCGAGCGGGTCGGTCCAACGCGGCACAATGGTCACGCTACCCGCGCGGCACTTGGGCCACGTATCCGGCCGGACCGGGACTTGCGCCAGTTCGATGGTTCCATCGTGTTTAGGAGACGTCGCCCAATGAAATGGACCTCCCTGCTTGGATCGTTGGTACTCGGCTTCGCCGCTTGTACCCAAGGTTACAGCTTCGAGCTGCTTGACCTGATGCTCGGCTCGAGCGGCTGCGGTTGCGAAACCAGCTGCTGCGAAACGAGCTGCTGCAAATCGCGTTGCCACCGCAATCGCTGCTGCAAGCCCGCTTGCGACAGCTGCGGTACCCCGGCCTGCGCGGCCGCGGCCCCCACCTGCGTCGCCGCGGCCCCGAGCTGCGTCGCCGCCGCCCCCACCTGTGCCGCCGCTCCGACCTGCGCCGCCGCTCCCGCTTGCGGTTGCGACGCTGGCAAGTCGGCCTGCGGTTGCGACAACGGCTGCAAATCGGCTTGTGGCTCGTGCTGCAAGAAGAGCTGCGGTCTGTTCGGTGGTCACTGCCGTTCGTCTTGCAACAGCTGCAATAGCTGCAGCAAGTCCGCCTGCGACTGCGCCGCCCCGGCTCCGAGCTGCGGCTGCGATAACGGTTGCAAGTCGAGCTGCGGCTCGTGCTGCAAGAAGAGCTGCCTGCTCGACCGCATCTTCTCTTGCTGCCACAACAAGTGCTGCAAGCCCGCCTGCAACAGCTGCTCGGCTCCGGCCTGTGCGGCCGCTGCCCCGACCTGCGGCTGTGCGGCTCCTGCTCCGGCTCCCGCCCCCACCTGCGCCGCCGCCCCGGTTTGCGGTTGCGATGCCGGTGGTGCGAAGACCGAAGCTCCGACCGCTGGTGGCGAAGTGGCTCCCATGCCGCCGGCCCCGGTTGTCGATCCTTCGGCCTTCATTCCGACTCAGCGTCGGGTCGTTCACGCCAGCACCAGCCTGGTTCGCTAGGCTAAGCGTTGGCTAAGAGACTGCGACTAACACGCGGCCTGGCCGGGCTTCACCGCTCGACCAGGCCGCTGTTCGTTTCTTGACGATCCCGCGCCTGGCCCAAGTTGCGAGGTCCCGACTTCGCAGTCACAATGCAAGGGTCGTCCACTCTCGCCCAGGCACCGCGACTCATGGCCAATCGCCCCAGTCGGATTACCGTTCCCGAATTTAGCGCGCTCAAGCGGGCCGGCCGAAAAATCGCGATGCTCACCGCTTACGACTATCCCACGGCGGCTTTGCTCGACGAGGCGGGGATCGACGCCATCCTCGTCGGCGATAGCATGTCGATGGTCGTCCAGGGGCACGAAACCACGCTCCCGGTCACTCTCGACGAGATGATCTACCATGCCGAAATGGTCGGCCGGGCGGTCGAGCACGCGCTGGTGATCGTCGATCTGCCGTTTCCCACGAACCACCTCGGCGTTCACCGCGCGATTGAAAACGCCGGCCGCATCCTCAAAGAGACCCGCTGCCAGGCGGTCAAGCTCGAAGGGGGTGCCGACCAGGCGGGGGTCATCGCGGGGCTCGTCAGCGCCGGCATCCCCGTCATGGCGCATGTGGGGCTGCGGCCGCAAAGCGTGCACCAAATGGGGGGCTACCGCGTGCAGCGCGATGCCGAGAAGCTCCATGCCGACGCCCAGGCCGCCCAGTCGGCGGGGGCCTTTGCCATCGTGCTAGAGTGCATTCCGCCCGCCATCGCCGCCGAAATCTCGGCTACCCTCGCCATTCCCACCATCGGCATCGGGGCGGGAGCGGGGTGCGATGGCCAGGTGCTGGTGATCAACGACCTGCTCGGCCTGACCACGGGCTATGTGCCCAAGTTCGTCAAGCAATATGCCGACGTCAAGTCGCTCATCCAGCAGGCGGCCCGGCAATATCGCGACGAAGTCCGCGGCGGGCAGTTTCCCGGCCCCGAGCAAACCTTTAAATAGCTAGATCAGCACCGGCTTCCCCAGTTTGCGGCGCACAACGGCGATCTGCCCAGCATGCATCATCGGATGCGTGCCGATCAAAACGAGCATCTGACCGACGGTCGGAAACATCTGCCGAAACCGCTCCGGCCCTGGCTCATCGAGCCGAGCCTCGGGAAGCGCGGCCAGGGCGGCGAGCGTCGCGGCCCGCACCTTCGCGAACAGGTCGAGATACTCTTGCTTCGTGTGAAACTGGCCGGCATCGTCGCTGCCGGCTTTGTCTTTCGCGTGCTTCTCGGCAAAGCCCGCGGGCAACTGTGCCCCCGCGCCGGGACAAACGTCATTGAGGAGCGCCACTTCGGCCGCGATGAGGTGCCCCAGTTGCCAAGCCGTGTGATTGCATCCCGGCCCTGGCCGGACCATGAGGTCCGCATCGGAAAGATCGCTGAGATAGGTATTGAACACCATCAGGCTCATGTCCATCGACGCCTGGATCGCTTGCTTGCTGTTCATATTTTTTCACTGGGAAAAGGGTGAGGCTTGATGCGCACGTATTGTATCTGGTTGTCAATCACAGCGGGAATTCGGGACACAGGGTGTCTAGCGCTGTCGCCTATTGAAGACGCCGCGCGGCTGTGTCATATTCGCTTTCCTCATCATTTCTTCATGGGCGACGGGTGCGACGATGCGGGTCTGGCCGGCCATTGATCTTCGCGGCGGCAAGTGCGTTCGCCTGCAACAGGGCGACTACAGCCGCGAAACGGTCTTTGGCGACGACCCCGCCGCGATGGCCCGCCAGTGGGTCGGCCAAGGGGCCAGGTGCCTGCACCTCGTTGATCTCGACGGAGCTCGCGACGGCAGCACGGCCAATTTCGCCGCGGTGCAGGCGATTGTCTCGGCGGTCGATGTCCCGTGCGAGCTCGGCGGCGGCATTCGAGACGAAGAGGTCATCGGTCGCTACCTGGAACTGGGACTCGCGCAGCTCGTCGTCGGCACCAAGGCCCTGAAGGAGCCGGAGTGGTTTCGCCGTATGTGTCGCCAGTTTCCGGGCAAATTGGCGCTCGGCATCGATGCCAAGAATGGCCTCGTCGCCACCGACGGCTGGCTCGAAACCAGCAGCACCCCCGCCACCGACCTGGCGCGCGATTTCGCCCGCGAGCCGCTGGCGGCGATCATTTATACCGACATCGCCAAGGACGGCATGCTGGCCGGGCCAAACTTCGCCGCGATGGCCGAGATGAACGGGGCGGTCGAGATCGACGTGATCGCCTCCGGCGGCGTCACCACGGCGAGCGATGTGCGGCAACTGGCGGCGATTGGCCTGGCGGGGTGCATTGTCGGCCGGGCGATTTATGAAGGAAGCCTCTTGCTGGCCGACGCCCTGGCGGCGGCCGAGGAGGTTTCTCGGACCTAGCGACAAGCGGCTTGCTTGTCGCCTTCTCAAGCAACGGTTTCACACACCTCTTCGCGAAGGGCAACGGGCATGACCAAGCACAAGGTGGAAGATATCCGCAACATTGCGTTGTGCGGCCACGGCGGTTCCGGCAAAACCACGCTGGCCGACAAACTGCTGATCAAAACGGGTGCCGTCGCCGGCGAACCAAGCGTTGATGCCGGCACCAGCATTTGCGATTTCGATGCCGAGGAGAAAGCCCACAAACGCACGATCGAGTCGAGCATCGTTCACTTCACCCATGCCGGCAAGCGATTCAACCTGATCGATACCCCCGGCTACGGCGACTTCATCGGCCAGACCATCGGCGCCCTGCGAGCGGCCGACACCGCCCTGATCGTCATTAACGCCCATAGCGGCATCGAGGTGAATACCCGCCGCGTCTTTCAAGAGGCGGGGAAGGCGGGCATCGGCCGGGCGATCGTCATCAACAAGATGGACGAGCACAACATCGATTTTCCGGCGCTGATCGAAAGGATTCGCGACACCTTTGGCACCAACTGCGTGCTGGTGAATGTCCCCATCGGGCAGGGAGAGGGGTTCAAGGGGGTCGTCAGCACGCTCGGTCATGCCGGCCAAACCGCCGGGGCGCTGATCGATCCGGAGGAGATTCATACCTCACTGATCGAGTCGATTGTCGAGGTCGATGAAGAGCTGATGGCCAAGTATTTCGAGGGAGAAGAGCCCTCGCACGAAAAGCTCGACGATTTGATCGAACATGCCGTCGCCCACGGCACGCTCGTGCCAATTTTTTGCTGCTCGGCCAAGACGGGTATCGGCTTGACGGAACTGCTCGATGAATTGATCGAATGCGCCCCGCCGCCGAACCTGAACGAGATCAAGGGGATTCGCGAGGGCGAGCCGACCGCGTTCCTGGCCGATCCAAATGGTCCCTTGGTCGCGCAGGTCTTCAAGACCCGCATCGATCCGTTCGTGCAAAAGCTGAGCTACCTGCGCATATTCAGTGGCACGATGAAAAAAGACGACACGGTGCCGATCGTCGGCTCCAAGCGGGGTCTGAAGCTGGGGCCGCTGCTCGAAGTGCAAGGGGGGGAAACGAAGCCGGTCGATTCGGCCTCGGCGGGAGACATCATCGCGATCGCGAAAATGGAAGACCTGCACACCGGCACCTGTCTCGGCGCGCTCGACATGCCGAAGATGGCCTTTCCCACGCCGATGGTCGGCCTGGCGGTTTCCCCTAAAAGCCGCGGCGATGAGGCGAAACTCTCCGTTTCACTGCACAAGATCGTGGAGGAGGATTCGACCTTCAAGCTCGATCGTGATCCGCAGACCAAAGAACTGGTCATGACCGGGATGAGCGAACTGCATTTGCAGATGATTCGCGAGCGCCTGCATCGGCGTGACAAGCTGGATGTCGAAACCAAGCCGCCGAAAATTCCGTTCCGCGAGACAATTCAGGCCCCGGCCGAAGGGAGCTATCGCCACAAAAAGCAATCCGGCGGCCGCGGTCAGTTCGGCGAGGTTCACATCCGGATGTTTCCCTTCCCGCGGGCGATCAAACCGGAGGATTTCGCCACCAAGGATCGTTTTCCGCACCTGAAGGAATTTCACTACGACGAGGCTCACAACTTCCTGTGGGTGAACTCCGTTGTCGGCGGCACGATTCCCGGCAATTTTTTGCCCGCCGTGGAGAAAGGGTTCAAGGAACGGATGGAGAAAGGGGTGATCGCCGGCTATTTGGTGCAAGACGTGGCGGTCGAGGTCCACTTCGGCAAGTATCACGACGTCGATAGTTCGGAAGCAGCTTTCAAGATCGCCGGGTCGATGGCCTTCCGCAACGTCTTCCAAGAGGCCAAACCCGCCCTGCTCGAACCGGTGGTGAAGATGGAAATTACCGTGCCCGAAGCCAACATGGGGGACGTCTATAGCGATATGTCGGGGCGCGGCGGCCGCGTGCAAGGCTCCGACAACGCCGGCGGCGGCTTTCAGACCGTGATGTGCGAGGTACCGCTGCGGGAGGTGACGACGTACGCCCGCACCTTATCGAGCATGACCGGCGGGCAAGGGAGCTTCACGATGGACTTTTCGCACTACGACGTGATGCCCGCCAACATCCAGCAAGAGGTGATCAGCAAGGCGACGTTGCACGAGGAAGAGGAAGCCTAGATTGCCCGGTTTGCAGTCCGATGACAATTCGCAACCGTTGCAGATAGTTGGGAACGACCTTATAGTTTAACTGAGATTGGTTTTCAGTAGCGTCTTCCCTCCCATGCACGATTCCTTCCCCATTTCGCTCCTTCAGCCGGGCCAGCGGGCGGTCATCGACCAACTGCTGGGTCGGGCGGACGAAGTGCAGCGACTGCGCGAGCTGGGGATGCACGATGGTCGCCCCATCGAGATGATCCAAGCCGGCAGTCCGTGCATTGTGCGGCTGAATGGGGCCAAGCTCTGCTTTCGCGATTGCGAAGGGGTGAGCGTGCTGGTTCGGCTGGGAGATGTCGCGTGAGTACGTTGGCGACGCTGCCGGTCGGGGCGCGGGGCCGCGTGGTCCGGCTCGATGGGGACGACGAAATCACGATCCGCCTCTTGGAAATGGGGCTGACGCCGGGGGTCGAGCTGACCGTGCTGGGGCTGGCCCCGCTGGGCGATCCCCTGGAACTGGAGCTGCGCGGGTATCGGCTCAGCATCCGTAAGAGCGAAGCCGCCCGGATTGAAGTAGAATCCCTGTAGCCGAGTCGCGGCAATCGAATTTCGGTAGTCGCAGGTCCCGCCTTCCCCTCCCCAGCCGATGTCCGTCGCCGCCGCTTCCCGCCCGCTCACCGTCGCCCTGCTCGGCAATCCGAACACGGGGAAATCGACGCTGTTCAGCGCGCTTTCCGGCCTGCGCCAGCGAATTGGCAATTACCCTGGCGTGACGGTCGAAAAGAAGATCGGGCGGGCCGAGTTCCACGGCCGCGAGTTCACCGTTGTCGATCTGCCGGGCACCTATAGTCTCGCGCCGCGGTCCCCGGACGAAATGGTGGCGGTGGATGTGCTCCTTGGCCGGCGGGCTGAGGAGCAGCCCATCGACGTGGTGCTGTGCATCGTCGATGCCAGCAACCTGGAGCGAAACCTCTATCTCGTCAGTCAGGTGCTGGAACTGGGGCTGCCGACGGTGGTCGCCCTCAACATGGTCGATGTGGCCGAGGCGAAGGGACTCGCGCTCGACCTCGATCGCCTGCGGCGGCAATTGCCGGTCCCCCTTGTGCCGGTGCAAGCCAACCGGGGGATCGGCCTCGACGAACTCAAGCAAGCGCTCGCCACCGCCGCCGAAGGAGCCGTCACGAAAGTGGAGAGCCCGTTTCCCGAGGCATTCCGCCGCGAAGTGGAGGAGCTCGCGCAGCGCGTCGCGAAGATCGTTCCGGCCGTGCCCCGCTATTTGGTCGAGCGACTGTTGCTGGATACCAGCGGCTATTTGGCCGCTGCGGGGGTGGTTGGCGGCAGCGAAGCGCTGCAGGCGGACATTCGCGAGGCTCGCACCCGCCTGGCCGCCGCCGGCCTGCCGGTGCCGGGGATCGAGGCGGTGGCCCGCTACGGCTGGGCGGGCAAAGTGCTGGCGGGAGTGGTTTCGCGGCCGGTCGAGCGCCGCATCACCGCGAGCGACCGGATCGACAAGGTGCTGACGCATCGCGTCTGGGGTTCGCTGGTGTTCCTGCTGGTGATGCTGCTGTTGTTTTCGGCGGTTTACTACGTCCCCGATGTTTCGGGGGCCAACTGGCTGCTCGACAACCTGCTCGAATCGGCCAGCAAGCTCGTCGCCCGGCTCGTGCCCGAAGGGGCTCTCCAATCGCTGCTGATTACGGGAGTGATCAACGGCGTGGGGGGGGTGGTCGTCTTCCTGCCGCAGATTTTCACGCTGTTCTTCTTCATCGCGGTGCTGGAGGACTGCGGCTACATGGCGCGGGCCGCGTATCTGATGGACAAGCTGATGTCGCGCATCGGCCTCTCCGGCAAGTCGTTCATTCCGCTGCTGTCGTCGTTCGCCTGCGCGGTGCCGGGGATCATGGCGACGCGGGTGATCGAAAACCGCCGCGACCGGATGGTAACGATTCTCGTCGCCCCGCTGATGAGCTGCAGCGCCCGTCTGCCGGTCTATACGCTGCTGATCGGGGCATTCGTGCCGGCCTGGACCATCGGCCGCGGGTGGTATGCCCTCCCTTGGCTGCAAATCGTGGTGCTGTTCGCGATGTACAGCGTGGGAACCATCGCCGGCATCGGGGCGGCCTGGGTTTTCAAGAAGACGCTGTTTCGCGGGCCGACGCCGCCGTTTGTCATGGAGCTGCCCAGCTACAAGCTGCCAGGGCTGGCCGTGGTGCTGCACCGGATGTTCGAGCAAGGGTGGGCCTTCGTCTATCGGGCCGGCACTTTGATCCTGGCGGTCTCCGTCGTCGTCTGGGGGCTCGCCTACTATCCGCGCGATTTGTCGGTCATCGACTCGGCGCTCCTGGCCCGGCGGGATGCCCTGGCCGAGCAAGTAGCGGCCAGTCCCGCGCCTCCGGAGTCGGTCCAAGCGGAACTGGCGACGATCGAAAACGAAATCGCGGGGACGCTGCTCGAAAACAGCTTCCTCGGCCGGCTCGGACACCTCATCGAGCCGGTGGTTCGCCCTCTCGGCTGGGACTGGCGAATTGGCTGCGCGGCGATCGCGTCGTTTCCGGCCCGCGAAGTAATCGTGGCGACCCTCGGCGTCATTTACAATCTGGGAGAAGGGCAAGACGAACAGTCACCCGAACTGCGCGAAACGCTGCAAAAGGCGACCTGGAAAGGGACCGACCGGCCGGTTTTCAACTTGCCGGTGGCGCTGTCGGTGATGGTGTTCTTCGCCCTGTGTGCCCAGTGCGCCTCGACGCTCGCCATCATGCGCCGCGAGACCGGCAGTTGGCGGTGGCCCGCGCTGACGTTCGTCTATATGACCTCGCTGGCCTATGTCGCGGCGCTCGTTACCTATCAGGTTGGCATCCGGCTGATGGGGGGAGGTTAACACCACATGGCAACCCACTGGCAAGACGGACTGGCCCTGGCCTTGTGCCTGGTGGCCGCCGGCTATATCGCCTGGCGGTCGTGGCAAACGGTCGTCCGCCGCCGCGCTGCCGGTTGCGGCAGCAGCTGTGGCAAATGTGCCTCGGCCGCGAACCTCGCCAGCGAGCCCGCCAAGCTCGTGCAGATCGACGTCCCGCCGCGGTCGTAATCACGCAAACCGCACCAGCGCGTACTTCTTCTTGCCACTGCGGAGGACAAGAACCGTTTCGCTGGCCAGATCGGCCGCGGTGAGCCGGGTTTCGGTGTCGGTGCGGGGGCGGTTGTTGACGTAGGCTCCGCCTTGCGCAATGGTGCGGCGGGCGTCGGATTTCGACTTGGCCAGGCCGGTTTCGACTAAGGCGTCGGCCAGCCCCAGTCCTTCGCCAGCCAAGCGGTCGCGGGGAATGGTTACGCGCGGCATTTCGGCAAAGATGTCGGTCAGTTCGGCGTCGGTGAGGTTTTCCACGGGTTTCCCGAAGATTGTATCGCTCGCGTTCTTTGCGGCGGCGAGTCCTCCTTCGCCGTGGATGAGGCGGGTTAGTTCCTCGGCCAGGCGCTTTTGGCTTTCACGCAGGTGCGGCTGGTCAGTGCGTTTCTTGTCGAGGTCTTCGATCTCCTCACGCGGCAGTTCGGTGAGAAATCGCAAGGCGCTGCCGCAATCGGCATCGGCCAGGTTGACCCAGTATTGGTAGAAGGCATAAGGGCTCGTCCGCTCCGGCGAAAGATAGACGGCTCCCCGCTCGGTCTTGCCCATCTTCGTGCCATCGGACTTGAGCAGCAGCGGGCAGGTCAGGCCGAAAAGCTGCGCTCCGTGCATGCGGCGGGCCAGGTCGATGCCGGCGGTGATGTTGCCCCACTGGTCGCTGCCGCCGATTTGCAGCTCGCAGCCGTGCTTTTGATGCAGGAAGACGAAATCGTAGGCTTGCAGCAGCATGTAGCTGAATTCGGTGTAGCTGATGCCGGTGTCGCGCTCCAGGCGGCCTTTGACCGAGTCCTTGCCGAGCATCACGCCGACGGGAAAGTGCTTGCCGACATCGCGGAGGAACTCGAGGAACGAAAAGCCCCGCATCCAGTCGAAGTTATTGAGCAGTCTGGCCGCGCTCGCGCCTTCAAAATCGAGCAGCCCACGGAGCTGCTTTTCGATGCCGGCGACGTTCTTTTCGAGCTGATCGAGACTTTGCAGGTTTCGCTCTTCGCTTTTGCCGCTGGGGTCGCCAATCATGCCGGTCGCCCCGCCGACAAGGGCAATCGGCTTGTGCCCCGCCTTTTGGAACCGCCGCAGCAGCATCACCGGCAGGAGCGAGCCGACATGCAGGCTGTCGCTCGTCGGGTCGAAGCCGCAATAGAGCGAGCGGCCGGCGGTGGCGAGCCAGCCGGGAACGGTTTCGGGGGCGGTACACTGGTTGACGAGGCCGCGCCATTGCAATTCAGCGAAGAGGTCCATGAGTGCAGGGGACAGGAGTCAGGGAGGGGGAGGCTCCGGCCGACCCCATTTGGGTAGGCCAGCCAGCGGTCTATCTTATCGGAATTCCGCCCCGATTTGCCGCACGGCCTCGTACATGGCGACAGCGGCGGTGGCCGAGAGGTTCAGGCTGCGAACCTGCTCGCGCATGGGAACGCGCACGGTTTGGCTTTGGTATTCCGCCAGCAGTTCCGGCGGCAGGCCGCTCGATTCGGAGCCGAAGATCAGCACGTCGCCAGCTTGATAGCGGGCCGACGTGTAAGGTTGGGTCGCCGTTTTGGTGAACAGCCAGGCCCGGCCGGCAGCGAGGGGCTCGGCAAGGCGGGTGGTCAACTCGGCCCAGTTTTCGACCGTTTCCCAGTCGAGATGGGGCCAATAGTCGAGCCCCGCCCGCCGCAGCTCTTTCTCGTTAATCTGAAAGCCGAGCGGCTTGACGAGCCAGAGCTTGGCCCCGACCGCAACGCACGTCCGGCCGATGTTGCCGGTGTTCGGCGGAATCTCGGGCTGGTAGAGGACGACGTGCAACAGGGGCTGGTATTTCATGGCCTAGGAGGGCCAATGATACACCTGCCGCAGCACGTCTTGCACCGCCGTCGTCAATTGCGGCAGGCGGAGAGGCTTGGGGAGCACCGAAAACGCCGCGGCGGCCTGGGCCTCGGCAACAATCGCCTCGTCGAGCGCTCCGGAAATCAAAATCCACGGCAGCCTCGGTTGCAGGCCGGTTTGGCGCACGCGGCGGATCGTCTCCAGCCCCGAAAGGCGGGGCATTTGCATGTCGAGCAGCAGCAAATGGACCTGGCAGCGATGGAGCACGTCGAGCGCTTCTTCGCCGTCCCCCGCTTCCAGCGTCTCAAAGCCGCGGCTTTGGAGGACATCGGCGAGCGTCGCGCGGAAATCGCGGTCGTCGTCGGTAATCAGGAGTCGGGGAGTTTCGAGAATCATGGCCTGCGCCCGCCGGGGCCAAATGGGCAGCTTTCGCAAGTGTACTACAATCCTATGCAACTCGAATGCCAGCGGCTCGGCGGTTGCCCGATTGCCGTAAACCCTTGCCACGCCAATACTTTGGCGAATCTCGCGGAGCGGGACAAGACCAACCAGGCTGTCAACTTCGCGGCAGAAGATGCCAAAATGGTTGGCGTTTCGCCGCTCGCTTCGCGGGCCCCTTTGCGGATCAGGAAACCCTGCGATGCATTCCCATTTGATAAACCGCGCTGGCGCATTGCTAGTTTTGCTCCTAGGGACCACCGGCCGGGCCGACGAAAGCCTCGCCGGCATTGCCTGCCGAAGCGTCCATTTGCAGCTGCCGGCGACCAAGGGGACGGCTTTCTATCACGAAGTGACCGTCGAAAAATCGGCCCCCGGCACCTACTTCTGCGTCGGCGGATTCAATCACGGCTATTTTGGCCTTCAGGAACTGGCGAGCGGCAATAAGCTGCTCATCTTTTCGGTGTGGGACCCCGGCCAGCAAAACGACCCGACCAAAGTGCGGGACGAACAGCGCGTGAAGCTGCTTCATCGGGACGAGCAAGTGCGCGTCGGCCGATTCGGGGGGGAAGGGACCGGCGGGCAGTCGTTTTGCGATTTCGACTGGCAAATCGGCACCACCTATCGCCTGCTCGTGACCGCCAAGCCCGCTGGCGACCGGACGGAATTCACCGGCTGGTTTTGCTTTCCTGCCGCGAAAGATGCAGGGAACAACGCCGCTCCGGCGTGGCGAAGACTCGTCACCTTCTCGACGCTCACGGGCGGCCAGCCGCTCGAAGGCTATTATGCCTTCGTCGAGGATTTTCGCCGCAACCGGGAATCGACCAAGCTGGCTCGCCGGGCCCGGTTTGGCAATGGCTGGGTGCGGGGGGAGGATGGCCAGTGGCAACCGCTGACCAAGGCGAAGTTCACAGCCGATAGCAACCCCGCCTTGAACATCGATGCGGGTCGGGTGGAGGATCGGTTCTTCCTGGCGACCGGCGGCGAAACGACAAATTCTGGCACCAAACTCGGGAGCTGGATCGAGCCACCGCCGACCCCCAGCGACCAGCCACCTGCCGATTTGCCGGAGAGTCCATAAATCGGCCCCCCAATCGGAACCTTAAGGCCGGATAATCCCCATTGCCCAATTCTTCAGCACGCGCTGTTCGCGTTCGTTGACACTTTGCCGTAACCCATTTAGCATGAACCACTTGGGGTATGCACGTTTCTAATCACCGGCGCTGCTAGCGGGCGGCAGGCAGGGGCCGGGATGGGGGCATTCGTTGGCCAGTCCCTCGCGCAGTGGCGTTTTCGACCACCAAACCGATCGCCGGGTCGAGCGGTTTACCGAAAGCGTTAGCTTTGACCACCGACTTTATGCCCACGATATCGCGGGTTCGGTCGCCCATGCCCAAATGTTGGCTAAGGTCGGCCTGATTACCGGGCAAGAGTGTGAGCAAATCGTGGCCACCCTGCGTCAAATTGGGGAAGAACTAGCGGCTGGGAAGCTGCCCCTGCGGACCGAGCTCGAAGATATTCACATGCACGTCGAGCAGGCCCTGATCGACCGTCTGGGGGATATCGGCCGCAAACTGCATACCGGCCGAAGTCGCAACGATCAGGTGGCCACCGATTTGCGGCTTTGGACGCGCGACGCCCTCGACCGGATCGATGCCGGTCTCGTTGCCGTGCAACAGGCATTCGTTGACCGGTGCGATGGCGATTTCGAGGTCATTCTGCCCGGCTATACGCACCTGCAGCGCGCCCAGCCGGTGCTCGCCCCGCACTATTGGCTGGCGTATGTCGAAAAATTCGAGCGCGACCGCCAGCGCCTGGCCGATTGCCGGCGGCGGACGAATGTCAGCAGCCTCGGTGCCGCCGCCCTGGCCGGCAGCAGCTTGCCGATCGACCGGCACGACGTCGCCCAGCGGCTCGGCTTTGCGGGGGTCGCGGCCAATAGCCTCGATGTCAGCAGCGACCGCGATTTCGCCCTTGAAGCGGCGTTTGTCCTCGCCCTGATCGCCGAGCATCTCAGCACTTGGGCCGAAGAGTGGATTCTCTGGTCCACGGTCGAGTTCAATTTCCTCAAGCTGCCGCAAGAGTTTTGCACGGGCAGCTCGATCATGCCGCAAAAGATCAACCCCGACGTGCTGGAGCTGACCCGCGGCAAAACAGCCCGGGTGATCGGCAACCTCACGTCGCTGCTCGTGCTGGTGAAGGGGCTGCCGCTGGCCTACAACCGCGATCTGCAAGAAGACAAGCAGCGAATTTTCGACTCGTTCGATACGGTCGAATTATGCTTGGAACTAGCCGCACCGCTGGTGGCGGGGGCCAGGCTGAATCGCGAATCCATCGCCGCCAGACTCGACCGGGGGCACCTTGACGCAACCACCCTGATGGAATGGCTGATTCGCCGCGGCCTGCCGCAGCGGACGGCTCATCATTTGGTCGGGCAACTGGTCGGCAAAGCGCTGGCACGCGGCTGCCGGCTGAGCGACCTGTCGCTCGACGATTTCCGCACCGCCGATCCGTCGCTCGACGAAAGCGTGTTCGCGATTCTCGGCGTCGAAAAAGCGGTGGCCGCATTTCAGAGCTTTGGCTCGACCGCGCCGGCCGAGGTTCGCAGGCAAATTGACCGCTGGAAAGCTACCGTGGGGCTGGCGTCCCGCCTGCCATGACAACACAACTTGATCCGCACCATGCTGCTCCGCTTCGCAATCATGACCCAACTTCACCCCCTCGCGATACTCCTTCTGGTCGCCCTGGCCACTCGCGCGGCCCTCGCGCAGGCTCCCGTCGATCCCTTTGGTGCCGGCGGTCCCAAGCCGGCCGCCGGACCGAAGCCAGGCGCGGCCCCGATTGCCCCGCTTGAAGACCCGCTCGTCATCAAACAGCTGCGCGAGAGCAACCCCACGACCCCCCAGCAATTGCTGGTCGCGGCCGAGGCGACGCTGCAATTTGGCCGCCCCGACGAAACCAAGCGCTATCTGGCGCAACTGCTGGCCGCCAAGCCTCCGGAGGACGACCTGGCCGCTTTGCCCCGGCAGGTCGGCTCGGCGCTTTTGATTCGCCTCGCCAAAGAGCCGGCGGTGCAGCCCGAGGGGAGGCAGGTTGCCGATCTGGTCTTCTCCGCCGCCGACAAGCAGCTGCGCGATCCCGGCCGCATCAATGCCTATATTGGGCAGCTCTCCGATGCCGATCTCGGCGCTCGCTCGCTCGCCCTCAGTCGGCTGGCGGAGTCGGGGCCGCATGTCGTCACGCCGATGCTCCGCGCGCTGGCCGATTCGGCCCGCGAGAAGGAGCACTACTACCTCCGTGCCGCGCTGGCGCAGATGGGAACGTCCGTCGAAGGACCGCTGCTCGGCGCGCTCGAAGTTCCGAATGACTACTTGCGGGCCCAGGTCATTCTGATCCTCGGCCGCATGGGTTCGCGCAAGGCGATGCCCCTCTTGGTGCGGCCCGCCGTCGATCCGGCGACTCCGGCCGGCGTGCGCGAGGCGGCAGTTGCCGCGCTGACCAAAATCAGCGGGCCGATTCCCAGCCGGGCGGATGCCGAACGCTACCTGGCCGGCGAAATCAAGTCGCTGCTGGGGGGGCGCGTGCCGTACGATCTCGACGAGAACGGCCAGCTCGAAATGTGGTCGTGGGACGACAAAAATCGCGAAGTGGTAAGCCGCCTTCTCTCCCCCGCCGATGCCGGCACCCTGCTGGCCGCGCGTCTGGCCGATGATCTGTTTGCTCTGAAATCCGACAATCAAGCCGCCCAGCGCCTGCGGCTGATGACCGCCCTCGAAGTGGCCCAAGTAGCCGCCGGCCTCGCCCAGCCTCTGCCGCTCGCGGATGGCACCGCCGGAGCGCTAGCCGTGCAGGCGGGCCCGCTCGTAATGAATGCCGTGCTGGCTGACGCCATTCAACTCGGCCGCATTCCGGCGATCATCGCGAGCGCCCAGGTGCTGGGGCAAATTGGCGACGAATCGATTCTGACTTCCGCCGGTCCTCAAGAAAGCCCGCTCGCGCTCGCCCTGCGGCACATCGACCGCCGGGTCCGGTTCACCGCCGCGATGGCCGTCCTCCGCCTGCAACCGACCAGGCCCTTTCCGGGCGCGAGCCGCGTCATGGATGCGCTGGGGCTGACCCTCGCCACAACTGGTTCGGACCGGATCCTCGCCGCTCATCCGCGGGCGGGAGATGCCCAGTCGCTCGTCGGTTTCATGAACGAACTAGGCTACGAAGGGGATGTCGCCTACACCGGCCGCAAACTGGCGGACATCGCCTTCGCAACGCCGGATACCCAGTTCATCCTGATTAGCGACGCCATCGATAGCCCCCCCGTGAAGGAACTGGTGCAGTGGCTGCGACGCGATTATCGCACCGCCAGCATTCCGATCGGCGTCATGGCGACTTCGCAAAATCTCGATCCGATCACCTATGCCTTGGAAGATGACCGGCTCACCACGGTTTTTCCGCGGCTCCATTCGACTGAAGTCGCCCAGTACGAAGTCGATAAGCTGCTCGCCCTGGCGGGACGCAACCGCGTGCCGCGCGACGAGCGTCTGGCGATGGCCACCGCCGCGCTCGACGCCCTCGCCGTTTTGGCCCAGTCGCGCGAGGGATACGTCTTGTTCGACATTCTCCGCCACGAGCCGGCGATCATTTCGGCTTTGAATGTTCCCGTGCTGGCCGATCAGGCGGCGTATGTGCTGGGCAAGCTCGGCACCCCGACGAGCCAGACCGCGCTGGTCGATTTCGCCAGCCAAAACACCCGGCCGATCCTCTCGCGGCAGGCGGCAGTGACCGCGTTTGACGCGGCAGTCAAGCAGCGCGGCCTGAACCTGACGCAAGCTCAGATTCGCACGCAATACGACCGCTACAATGCCAGCGAAACGCTCGACAAACCCACGCAGGACGTGCTCGGCGCTCTGCTCGACGCCATCGAAGCCCCCACCGCCGCCCAGGAGACCGCCGTCAGTAAGAATTGAAAATCTCAGAACACGAACCCGAACCGTCAGCGAGGGAAAATCTGCTTAAACTCATTCCAACTCGTTCCCAAGCAGAGCATGGGAACGAGAGCAAGTCCGTTGGAGGCACTCCCTCGCTAACGCTGCGGGTTAGTTTTGCACTACTCACTCCATCCGCCACCATTACCACCTCTTCTGCCCAACATCGAAGCACCTTCTAAGCCCGCGAGTTTTCCTCGTGGGCTTGATTCGTTTTCCGACGTTCCGCCATGTCGCTCTATCGCCAACCAACTGCCGAAACCGGACCGCCGATACCCGGCCTCATTGGCGGCGGCCCCGCGATGGAGGCGGTCTATCGGCTGACGCGGCAAGTCGCGAAGACGAACGCCTCGGTGCTGCTCATGGGGGAAACGGGCACGGGCAAGGAGATGATCGCCACGGCGGTGCATCGGCTCAGCGTGCGGGCGAGTGGGCCGTTCGTAAAGGTCAATTGCGGCGCCCTCAGCGAAAGCCTGCTCGAAAGCGAGCTCTTTGGCCACGTGCGCGGGGCCTTCACCGGAGCGGTGAATAACCGCACCGGCCGCTTCGAGGCGGCGCACACCGGCAGCATCTTTCTCGACGAAATCAACAGCACCTCGCTCTATCTGCAGGTCAAGCTGCTCCGCGTCCTGCAAGAGCGGGAGTTCGAGCGGGTGGGGGATACGGCGACGAACCGCGTCGATGTGCGGGTCATCGCCGCCAGCAATCGCGATCTGTACGCCGAGGTCGAGGCCGAGAAATTTCGCGAGGATCTCTATTGGCGGCTCAACGTGGTCCCGATCGTCATCCCCCCGCTGCGGATGCGACGCGACGACATCCCCGCCCTGGTGGCTCATTTTCTCAACTACTACAGCGAGAAGAACGATAAGAACGTCGTTCACATCCAGGCCGAGGCGATCGCCGCTCTGCAAGATTATCACTGGCCGGGGAATGTCCGCGAGCTGCAAAACTACGTCGAGCGGGCGGTCGTTCTGGCCGAGGGGGATGAGCTGGTGGTCGAACTTCTGCCCGATGCCGTGCTGGGGCGGACCGAGCGCCGCGGCGGCCGAGTACGTGGGGTCGATATGGACTCTCTCGTGTTCGAGGTGGTGCAGCAGGGGCTTTCGACCGCGCCGGCCGACGAATCGAACCTGCACGAAAAAATCGTTAATCGGGTCGAGCGGGAGCTGATCGTGCAGGTAATGCAATCGTGCGGCGACGTGCAAACCAAGGCCGCCACCCGCCTGGGAATCAACCGCAATACGCTCCGCAGCAAGCTGCAGCAATACGACCTGGAAGAAAAGGAAGAGCCGGGAGCTTGAACCTATTCGCCAGCGGCGGCCTTCTTCTTTTTCTTCTTCGCAGCGCCTTCACCAGTGGGCAGCTTGAGGCCGGGATGCCCGGCGGGACCGGGCAAATCCTTCAGAATCGCGGCGAATCGCTCGCGGGCGGCGATGGCGGCGGGATCGCTGCTTGCCGTGACATTCTCGTAGCCGGTTCCCAACCGCGAGGTGCCGCAATCGAAAAACTTCTCCGGCTTCCCCTCGCCGGGAACTTCCAGCAGCCAGCGGTCGTCGCGCAAGATGCGGCCGGCGCCCAGATAACTGAAGAGCCAATCGCGATGTTTTTCCGCGCCGCCGCGGAGCGTCGCCACCAGGCTTTTGCCGTCCACGATGTGCCCGGCCGGCAGTTTCGCTTGGGATAGCTCGGCCAGTGTCGGAAAAACATCGGCCACGCTGACGAGTTCACGGCTGACGACGCCCGCCTTCACGAGGCCAGGGCAGCGGACAATCAGCGGCACGCGGACCCCAAGCTCCGTGACGGTCCCCTTCCCTTGCCCGCCGGTGCCGTTATCGCCGGCGAACACGAACAGCGTGTTCTCGCCCAGGCCAAGCCGGTCGATTGCATCGACCAGTTGTCCCATGAGGTGATCGAGATATTCGACATTCGACTGGAACCCCTTCGGCCAGCGCTGGCCGGGGCGGGTCGGATCAGGGGTCTCTTCGTGCGGATTGTGCGTCAGGGGCATCGTGTAATACAGGCAAAACGGCTCCGACTTGTGCCGGGTGATGAAGTCGATGGCGAAGGCGTTGAAGAGGTCGGGGCCATAGTCGCTCGGCGTCGTCGGCAGGTATTTGCCGTTCTCGACGATGCAGGGGTGCCAGTAGCGGGCGGCATTGCCGGTGCCACCTGCGCCCTCGTAGCGGCCGGTATGCTTCACTCCTGGTGGGAGGTTGTGGTCATAAGCCCACATGCGGTATTCGTCGAAGCCGCAGTCGTGCACGAGGTTCGGAATCTTTCCTGACAATTGCCATTTGCCGGTTTGGGCGGTGGCATAGCCGCGCGCTTGGAGCACGTCGGCAAAGGTGAGCTTGTCGCCGATTTCGCGCTCCGGAGAGTTCTCACTCGGGGAATAGGCCGAGCCGAACATCTGAAAATAACCGCTATGGATGGCGTATTGGCCGGTCATCAACATGACTCGCGTGGGCGTGCAAAGGGGCGTCGCCCAGCAAGTTTCAAACCGCATCCCCTCCTTGGCGAGTTGATCGAGCCGGGGAGTCCGATGATCGGGATGGCCGTAGCAGGCCAGCTCTTTCGCGCCGATATCGTCGGCCAGGACCACGACGAAATTCAGCGGTCGCTCGGCGGCAAAACTGCTGGCCGAGAAAATAGTCAGAAACGCGGCCGATAGCAGAGAAAGGCGCATGGTGGCTCCACGAAATACGAAAAAACCGCGGCCAGGGATCGGTTCAGGCGTCGAACTTGGCGGTGAAAATGACCGCTTCCAGGCTCTCGGCGGCGGCCGCGAAAAAAACCTGCAGGTTTTTGAGCGCCAGCCAAATTTCCATGAATTCCTTTTCGCCGATCGGCTGCTGATAGGTATTGCGGTCGAGGGCGAAAAATCTCTTGCGGACTTCGTCCTCGTCCAGCTCTTCGAGGGCATCGGCGATGAAGCGCGTCATGTCGGGGCGGATCAGGACCGCCGTGTAGTCGGCCCCTTGATGCAATTGCTTGCCCCCCAGCACCGCGTGATTGAGCGGAAAATCGCCGGCGGTCGGATCGAGCGTGCCGTCGGTCAGGCAGCGATGGATCCCATCCCAGGCGGTCCCCAACTCCAGCAGGCGGCCGCTCTTTTTCATGTCGGGAGCGCCCCGCAGCTCGTCGAGAAACTTGCGCAGGGCACCATCGTCCTTGATGGCGAATAATCGTTTGGCGTGTTCCCGCCCCAAAGCCATGTGATACCCGCGTCCGACCACCGCAGCACCTTTGCAAATAGGAAATTAGCGAAAAATATGTGCTTCCGAGGAAAAATCTACTTCCACAAGTGGTCGTCCGCGAACGGATTGGCGGCACTCCCCAGCTTGGGCCGAGGAAGCGCCTTCAAAATCGCCCCCGCCAGCCGCAGATCGTCCTTCGTGGTCACTTTCAGATTCATCGGCGATCCTAGCACCACCGTCACTTTGTGCCCCAGCCGCTCGACAAGCTGGGCGTCGTCGGTCACGGCAGCCCCCTCGCGGCGGGCATACGCCTCGGCCAGCAATTGCCGGCGAAACACCTGCGGGGTCTGGGCTTCCCACAGGGCATCGCGCGAGACCGTGCTCTGAATCTCTTGATTCGGGCCGACCCGCTTGAGCGTGCCGACGACCGGCGTCGCCAAAATCGCGGCCCCCGATTGGACAGCGGCGGCAAAGACGGCGTCGATCCATTCGTCGGCCAGGCAAGGCCGAGCGGCATCGTGGACGGCGACGTACTCGACATCCGCCTGGACCTGGGCCAAGGCGGCGGCGACCGAATCGTAGCGCTCCTGGCCCCCCACGACGACTTGCACCCCCAAGAGAGCAGCGTTCCCCCCAAATTTCAGCTCGAATTGCTCCCGGTCTTCGGACGCGATCACCAAAATCGTCTGCCGCACGTCCTGGCGGCTGGTGAACTTCTCGGCGGCATGAAGCCAAAGGGGCCGGTTTTCCAGCGGAAAAAATGGCTTCTTATAGAACTTGTCCCGAAACCGGCTGCTTTTGCCGGCGGCGGGGAGAATCACGGCGAAGGTGGGCACGTCAACAATTCCGAGGGGCGTCTCAGACCTGTTCCAACTATTGTGCGGGCGGCACGCGGTCCGTCAAGCAAATCTCTATCGCCGCGATGGGTTTTGTCGCGACGCCGTTCACCCTCGCCGCGCGACCTCGACCAGCGTCCGCACGCCATAGCCGGTGCCGCCGGCATCGAGCCAGGGCTTGCTCGATTCCATGAAGGCGGGGCCGGCGATGTCGAGATGGACCCAAGGCTTATCGGCGACGAATTCCTCGAGGAACTTGGCGGCGGTGATCGCGCCCCCCAGCGGCCATCACCAACATTCTTGATGTCCGCCACTTCGCTCCGAATCTGGTCGCCAAATTCGGGAAACATCGGCAGCTCCCAAAGGGGCTCGCCGCAGGTCTCAGCGGCGGAAAGAACCGCATCGGCCAGTTCGCTGTTATTGGTCATCAGACCGGCGACATCGTTCCCCAAAGCGACGACGCACGCTCCGGTCAGCGTCGCCAGGTCGATGATCTTCGCCGGTCCGAGGCCGAGGCAAACATCGAGCACGTCGGCCAGCACCAGCCGCCCCTCGGCATCGGTGTTGAGAACCTCGATGGTCTTGCCGCTGCGGGCGCGGAGCACGTCGCCGAGCTTATAGGCATCGCCACCGAGCATGTTTTCGACGAGGCCGCAAAGGCCAATCGCGTTGATCGGCAGCTTGAGGCGGGCAATCGCCTGCATCGCGCCGAGCACCGTCGCGGCACCGGCCATGTCGCACTTCATCGTCTTCATGCCGTCGGTCGGCTTGATCGAGAGACCGCCGCTATCGAAGGTCACTCCCTTGCCAACGAGAGCCAGCGGGGCCTGGTCGGCCGCCGCGCCGGTGTACTTCAGAATCACCATACGCGGCTCGCGCGACGAACCTTTCGCCACGGCGAGCAGCGAGCCGCACCGCTCGGCTTCCAGACGGCGCTGATCCCAAACTTCGATCGCCATGCCAGCGGCTTCGGCGACGCGCACCGCCTCGGCGGCGAACGACTCGGGATACATATCGCTCGGGGGTTCGTTCACCAGGCGGCGCGTCAGGTTGACCGCTTCGCCTAAGATTTCGCCTTGCTTGGCCGCCAGCGATTCGATTCCCGACCAGACGATTTCACCAATGGGATGCCGATTTTTCTTGGCTCGATAAAGGTCTTGCCCCACGCAACCCGCCAGGCTGCCGGCGACGGCGGCTTCGGCGATGTCGGCAGGGAGGCTGTCGGCCAGATAGAACGCGGCCCGTTTGCGCTCTTTGCCCGCCAGCGACTTGGCGGCAGCGGAGGCGGCGCGATAAGCCACCCCCCGGTCGAGTTCGTCCTTCGGGCCAAGCCCCGCGATGACCACCACCCCCGCCTTCACGCCGGCCGGGGCGAGAAGCGTCACGGTCTCCCCCCGTTTGCCGGAAATTTCCTCCCGCTCGATTAGCTTCGTCAATAAGCCGCCGCTCGCCTTATCGAACTCCGCGGCGGGACCAGCCGGCGGGGTTTCGGCGAACAGGCCGAGCACCAAGGCGTCGGCAGCGATTTGGGAGGGTTTTTCGGTGGTCGTGGTGACAGGCATGGCTCGTGGGAAAGTGGGTGTCGTAGGCGGAAATCGGAATGCGGGTTATTCTACCGGCCCCATTGCGGGAAGGGGGGGAGGAGGGCGGATTTCGGATTGCCGATTGCAAGGCCCAAGGTCCAAAGCCAAACCTGTCCCCTTTCCCCGGTTCGCGTCTCGGCGAGAGCCTCCCCCTCCCGAAGCGTGCCCTAGTTCCCAGCCCCAGTCCCCAGTCCTGGCCCCTATGTCCTTCTCTCTCCGGCGACAACTCGATGAACTGGCCACGGCGGGGCATCTGGTCCGGCTGGAGGAGGAGATCGACGCGCGGCTGGAAGCGGCGGAAATTCAGCGGCGGGTGTATGCCCGTGGCGGGCCGGCGGTGCTGTTTGCCAACGTCAAAGGCTGCCAGTTTCCGATGGTCTCAAACCTGTTCGGCACCATCGAGCGGGCGCGATTTCTGTTTCGACACACTTATGAGGCGGTCCGGCGGGCGATTGAGCTGAAAATCGAGCCGGCGGCGGCGCTGCGCAATCCGCTCCGCTATTGGTCGGCCCCGCTGACCGCCTGGCGAATGCAGCCGCGGCGGGTTTCGCGCGGGGCGGTGCTGGCGCATGAAACGCGGATCAGCCAGCTGCCGCAATTGCACAGTTGGCCGCTTGATGGCGGGGCGTTCGTCACGCTGCCGCAGTGCTTTACCGAAGATGTGAACGATCCGGGCCTTACGCACTCGAACCTGGGGATGTATCGCGTGCAGCTTTCCGGCGGGAGCTATGTGCCGGACGAGGAAATCGGCCTGCACTATCAAATTCATCGGGGGATTGGCGTGCATCACACGGCGGCGATGCGAGCCGGCCAGCCATTGCGCGTGAATATCTTCGTCGGCGGGCATCCAGCGATGAGCCTCGCCGCCGTTATGCCGCTTCCCGAGGGGATGAGCGAGCTGACCTTTGCCGGGGCGCTCGCCGGCCACCGCATTCCCATGATTTGCCGCCGAAGGGAATTGCCGATCTACGGCGATGCCGATTTTTGCATTGTCGGCCGGGTCGAGCCGAATGGGCCGAAGAAGCTGGAAGGGCCGTTTGGCGACCACTTGGGTTACTATAGTTTGGCCCATGAGTTTCCGGTGCTGAAGGTTGAGCGTGTCTATCATCGCGAAGGGGCGGTTTGGCCGTTCACGGTCGTTGGCCGGCCGCCGCAGGAAGACACCACGTTTGGCCAGCTCATCCACGAGCTGACTGGCCCAGTGATTCCGACGGTCATTCCGGGAATTCGGGCCGTTCACGCGGTCGATGCGGCGGGGGTCCATCCGTTGCTCTTGGCGATTGGCAGCGAGCGATACATGCCGTTCCATACCAATCCGCGGCCGCAAGAATTGCTCACGCAGGCGAATGCCATTTTGGGGCAGGGGCAAATGTCGCTGGCCAAGTTCGTGCTGATCGTGAACGGCCACGACGATGAGCGGCTTGAGATTCACGATATTCCGGCGTTCTTTCGACATTTGCTATCGCGCGTCGATTGGCGGCGCGATTTGCACTTCCAGACCAACACGACAATCGACACGCTCGACTACAGCGGCGACGCCCTCAATATGGGCTCGAAAGTCGTCATTGCCGCTGCCGGCCCGCCAGTTCGCGAACTGGGGACCGAACTTCCCAGTGATTTGCGGCTGCCGGAAGGCTTTGGAAACCCGCGGATCGCATTGCCTGGCGTCCTAGTCGTTGAAAGTTCGAGAGGGGGAGAGGGGGAGAGTGGGAGCGGGGGAGTATTGAATTCGTCCTTCTCCCTCTCTCCCCCTCTCCCACTCTCCCACTCCTTTTCCGCCTTCCCCCTCCTCGTCCTCGCCGACGACAGCGACTTCACCGCCCGCACGCTCAACAACTTCCTCTGGGTGACGTTCACGCGGGCCAATCCGGCGGCCGATATCCATGGCATCGGCGAGTTTACCGACCGGAAGCACTGGGGCTGCACCGGGCCGCTGGTGATCGATGCCCGAATCAAGCCGCATCATGCGCCGCCGCTGGTCGAAAATGCCGAGGTAACGAAGCGGATCGATGCTCTGGCCGCTCGCGGCGGGCCGCTGGCGAAGTGGCTTTGACGGGTATCATGGCGAGCGTGCTCGATCCGCTGCCGATAGACGAGGTGTTGCCGGACGTGGTCGCGCGGCTCCGCGCGGCTGGATCGCTAGTTCTGCGCGCTCCCCCCGGTGCCGGCAAGACGACCCGCGTGCCGCCGGCGCTGCTGGCTGCCGGTTTCGCCCAGGAGGGGAAGATTCTCGTCTTGCAGCCGCGGCGGGTCGCGGCGCGGGCCACGGCGGCCCGCATTGCCGCCGAGCAGGGATGGCGACTGGGAGACGAAGTTGGCTATCAGGTGCGGTTCGAGTCGCGAACGAGCGGCAAAACGAGGTTGGAAATCGTCACCGAGGGGATTTTGCTCCGGCGGCTGCTCGGCGATCCATTTCTGCCTGGAATCGCGGCGGTACTGTTCGACGAATTCCACGAGCGGTCCCTCGCCAGCGACCTGGCCCTGGCGATGGTGCGGCAAGTGCAGCAAACCGTGCGGCCGGAACTGGCAATCGTCGTGATGTCGGCGACGCTCGCCGCCGAACCGATTGCCGTCTGGCTAGGTGGCTGCCCCGTGGTCGAGAGCTTGGGGCGGACGTTTCCGGTCGAAATTCGCCACGCGGCGACGCTCGACCGCCAGCCGCTGGTTGATTCGGTCGCCGATGGCGTGGCCGAAATGCTCGACCTGACCGCTGGCGACGTGCTCGCGTTCTTGCCCGGCGTCGGCGAGATTCGCCAGGCGGCGCGGCGGCTGGCGCGGCTGGCTGAAGATCGCGGCCTGGCCT
This sequence comes from Pirellulaceae bacterium, assembly GCA_033762315.1. Lineage (GTDB taxonomy): Bacteria > Planctomycetota > Planctomycetia > Pirellulales > Pirellulaceae > CAYLLN01. The sequence continues at coordinate 59,304 of JANRLS010000080.1, forward strand.
TGTGTCAGCTGTATGGCGATCTGCCGGCCGACCAGCAAGATGCCGCGCTGCAGCCCGGCACCGCGCGGAAGATCATTCTGGCGACGAACGTCGCTGAAACGTCGCTGACGATTCCGGGCGTGACGGGCGTGGTCGATAGCGGGCAGGCCCGCGTGCTGCGCTACGACGAGCGAACCGGCCTCGATCGACTGGAACTGTCGCCAATTTCCAAGGCCTCGGCCGACCAACGGGCGGGGCGGGCGGGGCGCACGCAGCCGGGTGTTTGCCTGCGGCTGTGGCCGGCGGCGGCCCACCGGATTCGGCCCGATTTTGAGCTGCCGGAACTGGCGCGGGTCGATCTGGCGGCGGCCGTGCTGCAAGTGCTGTGCTGGATCGAGCCGGAGGTCGAGAAGTTCCCCTGGTTCGAGATTCCCCCGGCCGGAGCGATTGCCCGAGCGCGCGAATTGCTCGCCCTGCTCGGCGCAGCCGAAGACCGCGGCATCACGCCGCTCGGCCGCGAAATTGCCGCGTTGCCAGTGCATCCGCGGCTGGGGCGGCTGCTCTTGGCGGGAGCGGAGGCGGGAATCGGGGAACGAGCGGCGTTGGCCGCGGCGCTCCTTTCGGAGCGCGATCCGTTCGTCCGCGCGGAGCGCGGGCCGGGAGCACGCCGCGGCGCGCTCGTCGTCAGTCGGAGCGATGTCCTCGACCGAGTGCAGGCCCTCGAAGCGTTCGACCAAAGCGGCCGCCTGGATAGCTCCGTCGGCACCTTGCATCGCGGCGGTGCCGAGCAGGTGCTGCGGACGCGCGAGCAGCTCGCCCGGCTGATGGGAGGAAGGGGTCAGAGATCAGGAGTCGGGAGCCAGGATCCAGGGGACAGGGAGGAAGATTTCTTGCGGGCTCTGCTCGCGGCCTATCCCGATCGGCTCGCGCGGCGACGCGAGCCGGGGAGCAGGCGGGGGGTGCTGATCGGCGGCCGCGGCGTGCGCCTGGCCGACGAAGTCGCGCTCGCCGAGGAAGAGCTGTACCTGGCCATCGACCTCGATGCCGGCGGAGCCGAAGCCTTGGTGCGGCAAGCATCGGCGGTCGAGCGGAGTTGGCTTGACCCTAAGCAAATCCGCACGGAGACGACTGTCGAGTTTGACGAAGCGACCGGCAAAATCGCGGCCCGGCGGCGGACTTCGTTTGCAAACCTTTTGCTCGATGAAACGCAGGCCGCGCTCCCCAGTGGCGAGCAAGTGGCCGAGGCCTTGGCGTTCGCGGCGGCGACGCGGCTAGAGGAAGTGTTTCCGGCGGACAATCGCGAGGTCGCCGGTTTTCGGACGCGCGTGCTCTGCCTCGCCCAGTGGATGCCAGACCTCTCGCTCCCGACCTTGTCGGACGACGACCTGCGCGAGCTATTGCCGCAATTGGCGGTCGGACGGCGGTCGCTCGCCGAATTGCGCGCCGCTCCTTGGCTGCACGCGCTCAAGGGGCGATTCACCTGGCAGCAATTGCAATCGATCGACCGCGAAGCGCCCGAGCGACTGGCGGTGCCCAGCGGAAGCCAGATTACGCTGACGTATGAAGTGGGCCGGCCGCCAGTGCTGGCGGTGCGGATACAAGAGGTATTTGGCCTGCTCGAAACGCCCCGCATCGCCGGCGGGCGGGTGCCGGTGTTGGTGCATTTGCTCGCGCCGAATATGCGTCCCGCGCAAGTGACCAGCGACCTGGCCAGCTTCTGGGCAAATACCTACCTGCAGGTCCGCAAGGATTTGCGGGCCCGCTATCCGAAGCATTCCTGGCCAGAGGATCCTTACACCGCCCTGCCGCAAAGTCGGCCGGGGAAGCGGCGGGATTAACCGGGGTCAACACAAGCCCGCGGCGCCAGCGAGGGGATGGATCCGCCGGCGGAGTATCCCTGGCTCGCGCAGCGGGCTTGTGTGCGCATCCCCTTGGCTTGGCGAGAGGGGCGATCTACAATGTTATTGATACTGACTTTTCGGAGAATCGCGCACTTTTCCCGGTTTTCCCAGCCATCCGGCTCGTATGGCCGTCTCAATAAGGGAGTTCCCCCGATGTCCGACTCCACCTCGCTGGGCAATGTCCCCGTCTCCCTTTCGCCGCGCGACCGGTTCGTCGAATATCTGCAAAGCCGGGGGATGCGCGTCACGCAGCAGCGCCTCGCGCTGGTGGAGCAGGTTTTTTCGCATCACGAGCATTTCGACGCCGATCAACTCATCGACCAGCTTCCCGGCAGCGGGCAAACGGGGCACGTCAGCCGGCCGACCGTGTATCGCACGCTCGGCGAGTTCGTCGATGCGGGGCTCTTGCGCAAGTTCATTCTGAATGGCCGGGCCGTGTATGAACACGACTATGGCTACCCCCAGCACGACCATTTCCACTGCACGCAGTGCAACAAGCTTTTCGAGTTCGAGAACGAAGAGTTGCTCAAGCTGCGCGACGAAGTGGCCCGCGAGCATCGCTTTCGGGTCAGCGGCCATCGGCTCATCATCAGCGGCGTGTGCGAGGAATGCTCCCGCGCCAGTCGTAAGGCCCGCAGCCGGATGAACATGATTTAGCGGCCGCTCACCGCTTGATCCTTGATCGCCGCCGGCAACCGCAGCGCTTCGGTCACATAGGCATTCCGGAAGACGCCGCGGGGGTCGAAGCGGGTGCAAATCTCGCGAAATTCAGGCAGGGCGGGATACATCCGCTCGACTTCATCGCCGCCGAGCGGAAACCACTTCCCCCAGTGCGGCCGGGCGCGGAACAGCTTGGCCGTGCTGATCGCCAAAAAGCGGGCCAACTCAAAAAACGGCTCGCGCGGCTGGACATAGGTAATGAAGCTGATCGCGTACCACCACGGATCGTCGCCGCTGCTCATGGAGATTAGCGTGTCGTCGGCCAGCACCCTGCGAAAGCAGACGGCATAGTGGTGGGTATAAGTGCCGTGCAAGCTCCGGAGCGAATCGAGCCGCCCCAGGCTCCGCAGTTGTTCCTCCGTCTCCGTCGAGGGTTCGGCGCGATAGCCAGCGGTGATTTGCAGCACTTCCTCGACAAACCTGGCTGCCGCCACGACCTGGCTGGCCGGCACGAACAGTTCCATTTCGAGGTGGCGAAACAGCTCGTGCTCCATCACGAGCATCTTGTCGCTCCGATCGATGACGACCCAGCGGGGAAAGATAAACGCCGGCAGCACGCGGCAAAACAGCAGCCGAACCAGCCTCGGGCTGCGCAGCACCGATGCGAACAGCTTAATGAACAGATGCAAACCCAAATCGATATTCAGAAACCAGTACCAGCGATAAAGCGAAGCCGAGAAGCTGGCCCGGTTTTGCTCGGCCACGACGCGCCGCTGAGCGAAGTATTTCCAGAGGTGCGGAATCAGAAAGAACTGTTGCAGCGGGGCGGCGGCCTCGCCGGCCAGGGCTTCTTCGATGGTGTCGCACGGCGCGGCCTGCTCGCGGACGTAATATTGCGGGATGCAGCGAAACGTGACTTGCGCGATCACTCCCAGGCACCCCAGGCCGCAGCGAGCCGCCCGTAGCTCCGCCCCGTCCGTCACTTCGCGAATCATCGCCCGGCCATCCGGGCCGTAGCAGGCGATGCGAAGCGCCGCGATGTAGTGCGACAAACTGTGCTTGCCGCTGCCGTGCGTCCCCGTTGAAATGGCCCCGGCAATGGTTTGTTCGGTAATCAGGCCGACGGAAGGGGTGGTCAGCCCCACCCGGTTCAGCTCGGCGAGCAGGTGCTTGACCTGGCAGCCGCCGCCAACGGTGGCGAACGTCGCCACCTCTCGCTCGTGCAAACTGACCGCGCGAAAGTGACGCATGTCGATCAGAGCGTCGGCACTGACGATCGCGTCGCTCCAGGCATGACGCGAAGCGACCACGCGAATCTGGCCGTCGCGATGTGAATTCAAGACTTCGAGCAGTTCACTTTCGGTCTGGGGCGCGTAGAACTTTTGCGGCGTGAAACGGACGTTTTGCCCGAAGTTGACGATGGTCGGCGGGGCAACACTCATCAAGGCATTGTGGTCTTCGCGGTCAAGTCGCGTCAAACCGGCATCCGGCTTGCTAGCTCATCAGCGACTGGGCAAACTCGCGCGCAAGTGGCACTCCCAATCGTCGGCCCAATTTGCCAACTCACCTCCAGCCGCGCTGGCGATTCGCCTACCATAAAGGCCATGCCCAGCGAAAAGACCAAGGCGATTGTCCTGCGGGTGGTCGAGTTCAGCGAGACGAGCTGCGTGGTCACGCTGTTTACCGAGCATTTCGGCAAAGTGGGGGCTTTGGCCAAGGGTGCCCGCCGCCCCAAGGGACCGTTCGAGGGCGCTATTGACCTGCTCGCGGTGATTCGCATAGTGTTCCTCCGCAAATCGTCCGAAGCCTTGGACCTGCTCACCGAGGCGAAGCTGGAACGCCGGTTTCGCTCGGCCGAGCGCGATTTGTCTCGTCTGTATGCCGGCTATTACCTGGCCGAGTTGCTGACCGAACTGACCGACGCGGGCGATCCGCATCCGGAACTGTTCGCGGCAGCCGACGAGACTTTGTCGCTGCTCGACACGGGAGGACCGGTGCCGGAGACGATCTTGCGGTTCGAGCTGACGGCGCTGCGACTGGTGGGGCATTTTCCCTCGCTGGACGAATGCGTCGGCTGCGGCGAGCCGGTGGCGGCGACCGGCCGCGTGCCGTTCGGGTTTGTGGCTGGCGGGGTGCTTTGCCCCCAGTGCCGGCCCGGCCAGCGGCAAGTGGCGAGCGTTCGCGGCGCGGTGATCGAAACTTTGCAGCGGTTTGCCGAAGCGGGAGACGACTGGCGACAGCTAACCATCGACACGGCGGTGCGGGGCGAGTTGCGTGGCATGTGGAACAACTACCTCGCCCACCAGTTGGGTCATAAACCGAAGATGCACGCGCTTCTCGGCGCGCTGGCCCACTAGGGATCCAGCACCGGCAGCAAACTGGGCCACACCGAGGACACGGATGTCCGCACGACAAGCCGCACGAACGGTGCTTCTGGCGATTTTCGCCGCGGCCGGCGGCTGCGCCAGCTTCGGCGGCGGACCGAGCCCTTCTGCCAGCAGTTCCGCCTATTCGGCGGCGGGCGCGAAAGACGCTTCTCCCGATCAACGTGGCGTGCGTCCGGCATCGTTCGAAGAAGCGGACGAGGAGCAGGAGGGGCTGGGGCTCTCCGACTTTTCGCTCACGAACCTCAACAAGACGACGAAAAAGCTCACCGGCTACGGCCCGAACAAGGACGTCGCGAAGCAAGCCTATCTGGAGGCGGACGCGATTTATCGCCGCGCCGCCGCCGCCGAAGGTGCCGAGCGCATTCGCCTCTTTACCGAGGCGGCCCCGAAATTTGAACAGGCTGCCGCCCGCTTTCCCGATTCGGCCCTGGCGATGGACGCGATGTTCATGGTGGGGGAGTGCCACTTCTTCGCCGACAACTACCCGAAGGCGAACGACGCCTATGAAAAGCTGATCAAGGCGTTTCCCAACAATCGCTATCTCGATACGGTCGGCGTGCGGCGGTTCACCATCGCCCGCTACTGGGTGGAGCGGAACAAGCAAACGCCCGAGCCGTTCTATTACGCGAACTTCACCGACAAAACCCGCCCCTGGCGCGACATGCGCGGTCATGGGCTGCGCATCTTCGACAAAATTCGGATCGACGATCCGACCGGACGGCTGTCGGACGATGCCACATTGGCCGCGGCCAACGAGAACTTCGCCGCCGGCAAGTTCATGAAAGCGGACGAATATTACAGCGACCTGCGAAAGGCGTATCCCACCAGCGAGCATCAGTTTTTGGCCCATTTTTTGGGACTCAAGGCGAAGCTCAATAGCTACATGGGGCCGGCCTACGGCGGCAGCGCGCTCGACGAAGGGGAAAAGCTGCTGAAGCAAATGCGGCGGCAATTTCCGGTCGAATCCGAGAAAGAGCGCGAGTATCTCGACCGGGCCGCCGCCGAAATTCGGTATCTCAAGGCCCAGCGACTCGAGTTTCTCGCCAAGTATTACGACAACCGGTCGGAGTACCGCGCGGCTCAGGGCTACTACGAAAGAATCGTCAGCGATTTTGGCGACACGCCGATCGCCGAGCGCTCGCAGGAGCGGATCACGCAAATCGCCGGCCTCCCCCCCAAGCCCGCGCAGCAAGCGCAGTGGCTCGTCGATCTGTTGCCGCAAAGCGACAAAGTGAAGCCGCTTTTGGAAGCGACCCAGCGCGAGCGCGAGATTGAAGCCCAGCAGCAACAGCAGAGCGTCGAGAACATCGCCCAACAGCCGCCGGTCGGAACGCCCGCGCAGGCGGTGTCGGTGCCACGATGATTCGGTTCGCCCTGCTCGCGACGGCGCTTGTTTCCGCCACCGGCTGTGCCGGCTATCAGCTCGGCCAACGCTCGCTCTATCGCCCCGACATCCGCACGGTGCATGTGCCGATTGCCCAGTCCGACAGCTTGCGCCGCAATCTGGGGGAACGGCTGACCGAGCAGGTAGTGAAGGCGATCGAGCTGAAAACGCCCTACAAAGTGGTCGGCCCGGACGAAGCCGACAGCGTGCTGACAATCCGCCTCGCCTCGGAAAACAAGCGGGTCATCGCCGAGAATCGCTTCGACGAGCCGCGCGATATCGAAGCCGAGTTCTTCGTGCAGATGAGCTGGGTCGATCGCCGCGGCGATGTCATCATGAATAGCGGCGGCATTCCGGTGCAGCCATTGCTGCTCAATCTGAGCCAGGCGGCGAACTTTGTTCCCGAAGGGGGCCAGTCGCTCGCCACCGCCCACCAAGAGGCCATTTTCCGCCTCGCCGACGAGATTGTTGGCCAGATGGAACTGCGGTGGTAGGGCTGGGTTGATATTTCGCATCGGACGGGCTTTGTCCCCCTTGTGGCATGCATGACTGTGCTCCGTGGCGTCTACTAAATCGAATAATTCCGCGGAGACGCTTCATGCCTACGAATGTTCGTGTCCAGCCACAAACCTACGGCAAACTGCAAGAGTTGGCCCGCCGGTCGGGGGCGACGATGCCCCAGTTTCTGGCGGAAGCAATTGACGAGTTGTATCGCAAGCGATTCTTGGACGAGTGCAATGCCGCCTACGCGCGACTCCGATCCGATCCGGCGGTCTGGGAACGCGATCTGGCCGAGCGCAAGGCATGGGAAGCAACTCTGGGTGACGGCCTGGAGGACGCTTGATGCCGACGGTTCATCGCGGAGAGATTTGGAACGCGTAACTTGACCCGACGCGCGGACACGAGCAGTCCGGCAAGCGGCCAGTGCCGGTGGTATCAACCGATCCCTTTAGCATCGGCCCAGCGGATCTCGCCGTGGTTCTGCCGATCACGAGCAAGGGGAAAGGGATTCCGTGGCACGTGCCGGTGGGTCCGGGAGAGTCGGGATTGCGTAGCCCGAGCTACATCATGTGCGAGATGATCCGGTCTGTTTCGCGCGAGCGCCTATCAAAGCGATTAGGGACGGTCTCCGACGAAATCCTGCGGGACGTTGAACTGCGGCTACGAATTTTGCTGGAGCTATAGTCCAGGCCTCGCCTGAATTCGTCTTTCCACGTATCGCCACGTGGACGCTAAAATAAAGCGATGGAATCCGCCCCCGACAACCATTCAACGGGCTTTCGCACGCGAGCGAAGATATGGAAATTATGCACCCGCGGGCTCCATTTCGGCAAACGGCCGCTCTTGATGGGGATCGTGAATGTCACGCCAGATAGTTTTTCGGACGGCGGGAAGTTTCTCAGTCACGACCAAGCCGTGCGGCGGGCGTTGCGGCTGCTTGACGAAGGGGCAGAGATTCTCGACATCGGCGGCGAAAGCACGCGCCCCTATGCGACGCCGGTTGGCGAGGCCGAGGAACTGGCCCGCGTCGAGCCGGTCGTTGCGGGAGTGCTGCGCGAGCGCCCAGAGGCGATTGTTTCGATTGATACGAGCAAGCCCTGGGTGGCCGCGGCGGCCATCCACCTCGGCGCGGAGATCATCAACGACATTACCGGCCTCTCCGATCCACGCATGATCGCGCTCGCAAGTTCGTCCGGAGTGGGAGTCTGCGCGATGCACATGCAAGGCACGCCGCAAACGATGCAGATCGAGCCGACTTATCACGATGTGGTGGCCGAAATAGCCACCTATTTGCAATCGCGGCGCGACGCGCTCATCGCCGCCGGCATCGACCGGGAGCGGATTTGCCTCGATCCGGGCATTGGTTTCGGCAAGACCCACCAACACAACCTCACCCTGATGGCCCACTGCGACCGGTTGCACGAGCTTGGTTGCCCGCTGCTCGTCGGGCATTCGCGGAAGGGGTTCATCGCCAAGGTGCTCGGCACACCAACCCGAAACGTAAGTGAGGGGACACACGCCCGAAGTGCAAGCGAGGGACCATCCGTCCCCAGCATAACCGCGGGAACCCCTCCCCCTGACCGCACTGCGGCGACCATCGGCGGCGCGCTGGCCCTGGCTCGGCAGGGAGTGCAGGTGATTCGGGTCCATGACGTGCGGCCTGTCCGCGAAGCATTGCTCCTATTCGAGGCTTGCGGCGGCATTGATGGGACTGAACTTACGCTTGCACAAAATCAGTAATTCTGCGGATGGGGTCCTTGTCAGACTTAGGTGCCGTTCGCTACAACGAGAGGCAGTTTGAAGATTGGAGAAGTGCGCGCCGAGCGATTTCCATCGACGCAAGTCATTGTTAGTTCAACACTTGCGACTTGCCTGCGAGCTAGGCGGGGATGCCCGCTAAGTGGGCACGGATTGGGGGTCCGCTACGATGGCGGTTTCGCGCAAGGCGGCGCAAGTTTCGGCGGGACAAGCACTTCTGCTAGCTCGATTGTTTCCGCCGCCGGTTGGCAAGGTTTGGCATACGACCTGCTTTGGCAGGGCGAGTTGCGGATCATCCGTCCGCGGTTTTTCCTTTTTCCAGGCTTCAGGGTTAGGAGTGGGTCCCGTGAGTGGTAGCACCGCACGTTTGCAGGCGATCTCGGCCGTCACCAACTACAAGGCGGCAGACGCCCCCGTCGATTACAAAAAGCTCTCGTCGAAAGACCTCTTCGGCGCGAGCGTCTTCTCTCTCAAGGAGATGCAGGCCCGGCTGCCCAAGCCGGTCTTCAAGTCGCTGAAAAAGACGATTGAAACCGGTTCGAAGCTCGACAACTCGGTGGCCGACATCGTCGCCGCCGCCATGCGCGACTGGGCACTCGAAAAGGGAGCCACGCACTACGCCCACGTCTTCCATCCCCTCACCGGTCTGACCGCCGAAAAGCACGATAGCTTCCTCTCGCCCGACAGCGACGGCGGCACGATCGCCGAGTTCACCGGCAAGCAACTGATACAAGGCGAGCCCGACGCCTCGAGCTTTCCCAGCGGCGGCATCCGGGCGACGTTCGAGGCCCGCGGCTACACGGCGTGGGATGTCACCAGCCCGGCCTATATTCTCGAAAATCCCAACGGCACCACGCTCTGCATCCCCACGGCGTTCGTCAGCTGGACCGGCGAGGCGCTCGATAAGAAGACCCCGCTCCTCCGCTCGATGAAGGCCCTGAACACGCAGGCCCAGCGGATTCTCAAGCTCTTCGGCCACAGCAACGTCGGCCTCGTGTCGTCCACCGCCGGTGCCGAGCAGGAATACTTCCTGATCGACCGCAACTTCTTTTTCGCCCGCCCCGACCTCTTGAACGCCGGCCGCACGCTTTTCGGCGCCAAGCCGCCGAAGGGGCAGGAATTCGAAGATCAGTATTTCGGCCACATTCCCGACCGGGTGCTCGCCTTCATGCTCGATTCGGAGCGCGAGCTGTTCAAGCTTGGCATTCCGATCAAAACTCGGCACAACGAAGTCGCCCCGTCGCAATACGAAGTTGCCCCGGTCTATGAAAGCGCGAATGTCGCCACCGACCACCAGCAACTCGTCATGCTGACGATGAAGAAAGTGGCCCAGAAGTACGGCATGGAGTGCCTGCTTCACGAAAAGCCCTTCGCCGGGATCAACGGCTCGGGCAAGCACCTCAACTGGTCGCTGGGGAACAGCACCCAGGGAAACCTGCTGGAACCGGGCGAAACGCCCCACGAAAACATGCAGTTCCTGGTGTTCTGCGGCGCGGTCATCCGGGCCGTGCATAAGTTCAGCGGCCTGTTGCGGGCCGTGGTCGCGACCGCGAACAACGACCATCGCCTCGGCGCGAACGAAGCTCCCCCCGCGATTATCTCGATCTTCCTCGGCGACATGCTCACCGACGTCTTCGAGCAGATCAAGCAAGGGGGACTGAAGTCGAGCAAGAAAGCGGGCACGTTGACCGTCGGCGTCGATACGCTCCCCGCCTTGCCCAAAGATGCCGGCGACCGCAATCGCACCAGCCCGTTCGCCTTCACGGGGAACAAGTTCGAGTTCCGCGCGGTTGGTTCGAGCCAATCGATTGGCGGTCCGCTCGTGGCTCTCAATACGATTGTCGCCGAATCGCTTGACTACTGCGCCACCGAAATCGAGAAGGCGACTGGCGGCGACAGCAGCAAGCTCAATGTCGCTGTCCAAAAGTTGCTGCAAGACATCATCACCAAGCACGGCGCGGTCATCTTCAATGGAGATGGCTATTCGCAAGCCTGGCACGAAGAAGCCGAGAAGCGGGGCCTCTTGAATCTCCGCACCACGGTCGATGCCCTGCCGCAAATCACGGGGGCTGAAGTGGTGGCCCTGTTCGATAAGTACGGCGTGCTCACCCCGCGCGAGACCGCCAGCCGGCAAGACATTTATCTTGAGCAGTACATCAAGAGCGTCGGCACCGAGGCGAAGCTGGTGATCGAGATCGCCCGGACGCTGCTTTTCCCGGCGGCCGTGCGGTATCAGAACCAGCTGGCCACGACCTGCACCAATCTCAAGGTGCTGGGCTACACCTTCGATACCGATACGCTCGACGAAATCACCAAGTTGGTGAAGGGGCTGCAAGATAGCACCAACGCCCTCGAAAAGGCCCTCGCCCACCATGGCGGCGGGCTGCTCGACGAAGCCAAGCACTTCTGCCATGCCGTTTGCCCGGCCATGCTGAAGGTGCGCGAGTTCGCCGATAAGCTCGAAGGCTTCGTGGCCGACGATCTCTGGCCGCTGCCGACTTATCAGGAGATGCTGTTCATCAAGTAGGCTTCGTCGCCGGCCAGTGGCCAGCATCAAAGTCCGAAATCAACGCGAGCGGGGAGCGATTGCTTCCCGCTCGTTTTTCATGCTCTGTACTTGGTACTCAGCACCAAGTACGTTGCAATTTGACGGTCATCGCCACGCGAACACATCGACTCCTCCCCCAACCCCTGACTCCTGATCCCTGGTTCCTTCACACATGACCCCTCGCGAAGTCCTTGCCCTGTGCCGCGAAAAAGACGTCAAAGCGGTCGATCTGCGGTTCTGCGACTTGCTCGGAACCTGGCAGCACTTCACGTTGCCGGTCGGCAAGCTCGATCAGGACGTCTTTGAGGAAGGGCTGGGCTTCGATGGCTCCAGCATTCGCGGCTGGCAGGGGATTCACGAAAGCGACATGCTGGTGCTGCCGCAGTCGGACACGGCATTTCTCGATCCCTTCGCCGCCGCGCCGACCTTGGCCCTGATTTGCAACGTGCAGGATCCGATCACCGGCGAACCCTATTCCCGCGATCCCCGGCACATCGCCACCAAGGCCGCCAACTACCTGCGGCACACGGGAATCGCCGACACCGCGTTTGTCGGCCCGGAAGCGGAGTTCTTTGTCTTCGATAATGCCCGCTTCGACTCGACCGCCAGCGAGGGGTATTATCACCTCGACAGCCGCGAGGCGCAGTGGAACCGCGGCCGGGCCGAAACGCCCAATCTGGCCTACAAGCTGCGGCATAAGGAGGGCTATTTTCCGTGTCCGCCGGCCGATCAGCTGATGGACTTGCGCGGCGAAATGATGCAGGCGATGCTCGAATGCGGCCTGGACGTCGAGGCCCATCATCACGAAGTCGCCTCGGCCGGCCAATGCGAAATCGACCTCCGCTTCCAGCCGCTGACGAAAATGGCCGACTGGATGCAGATCTATAAGTACTGCGTGCGAAATGTCGCTCGCCGCCGCGGCCAAACCGCCACCTTCATGCCCAAGCCCTTGTTTGGCGATAACGGCAGCGGGATGCATGTGCATCTGTCGCTGTGGAAGGACGAAGAGCCGCTCTTCGCCGGCAATGCCTATGCCGGCCTTTCGGAAATGGCCCTGCACGCCATCGGTGGTATTTTACGGCACGCACCGGCGCTGCTCGCCCTGACCAGCCCGACGACCAACAGCTACAAGCGACTCGTCCCCGGTTACGAGGCCCCGGTCAACCTCGTCTATTCGCAGCGGAACCGTTCGGCCGCCTGCCGCATCCCGATGTATAGCCAAAGTCCGCGGGCGAAGCGGATCGAGTTCCGCTGCCCCGATCCGGCGTGCAATCCCTATCTGGCCTTCGCCGCCATCCTGATGGCCGCCATCGACGGCATTCAGCTCAAGCTGTCTCCTGGTCAGGCGATCGACAAGGACATCTACCATCTCTCGCCGGAGGAGCTGGCCGAGATTCCGAAAGCTCCCGCGTCGCTCGACGAGGCCCTCGCCGCCCTGGAAAGCGACAGCGAATTCCTGCTGCGGGACGACGTCTTCACCACCGATGTGCTCGACGCTTGGATTCGCCACAAGCGCGAGCATGAGCTCGCCCCGCTCCGCCTGCGACCTCATCCCTACGAATTCTGTCTATACTTTGACGCGTAGGGTGATTCTCCCGCCTCCAACCCCGCCTCTCTCATGACGATTACCAAAGAAACCCTCGCCAAGCTCGCCAAGTTCGATACCCCGTCGATCTGCAACTTCATCGAGCTGTTCGATGTCCGCCCGCGCAACGTGGGCTATATGGACCACCGCGTGAAGTGCAATTTTCCGGAGCTGCCACCCATCGTCGGCTTCGCGGCGACGGCCTGCTTTCGCAGCGATGCCCCGCCGGCCGGGGGCGATGCTTATGGCGGCATCGGGGCGCAGCTCGAGCAGTTCGCCAAGCTCCCCGGCCCGCCGATCGTCGTCTTCCAGGACCTCGACGATCCGCCGGCCGCTGCCGTATTCGGCGAGGTGATGTGCTCGACTTACCAGGCGTTTGGCTCTCCCGGCCTCATCACCAATGGGGCCGGCCGCGATCTGGAGCAGGTCCGAGCGCTTAAGTATCCCGTTTTCACCGGCTCGACGATCTGTTCGCACGGCTATTGCCACATGCTGCACCTGGGCCTGCCGGTGCGGGTCGGCTCGCTGATGGTCAATAACGGCGACCTCCTGCATGCCGACGCCAACGGCGTCACTAACATTCCGCCCGAAATCGCGGCCGAAGTGGCCGACATCGGCGGCGAATTCCTGGCCGCCGAAGAGATCGTGATGAGCTACGTGAAGGCCCCCGGAGAAAAGTCTCCCGCCCGCTACAACGAGCTGCGGAAGGAATTTCAGTCGGTCGTGGCGGCACTGACGAAGCGGGTCTCGCGGAAGAAATAGCTGCGTTGATTCCTCGAATGGACGAATCCGATTTCGCCCCGGTGCTTGCACCGGGCTCGCGCCGTGCCGGCACGGCGGCGAAATAGGTGTTGCGTGCTAAAACTGCCCAGCCCGCGCTATACCGTCTTCCCCAGCGCCGTCGCCACGGCCCGGCACTTGGCCATCGTTTCCAGGAACTGCGGGAAGTTGAGCGACTGATAGCCGTCGGAGAGGGCTCGCTCGGGGTCAGGATGGACTTCGAGGATCAGGCCGTCGGCTCCGGCGGCAATGCTGGCGGCGGCCAGGTCGGGCACCCGATCGGTGTGCCCGGTGCCGTGGCTGGGATCGACAACCACGGGCAGGTGCGTTTTGTGATGCAAGTAAGGGACCGTGGCGAGGGGGAGCGTGAAGCGGGTGTGGGCCTCGAACGTGCGGATGCCCCGCTCGCACAGCATTACGTTCGGGTTCCCTTCGTTCAGGATGTACTCGGCGGCGAGCAATAGCTCTTCGATCGTCGCGCTCGGCCCGCGCTTGAGCAGCACCGGCTTTTTCGCCTGGCCGACTGACTCCAGCAGCCGATAGTTCTGCATGTTCCGCGCGCCGACTTGCAGCACGTCGCTATATTCGGCCACCAGCGGCACATCCTCGGTCGCCATCACCTCGGTCACGATGGCCAGGCCCGTTTCCTTGCGAGCCAGGGCGAGCAGCTTCAGCCCCTCTTCCTTCAGCCCCTGAAAGGCATACGGGCTGGTGCGCGGCTTGAAGGCCCCGCCGCGAAGGGCGGTTGCGCCGGCCGCCTTGACCGCGTGGGCGGTCGTCAAAATCTGCTCCTTGGTTTCGACCGAGCAGGGACCCGCGATGATGCCGATGGCCCCGGCCCCGACCTTGAGGCTGCCAGTGACGACTTGCGTCGGCTCCTTTTTCACTTCGCGACTGGCGACTTTGTAGGGGGCGAGGATGGGGACGACGTCTTCGACCCCCGGTCCGCTGGCCAAGGCTTCCTTCGTTTCGGATCGCTTTTCGCCGATCGCGGCAATCACGGTACGCTCGGTCCCTTGAATGACGTGCGACTTTAGCCCCAGGGCCTCGACCCGCTCGGCCATGTGCTTGATTTGCTCGGGGGTGGCCCCCTTTTCCATGACGACGATCATCGAAAAAACCTCGCGTAAACCAGTGAATTTGGGAGGGATGGCGTTCATGGGGGGAGGGTCCGTTGTTAGTGGTCCGTTGTCCGTCGCCGTCGCCAGTAGGTCATTGCAACGGACCACTGACTACGAACCACGGACACTCTATTAACCGTTCCCGTCCGCCCGAGCCAACAAAAAACCCCGAGCGACCGGCTGGTCCTCGGGGCGTTGGGTTTTCATTTGGTTGCGGCGAACTACCGACAAACCTCCCGCGGCCCCAGGGACTGGGTAAAGGTAAACCGCCAAAAGTAGCCGATCCTTCGCAACATGCCTGTATTATCGTTGGTTTGCCGGCTGCCGCAAGAGCGCGTGAGGAAAAAGTGGCCCCTAAAAAAACCCCGGCCCATACCCCCGCTGCAGCTCAGCGGCGGTGGCGCTCACCTTGCCAATGCCGGCGGCAATTTCGCGAACTTCGGGGGAGGGGTCGAACTGGGCTTGTTCCAAAATTCCCTTCACTTCGGCTGGAATCGGCCAGCGCAGTTCGACGCCGCCGTCCGCTAAACCCTTCCGCTCGGCGGGACCGCGCTCGATCATTTGCTCCAGCACATGGAGCACGAATATCCGCGTGCTGACGTTCGGCTCGCGACAGCAGGTCACCAGCAGCGGCAGCGGATCGGTTTTGAGCCGGGGCAGCGGAGCCCAGTTCAAGCCAGACACAAACATGATGGTATTGGGATCATAAACTCCCGAGACGAAGGGCCCCTGCGGTATAGGATTGCCCGTCAGTCGCTCGACCAGCCGCAAGAAAATCTCTTGCCGCCGCTGGCTGTCCACATCGCAAAGTTGGGTGAGAATCTCGGCGGCGACCTCGGGATCCTTCGCTGCGCGCTGGGCAGCGTCGATTTTCGGCCACAGCTCGGCCCGCCGCTCGGGGGCCAACAGATAAACCAGCTGCATCCCGCGCAGCGCCAGCCGCGAGTCGGCATGTTTGGCCAAAGGCTCGATCTGGGGCAGCAGCTCCAGCGGCGGCGGTTCGAATCGGGCGAGCTGCCGCAACACCAAGATTTGGGCGGCGACGGAGCCACCGCCGAGCACCGGCGCGAGCGCGGGAATGGCCGCCGGGCCCAACTCGGCAATCAATGTCTCGGCGGCCAGTTGGCGGCGCAAATCGCCCGAGGCCATTTCCGCCGCCAGCCTCGCCAGCAGTTCGGCATGTTCGGTCTTCGTCCGGCCGGCGACGAAAGCCATTTCGCGCAGTTCGCCGGACGAGTCTCGAATCTGCCACTTCCCTTCGCGCAGACCGCGCCGATACTCTCCCTGCTCGGTGATTCGGCCCGCTTCGTCGTAGCTGGTCCACGCCCCGTGCCGCAGGTCGTCGTCAAACGCCCCCTCGAACTCGAGCTGGCCATTGGCTCGCCAGCTGCGCGCGGGGCCGAGGCGAACCGCGCGAAATCCGGCCCCGACCACCCGATTGGCCGTCTCCAGGTTGAGGCCGGGGGCATAGAGCGAGCCTTGCCAGAACAGGGCATTCGGCGTCGGCAGCGGCACGCGCTCGCGGGTGGGACGATAAGTCACCTCCGAGCGGAGCGTGCCGGATTCGTCCCACACCCTCCAAACCCCGGTCCGCGCGCCGATAGCCACGGTCCCTTGGGCGGCGACGCGGCCGTCCGGATACCAGGTCGTCCAGTTGCCGCTGGGAATGCCGCCGCGAAATCGCCCGCTCACGAGCGGATCGCTCGCTTCATCGTTAAGTTGCCACCCGCCGATGTTCGTATAAATCGGGGCCTCGACCGCCGACGGGCCACTTACCATGCTGCCGACGCGGATGACGTTCGTGCCCGCCTCTTGCCGCACATGCCGCCGCAATTGCAGTTGCCCGCCAGCCAGCGGCTCGACGCGCGGTTTGGGGGCCCAAAACCACCAGCAAACGCCTGCCGCAACCGTGGTCACCAGCAGCAGCGACCGCAGGCTGAACTGTGTCACCCACCGCAGCCAGCGGCGGCGAGGTTGGGGCTTATCGGGCGATAAGGTGCTCATGAAAACAGCTCCTAACGTCCAAACGGGTCGCCAGCGGGGACCGGCACGAACGGATTTTCCACCGCCGGACGCGGCGGCCGCCGAGCGGGTGCCGGCGTGGGGCTGGGGGGATCAAAGGGATCGCCCGGCGGCGCGGGGACGAACGGATCGTCATTGCTGGGTTGCTCCGAAATGGCGGGATGATCGTTGGTTGCAAAATTTTCGAGCTCGCGCAGCTCGGCTCGTTCCACCGCGCGCTGCGGACGCTGTCCGGTCCGCTGCTCGGTAAACCAGTCAGCTAGATCCTGATGCAATTCCCACGACCCGCGGACCACGAGCCAATCGGCAAACGACACGATTTCGGCGCTACCCCCTGATTGGACCCAATGTTGCGACCCCAAATCGTTGGCAATCCGTTGAATCAGCTTCTCGTGGTTCATGCTGTCGGCGTTTGTGCTGTCGGCCGCCAGGAACTCCTTTGACCGGTATAACCTGATCTCAGCCAGTTCATCGCCATCGCCGCGTTGCAGAATATGCAATTCACCTCCGCACACCCGATACTCAAGCCAAAGCGGCCGCAGTAAATGATCGAGTACGGTACCCAAGGTCCCGTGCTCGGTGGCACGCGTCACCGGCGGAAAACCGCGCCATTTCTGGGCGAGAACCCGCTTAGCCATGCGATCCCAAATCACCTCGCAGTCCAACTCCGAGGCAATTTGCTCCAGCGCTCGGTTGAGCGGCTCGCCACAGAAATCGACCTTCATCGACTCCCGAAATCGCGCTTCCAACCCATCGCCGATTGGGTCTGGGCTCAGCCGGACAATCGGAGGCGATTGCTGCGAACCCGGCGTCGGCCGCAGGCAGTTGGCGAAAATCGCGCCAATTAGGCCAGCGACGTGCCGCTGCTTAGAGGCCGAGTGACTGACAACGAGCAGGCCACCATGACACTCGATCGAACCAGGTCCGCCGGCATCGCTCCACGATTTGGGATCGATGACGGCCGTTACCATTTGTCTGAGCTCTTCGGTGCCGGTGACGCCCACTTCAGGATCGGCGAGCAGTCGCACATCGTAAATCGCGGTGTCCACAGCGTCTTCGGCTGCATCCGGTGTGGTAAGGACAAGTGTGCCCCCGCGCGAGATCCAGCAAATCTCGTGCTCTCCCAGCAAGCGGTCGAGTTGCCGGTGAAGCGGCGCGGCGGGCAGGTCGCAGGTTAGGCGCGGATACTGATCTAGGTACGCCAACCCCGCTTCTCCCAGTCGCTTCTCATCCAAGACAACCTGGCAGCCGAATTGCGCCGACAGCAGTTTCGCTACTTCGCGTAGCGATTGCTCGTGAAAGGATATCGTTCCCGGCTCGTTGAGGATTTCTCGGAGGCGGATTTCGGCGGGGCTGGACGGCGGCCAGGTCGCAGCAGTTTCAGGATGAGGCGAGTTCAGAACCTGGCGCAACTGACTGAAGAAACGCTCGATGTCGCGATGAACATCGTCGCTTTGCGTCACCAGCAGCCAGTGGTCGAATGGGCTGACGGAGCCCGGCCCGCCGACTTCGTCCCAAGTTGGTGCCGCGACCGTGCTCATCAGCAGCTCGATCAGCTCGTCGAGGTCCGCATCGTCACCGGTCGGGGCCAGGTCGTGCAGCGGATAGGCGACCGTGGTGAGAGCTAATTCCTCTACCTCTGCCGCACCGATCACGACGGCCTCGTGGAGGGTGAAAAATCCCAGTCCCAGGTCGTCCACAATTCGCCGCAACGCCGTGCCCAGCGATACGCCGGAAATCCGCGAGGTGACTAGAGCGTATTTCAAAACTTGTTTTCGCTAGCTAAACCGCATGGTGACGTTGGTCGTAAGGAGTGGAACCGAAAGGAGGCCCACTTATGACAGACCGATCCCGAGTGGCGGTGGAATCGCCGACGGGGTCCATGACGG
>JANRLS010000081.1:0-32007 GCA_033762315.1 Pirellulaceae bacterium
ATGGCGGCGGAACTCGCGGCAACAGCGGCTCGATCTCTGTCCACAACTCGTCCGACACCAAAGCTGCCATGCGTACGCCTCCTTGCTCTACGCGACGGCGGAATGTTACTCAAACCGACCATGTTTTGAAATAGCGTCTAAAGCAGCCCTAGCCGCTTGCGCAGCAGCCACTCGCCACCGATCAGCAGCACGAACAGGCCGGCCAACAGCGGGGCATTCCAAATTGGCCGCGGCGGCAGCGACTCGATTCGAACTTGCCGGCCGCGGGGCAAGTCGGCGAGCAAGCGATCCACCTCGGCAAAACGATAAAACTTGCCGAGCGAAATTTTGGCTGCCTGCGCCAGCTCGGCGGCATCCATGCGGGTGCGGGCCAGTTCGCCCGGCGGGGCGGAAATGACGAATTCCTGGGCCGGTGGTTGCCCTTCGAGAGTCGGCGCGGCGATCCAAACGCGATAGTCGCCATCGGCCAGACCGCTGCTTACCCCCTCGAAGATGCCGCGATCGGCGGCGGTGCGGCGAAGCGAAATCGCGCGGCGCTCTCCCCCCGCCCGCTGAATCACCACGACCACTCCATCGTCGGCTTGCGGGGCGAGGCGGTCGTCGAAAAATCGCACCCGCAGCCGCACTGGGTCGCCGCGCCGATACTCATCGCGATCCGTCGTCAATTCCGCTCCGCGACCCGCCGCCAGCAGTTTCGCCCGGCAGAGATAGCGAATCGCTTGCACCCAGTAGCGAGCGAAATAAACATCCCCGGCCCGAAATCGCCAGCGATAGGTCTCGTCGGTCGCGTGGAACAGCACCTTTCCCGCCCCGATGAACTGCAGCAGGATGATCGGCAACGGCTGGCCATTATCGCCCAAGAACGTGGGATGCTCGGCCAGCACCCGCGTGCCGGGGCGAGACTCTGGAATTTTGGCGAACCAGCGTAGCGGCGCGAGCCCCTCGCGCCACAGCTTGTCGCTGGCGGTCGGCGAATCGGCCAGTTGCATCAGCGGGCTGGTTTGGCCTAGGGGAGTCAAACGGGGGCGAAATGCTTCCGTCACGATGGCATCCGGATCGGGGATGCTGACCACGTCGAGATTCATCGGAAAGAGAGGCGCCAGCGGCGTGTCACGATAGGCGAGCGGCGTGTAACGGGGACCGGCCATGAAAATCAACCCGCCGCCACGCACGGTCACGAATTCGTAAATATTCTGCATGATAGACGGGCTGAGGAGCGCCGGGTTTACGTCGCCAAAGATCAGCACGTCGAAGGCAAAAAGCTCGTCGCGACCGACGGGAAAGACTCGCTCGGCCGACTTGTCGGTATCGACGTATTCGAGATCCGCCTCTTGCAGCACCGTGCGAAATCCGCGCGTTTTGCCTTCCGGCGGTTGATCGCGGTTCAGCTCGCGCTCCAGCATTTGCTTCAGAAAGCGGAATTCGTAGCTGGGATAGGCCTGCACCAGGAGCACCCGGATGATCTCTTCTCGCACCGTGATCCGCCGGACGAGCCGGTTGTTGTCAAGGTTGGCCTCGCCGTCGCGCGGCACGACTTCCACGGTGTAGTCGAAGGCTCCCTTCCTTTCGGGCCGGTGCGTGAGGCGAACCTGCTGGGCCGCGCCGCTCGGATCAATGTTGATCTCTTGCGTGGCCACTACCTCGCCCGGAGTGGTGCCGGCTTCTTCGGCCGCGGGAGCAACCAGTAGTCGCACGGTCGCTTTGCCGGCGATGACTTCGCTCGACAGCTTGAAGTCGAAATGGATCAGGTCGCCGACAAACACCGAGTCTTCGACCAGGAGGTCCGACAGCCGCAAATCGCGGGTTGGACGGTCGCTTCCCAGGCCAATCGCAAAGAGGGGAACGGCTTTACGGCGGGCGTATTGAGCCGCTTCGGCGAGCGGTTTGCCTTCGGTCGTCACGCCGTCGGTAAGCACAATGACGGCGGCCGTTGGCCGGCCGCGCTGGGCCTCCAGAACTTCGCGCAGGCAGTCTCCCAACCGACTAGAGGGCTGTTCCGGCGCGAGCTTATCCAGCGTGTCCGCTAGTTCTCGCTGATCGCTGCTGACCGCGCGCGCCGCGCTGCCGGCCAAGAAAACCCGCAGGTTATAGCGCTCAGCGAGTTGCGCGATCAGCCGACCATTGTTTTCGAGCAGCAAAACCTTGGCCAGATTCAGGCGGGACGCTTCGGGGAGAGTTGCCCGCGCGAGACGGCGGTCGATTTCGCTGGCGAGCCGCGGATCGTCGTAATGATCGACCAGCCCCATGCTCGCCGAATCGTCGATCACCAGCACCACATCGGGTAAATCGGTGCGATGCCGTTGAACAGTCCAGCCATACAGCATCAGCAGCACCAGCCCGACGAGCGCCAGCCGAAACGTCGCCAGGGCGATTTTCCACGGCCGGGCGGCGCTCGGGCTTTCGCGCCAGTACACCGCCAGTAGCAGAGTCGCCGATATCCCCAGCACCAGCAGCACGAGCCACGGGGGGATGTCCCACGTCGGCTGAAACGACGTCTCTTGCCCCCCGACTTCCCCCGAGAGGGCCTCGCCGAATAGCCAGCGCTCAATTTCCGGCCACAAGTCGTTCATCCGCGCCCCCTGCCGAAATGCCAGGCGAGGCACGGATCGACGAGCAAGAGAATCAAAACGCCCCACAGCAACAGGCGGAAGTAGGACGATTCTCCGGTTCGTGAAAACGCGGCTGGGGCTTCGCCGGGAAGCTGCGAGTCGCGGCCAAAGGGACTGGGAAGCGATTCGGCGTCGAAACGCGCGAGGTCGCTTTCGCGAATGTTGACATTCACCGCGAAGCGCTGCGGCGGCGCGCTGCCGGGAAGGCGCGCCTCGAAGAGGCCACTGATCGAAACCGCCGGCTCGGTCCAGCGCGCGTCGGTGCCGTCGGCCACCAGGGGGAGCGAATCGGAATCGCCACTGGGTCCGACGAGCTCGACCCGCGCATCGGCCGCCGCGCCGGCGACGAGTCCCGTCAAGTCGTCGCCGACCTCGATATTTCTCCCCTCGTTGCGACCGCTGATGGCCAGATTCAGCATCTCTTGCACCAGCGGCGGAAAGCTAGGCCAAGACGAGATGGCGGTCCACGGAGTCGGCGGCGTGGTGCTCCGGTCTAGCGAATCGGGCGACGCGGCGGTGGCGAGCAAAATGCTGCGCCCCCGGCCGATTCGTTCTTCGACCAGCGCTGGATCTCCCCCGTCGAAGCCGAGCGCCACTTTCGCCGCGGGAAACGGGGCGAGGCGGATGTACTTCCAGATTGGCGTCGTCAGCAAGCCGGCTGTTTCATGGCCGCGAAACGGAGCCACGACCGGATGGCGATAGTCGAGCGGATTGAGCCGATACTGAGCCTCGGCGACCGTCTCGCCCAACCGGGCGGGGAGTACGCGGAGCGCCGGATCGTCGCTCGCCAGTTGCTGATTGTAACTCTCCGCCTGCACCTGATCGCCAAGCACCGTGATAATGCCCCCGCCCTGCCACAGATAGGCCCGCAGAACTCCCGCCTCTTCGCGGCTGAAGCGGCCGATATTGGCGAGGATAACGCAGTCGTATTCCGATAAATCGGTTTCGACGAGAGCACTTTCGGGCGCCGCGGTCACTTGCGTAGCGCCGCGGGCCCCGCGCTCGGGCTGCAGGGCCAGTGCCAGGTGCCGCGTTTCGTTGGGGCGGCCGCCGATCGCCAGCACACGCACCGCCTCGCGGACTGGGACGCTTAGCCAGCGGTGATTGTCGAGCGGTAGCGAATCTTCCGCCAGCTTGGCTTCGACCACATGCTCGCCCGGCGCCTCGAACCGATGCGTCGCGGAAATCGTCGCCCTTCCCCCAGCGGGCAGGTCGATTCGCTCGTCGGCGATCCGTTTGCCATCGACCACAATCTCCACCGCCTGCCGTGGCATGTCTTGCCGCGAAAAACTAACCAGTTCCGCCGACAGCGTCACTTCAGCCCGCTTGGTGACGACGGGTTGGCTTGCTTCGAGGCGGGCCACCGCCAGGTTATTGGAACCCACCTCGCCCAAATCGACGAGGTGAAGCACGGCCAGCTTATCAAGCCGGGCCAGCCGCTCGCGGCAGTCGGCTGAATTCACTTCGCCCCAAGTAGTTTGCTGCAAGTCGGTGAAAAAGATCACCCGCCGCTGGGCCAGTCGCGGTTCGTGCTCGGCCGCTTTACGGAGCAAGGTCTCGACTTCGGCCAGCGTGGCGGGGAGGCTGGCTCCACTGTGAGGCAGGCGCAGATTCTCGAGCTCCTCGCGCACATCCGCCGGATCGAAAGCGGGCTCGCTGATGATGACCCGCGGCGGCTGACCCATGAGCACCAGCGTGTAGCCATCTCCCTGCTGACCATCGGCGACAAGCTGCCGGGCCAGTTCGCGGGCGGCGTCGAATCGCGATTTCCCCTCCCGCCGAAAATCCATCGAGAACGAACTGTCGATGACCAGCACAACATGCGTTTGGCCGCCGGAAGCCGCCCCGGCCAGTGCCGAGAGCAAGGAGAGTTGCGGATCGGCCAGGGCCAGGGCGAGGAGCAGCAAGATGGCGGTTCGCACCGCCAGCAGCAGCCATTGCTCGAGTTGAATTCGCTTGGCATTCTTACGCATCGCCGCGAGCAGAAACTCCATCGCCGCCCAAGACTCCTCGCGAAACCGCCGCCGGCTCCAGAGGTGAATCAGAATCGGCAGTGTCGCCGCCAGCCCCCACAGCAGCATCCAGCCGCTGCCGAGTTGCAGGAAGGCGAATAAAGGGGGGAGCCGAGGCATAGATTACGAAACTCGAAGATCGAAGTACGAAGCACAAAATAAGTTCCGAGCAAGAATACTGGCTGAAGATTGGTCGCGATTGGGAGAGCGGAGCATGGAGTTTGGAACCTGGGATTTATTTAGTGCTTCGAGTTTTTGATTTCGGATTCTTCCTTACCCCGCTCTCCGCCGCCGCCCCGCCAAAAAGCTCGTCAGGGCGACATCGATCGGCTGATCGGTCCGCATGAGCACATAATCAATTTGCTGCGTGCGGCAGGCCTGCTGGAGCGCGCGCTGAAAGGCCGCGAACTCGCGCAAATAGGCCCGGCGGATCACCTGCGGGTCGGCCTGAATTTCGGGATAGTTTTCCAGTCCCTTGAACTGCGTCGGCCCAGCGAAGTTGAAGTCGATCTCGGCCGGGTCAAGCACGTGCCATAGCACCACGTCATGCCGGCGGTGGCGAAAGTGCTTGAGTCCCGCGACCAGCGAATTGACGTCGTCGAAGAAGTCGGACAAGACAATTACCACCCCTCGCTTCGTCAGCCGCTCGGCCAGTTCATGGAAGATCGGTCCGGCGGCGGTCTTTTTGCCGGCGGGGGCCGATTCCATCACATTGATCAGCTGCTCCAAGTGCGACGGGCTGCCGCTGGGGCGAATGAGCGACCGCAACTGGCTGTCGAACGTCGCCAGGCCGACCGCGTCTTGCTGCTGCAAGACGAGCCACCCCAAGGCGGCGGCAAGGCACTGGGCATATTCGATTTTGCTGAGGGCCGCTTCGCGACTTTGGTACCGCATGCTCTCGCTGACATCGAGCACGAGGTAGCAAAGGAGGTTGGTCTCGTCCTCGTATTGCTTCAGGTAGATTTTGTCGGTGCGGCCGAAGACCTTCCAATCGACATACCGCAGGTCGTCGCCGGGGGCGTATTCGCGATGCTCGGCGAACTCGATCGAAAACCCGTGATACGGGCTTTTATGCAGCCCCGCCACATACCCCTCGACAATATGCCGTGCCCGCAGCGACAAGCCCCGGAGCTTGGCGAGAGTGCGAGGATCGAGAGAGGTGGAAGTTTCCATCGCGGTATCTTTCGTCTAACGGCAAGCGGCAGGCGACGGCGGCCGTATCGCATGATGCCAATTATCTGAGCAGTACGGGAGGTGGTTATCGTCGCGGATCTTCGAATGTCAGTATTTGCAATACCGTGGTCTTCCCTCCACGTCCGAGTTCTCGTTCGCGATAAAACATCACCGCGCGTCCTGAGCTCGACAACGTCCCCAAGGCGAATGTTGCAATAACCGGTTTCTGCTGTCCGCTCTCACCGCGTTCAAGTGTCCACTCCGTGCCGCTCCACTCACCAAACACGGATTCCGTTACTTCCACCCTGATGCATTTCTTGGCCTCGCCAAGTGGAGTACGAACTAGGTTGGATTGATAATTCACCTCAAAACCGGTCCACTGCGGCAATTCGGCACCGCCATCAAACACAAAGATATTCTCGCCACCTGAGCGCACCTCAAGCATCGCTTCTCCGGCTTTGACGACATTCATGCTCGTTGTCAATGCGAGGAACTCCTCATACTCGACCTCTGTCAAACCACATCTCGGATCGTATGGTGCGGGTTGGCCGGGTGGAATAGTCTGGACCTGTCGCCACCAATCGGGATGCTCATCCTTCGCCCTCGCCATTCTCCGAGTGAACTCAAGCTGCCGCTGCGAAGTAGCAACTTTCATGATGTCCATTTGAATCTTTCCGACCCGCAACGGCCCTGTCGAGTTGTTTCGAGCGCATGCCGTCAAAGCGCCGACAGCAATGAACAAAACTAGCAAGTACCGGACCATGGGAAGAACGCTCGACTTACGCACTCTTAAACACGTTAAGCACATTCTTATCCGTTTCGTCCCCCTGCGCCGGCACATGGGCCACGAGCCGGCGAATGATCTCATCGGGGGTAACTCCCGCCGCGTCGGCGTTAAAGTTCAGCTTCAGACGATGTCGCAGCACGGGCGCGGCGACCGCCCGCACATCCTCGGCGGTGGCAAAGAACCGACCCATCAGCACGGCGCGGGCTTTGGCCCCCAGCACCATGTATTGACTGGCCCGCGGCCCGGCACCCCACAGGACGAACTCTTTGACGAAGTCCGGCGCGTCCGGCTCGCCGCGACGCGTTAGCCGTGCAAGGGCCAGGGCATGGCGAGCAACATGGTCGGCTACCGGCACTTTGCGGACAATCCGCGTCAGCGCGGCGATTTGTTCGGCATGGAGCGTGGGGGTGATCTTGGTTTCGATGTCGGCGGTTGTCCGCTTGACGATTTCCAGTTCCTCATCGGCCGATGGATAATCGACCCACACATGAAACATGAACCGGTCGAGCTGCGCCTCCGGCAGCGGGTAGGTCCCTTCCTGTTCGATCGGGTTCTGCGTCGCCAGCACAAAAAACGGATCGGGCAGCACGTGCCGCTGACCGCCGACCGTGACCTGATGCTCCTGCATCGCCTCCAGCAGAGCGGCCTGCGTTTTCGGCGGGGTGCGGTTGATTTCGTCGGCCAGCACGACATTGCCGAAAATCGGGCCGGGAACGAACCGGAACGCCCGCTCGCCGCTCGTTCGGTCGAGCTGAATCACCTCGGTGCCGGTGATGTCCGAGGGCATCAGGTCGGGAGTGAATTGGATGCGGCTGAACTTGAGCGCCAGGGCGTCGGCCACGGTGCGGATCATCAGCGTTTTGGCGAGCCCCGGCACGCCGACCAAGAGGCAATGCCCGCGGGCAAACATCGCGATCAGCAACTCTTCGATCACCGATTTCTGGCCGATCACCACTTTCGACAGCTCATGCGTGATCTGAATAAACGCCTCACGGAGCTGATGAACCGCTTCGAGATCGTCGTGGTTGGACATGGAGGAGGCGGGGGCGAAGAGGGTTTCGGTCGGGACGATAGGGATCGGAGGTCGGCAAATGGTACAGGCGGATCAACGACATTCGACCTATCTGACGCTGCGGGTTAGTATGCAATGTACTCGGTGGCGAGGGGCGACTCACTCCCCAAAGGCAACGAGCCGGTCGCCGGTCGCTATCAGGAGTACGCCGCCGGAAATGAGTAGGTTCCCGCCGGTCAGGCCGCGCGGCGCGAGCGGAATCTGCCGGACGAGTCGCGGCTGCGAGCCAAAATCGGTCGCCGCCGGTCGTTGGTCGAAGACATAGATCGTTTCGCGGGTCGGAAAATAGACGTGACTCCCTCCCAGCACGCCCCGTCCCAAACCGCGCGGCGAGGGGGCGGCTTGCCCCGCCCCGATCGGACCGGCACTCGGAAATTGGCACCAGAGCCGGCCGCTCTGGGCGTCGATCCAATAGAGCCAATCTCCGCTGACGAGCAGCGTATCTTGACCAATTCCAAGCAGATGCACCGCGTCGGCCGCCGCGCCGGGAGGGAGAGTCCAGGCCAATTCGCCGGTTGCCGCCACCAGGGCGAAAAGGCGGTCGCTGTCGCCGGGCGCGACGATCAGCAGGTCTTTCCAGGCGAGGCACGGCGTCAGGTCGCGAAAAAACTGCTGCTCACCGGCGTCTGGGTTGCCGCTGCGGAAAGCCGAGCGGGGATATTTCACCACCCATTGCACGCGGCCATCCTCGGCCGCCAACGCGGCGACGACGCCGGCACTCGTGTTCAGATAGAGCTTGCCGCCGGCGAGCGTCAACAAGAGATGCGAGACTTCGTCTAGGTCGCCCCCGCCCAGCGTCGCCGCCGAGCAGATTCGCGTGCGCCACTTCAGTCGGCCGGTCGGGCGAGCATTGTCGTCTTCGTCGTCGATCAGCATGGCCGTTGATGGAAGGTCGAATGCCGCGACATAGAGCTGCGAGCGGGCACCGTCGCCACGACGCATCACCACATAGGCCGCGCCACCATCCAAAATCGGCGTCCCCTCAAAAGACCAGGCGCTCGACTCCGGCCGGATCGGAAATCCCTCCAGCGGCTTTCCCTGGGTGGCGAGGTCGAGCCCCAGCAAAAAGCCTTGATCCTTCGAGAGCCACTGGTTCATTCGCCGCGGCGACGGGGCGGTGATCGGCGAACCCATCCGCACGATCGCCTTGTGCCCGCTGACCGTGGCGGTGAATCGCGCTACCCCAACATGCCGGACGAGGTCGGCGTGAGCGTCGCTCAGTTGAAACGGGCCGTCGGGCTCCGCCGGCAACTCGGCGGCGGGTTGGCGGAGAACGCCGCGAGGGTAATCGACCCGCCACGACTCGTGCCCCGAACGCAAATCGAGCGCGACCACGTACGATTTCTGCCTAGCATCGCCGCGGATGAGCACGGTTTGCCCCGCCACGACCGGAAAGTAACTGAGCAGCCCTTTCATGTCGTCGGCCGCGCGCAGCCGCCCCGCGCCGACGATCTCGCGGTCGGAAGTGAGCTTGGGGAGCGCAAACGACCATAGCAGTTGCCCAGCGGGAGGGGCGGCGGCCGGCGCGATCTTGTCGCGGCGAGGATTTCCCGCGAAAGTTAGCCAATCAGCCGAGTTTTTCGCGGGTTGCCAGGTGGCCGCGGCGGCAAGCTGGGCCGCCAACAAATCGAAATACTGGCCACTTTGGCCGGCGAGCGTGCCTTGTGACTCGGCATGACGCTGGCGAAACTGATCGAGCTCGGCCTTCGCCCTGCCCAGCGAGCCTTCGAGGATGGAAGCCAGAACCAGCCGGGCCGCGACATCGCCGGGAGTTAGATCGGTATCGGGATATTGACCGACGGTTTTGGCGGCGGCCTTGCTCCCCAAAATACGCCGCCAATGGGCGCGGGCCGTCGCGTGGTCGCCGCGAACCAGGGCCAAATCTCCCAGAGCCAGCAGCGCGTCGTCTCCCGAGCGGCTGGCAAAAGCCTGGCTGACGACGCGCGACAGCAAGGGTTCGCTCCGCTCGGCGATTCCCTGTTTGAGCCACCCTTCGGCCAGGGAATCGACAAGCTGGCGATAGTGGGCGAGCGCTGGCGGCGCTTCGTCGGCCAATGCCGCCAGCCGCCACTGGCAATACTCACTCGCCGGCACATAGCGCTCAAAACCGGCGACGGGCAAGCTCATTTCGACGCGCACCAGCTTGCCGGCATCGGCCTCCATGACGCGGCGGATCGATTCGACCCCCTCGTCCCATTGCGATTCGGCCAGAAAGCGCTTGGCGCTTTCGAGATGGGCCGCGCTGGCCGCATCGAGCAGCTCCAAATCGGCGGGAGGGAGTGCCGTCGGCCGCTCGAAGATCTGGGCTGCGGCCGGCATTGCCAGCACGAGCAGGATCAACGGTAGCGGTAGGTTATGCTTGGGCACAACTGTTCCTAAAACACTTATAAAGACTTATGCTGAAGCATATCCCACAAGCCGACCTACCGCGTGCCATAACCTTCGACAATTCGCCCCAAATTGAACACGGCGAAGCCGAAAACCATGAGCACTAGCATCGCGCTGACCGAGCCAACGCCTAGCGGAGCCCGCACCGGCCCAGTCAGTTGCATGACCATCGCGGCCGGGAGCAGAACGAGTCCCACCACTTGCAGTAGCTTGCCGAGCGTTCGCGCCATGTGTGCATTCTAAATCGCGGCGCGGCGGCAACCAACCGCCGATTGGCGACTTGCGGAGGGGCCAGTACGATTGACGGAGGACATAGACCTCTTCCGCGAAAGGCCGCCGTGGGTCGTTTTTGGATTTTGCTTGGCCGGAGTTTGCGACTTACCTGCCCGCTGTGCGGCCGCGGGAGGCTCTTTCGCTGGTGGGTCGTCATGCATCCCACCTGCTCGCATTGCGGCATCAAGTTCGAGCGTGAGCCGGGCTTTTTCCTCGGCTCGATCTACATCAACTATGGGCTGACATCGCTGATCGTGGCGATCGCCTATCCGGTGCTTTTGTTTGGCTATGGTCTGCCGAAGTATCCACTGCTGGTGGGATCGCTGGTGTTCATTTTGCTCTTTGGCTTGGCGATTCACCCTTGGGCGCGCAGTTTGTGGCTGGGGTTCGACCAGTGGCGTGATCCGCGCGACGGAGAAACCGGCACCGGATGACAAGGAAACTCGCCTAATTAGCTGATTTGGCGAGCGCGGCCTGTCTGGCCCGGCCCTTGCGAATTTCCCAGTAGAACAGCGTCGCCAGCCCACTCAGAATGAGCGGCGGCATTGAAAGCATGAACAGGATGCTGTAGTAGTAGCCGCGGGCCAGATTCGCGGCGGCCGGATCGGCGGCCATCTGGTCCTTGCACGTCGGACAAGCCGACGCCGCATCCGCCAGGAGCACCACCACGCAGGCCGCTAGCACCGGCAGCAGGCAACGAGAAATTGGCGGCAGTGAGTTCATAGCGGCACTCCTATCGGAAGTGTAGCACTCACCTCGACCGGCGGAAAGAGTTGATACAGCATCAGGTACACGAGCACCCCCGTCACCGACACGAACAGCCAGATCGGGAAGGTCACTTTCGAGACGCGGCGATGGGCCACCCGCTGGTCGCGGAAGCCAAAATAGATTGATGCCAGCGCGAGGAACGGCACCGCGGCGGCCAGAATCACGTGCGGAATGAGGATCGCAAAATAGATCACCCGCGCCGCCGCCGGTGCCGTTGCCGGAAACGCCCGGCTGCCGTAGGGAAGGTGGAGGTGATATTTGAGGTAGTAGTGGTGCGTCAGATAGCAGGCCAGAAACAGCACCGAGACGGCGAAACAGGCGAGCATCGCCCATTTGTGGGCCGCTTCGCGGCGCTGCTTGATGAGCAGCAACCCCGCGATGAGCAGGACTGTCGCCAAAGCATTGAGCCCGGCATTGATGTGCGGCAGAAGAAGTGCCAGATCGTTCATGGAGCGGCTGCCTCGGGCTTTTCGGTGCCGTCGCTTGCGGCGGGTTCGGCGGCGGGCTGCGGCGGTGGCACGGTCTCGGCGAGCAGCTTATCGAGCTCCAGCTTGAGGGCCGTCACCCGGTCGAGCTGATTCCAAACGTAGTTGCCCCGCTGATTGCCCCACTTATCCACGACGAACAGCCGCTCTGAATGCTCGCGTTTGTCCATGCTGATGCGATAAATCTCGCCGGCAATGCGGCGGGTATAGGGGAGATCGCCGGTCAGGAAAAGCCAATCGGTTTTGTCGGCTCCCAGCTTGTCGGCATATTCCCGCAAGCGCTGGGGGGAATCGACTTCGGGGTCGCAGGTGATGCTGAGAAACTTGACTCCCTTGGGCCCGTATTCGCGCTCGATCTCACGAATTTTCTGATTCTGCTGCAGGCAGGTCGAAGGGCACGACGAGAAAAAAAAGCTGACGACATAGACCTGCCCCTGCAGCGACGCGGAATCGAACTTTTTCCCGCTCCGCTCGGTGAGCGTAAACTCGGTCAGCCACTTGTCTCCCGCCGCCGGCGGCGGACGCAGATATTCCGTATCGATTTCGACGGCACTGCCCGCCGACGACAGGGCCGCGGCATATTTCCCCGCGAACCAGAGGCCGGTCCCTCCCGCAGCGATAAACAGCACACCCAGCCAACCCAAAACGGCGCGACTCATTGGAAATCTCCCGCGGTCGGCCGCCGCGCCATTCGGACCGCGGCGGCGACCGAAACGATCGCAAAAAGCAACGTGACCAACCAGCACGACGCAAGGCTGGGCACCCAAGCCGAGCCATAATCGAGCCCCGGCGAAAGTAGCTGTCGCACTCCCGCCACGGCGTAGCTCAGCGGGTTGGCCCGCATCGCCAGATGGAGAGCCTGCTGCCCCAGTCCCGATTCGGACGACCAGCCCGGCACCGGAAAAAAGGCCCCCGACAGCAACCACATCGGCATCAGCACCAGATTCATGATGGCATGAAAACCTTGCGAACTATCGGTCTTCCAGGCGAAGGCAAAGCCCAGGCTAGTCACCGCCAGGGCCGCGATCGCCAGGAGGAGGACCAGTTGCGTGGCGGCGAGTGACGTCAACTCTATCTTCCAGAGTAGGGCGAGGAGCAAAAAGATCAACCCTTGGAAGAGGGCGATCAGCGTCCCGCCCGCCACTTTGCCGAGCACCATGGACCAGCGCGGAATCGGCGCGACCAGCACTCCCTGCAAAAAACCTTCGCGGCGATCCTCGATGATCGAAATCGACGAGAAAATGGCGGTGAAGAGGACAATGAGCAACAGACTGCCCGGAAAAAAATATTGTAAGAAGCTGGGGCCGCTCGCTCCCGTACCCAGGCGAAACGATGGCGTCAGCCCCAGGCCAAAGAGGAGCCAGAACACAAGCGGCGTCGCCAGCGAGCCGATGATCCGGTTCCGCTGGCGATAGAAACGCACGAGCTCGCGCTGGCCGAGCGACCACGCCGCGAGTAGGGGCCGAGGAACCGCGGGCGCTGCTGGGCTCGGCGGCTCAGTTGCTCCGACATGCTGCGAAGTGGTGGTGGACACGTCAGTTCCCCTCGCTTTCGCGCCAGAAGCGGTGGCCGGTGCGGGCAATGAAGACATCTTCGAGTGTCGGCTGGCCGAGGCGAATCGCGGTGATCTGGCCGGGAAAAGCCTCCACCAGCCGGGCGATCCACTCGTGCCCCCGTGGAAGTTCGATGCGCACCGTCTCGTCAACGACCTTCGCCGCCAGTCCGAACCGCGCCCGAATTTGCTCCGCGAGGCTCGCCGGGCCGACCGTCTCGATGGTGAGCGAATCGCCGCCGACGCCGGCCCGCAACTCGTCGGGCGCGCCGAGGGCGACGAGCTGGCCCGCGCTGAGAATCGCCAGGCGATCGGCCCCCTCTGCTTCGTCGAGATAGTGCGTGGTGAGGAGGATTGTCGTTCCTTGCTCGTCGCGCAAAGCCCGCAAATAGCGCCACAAATCGGCGCGGGCCGCCGGATCGAGGCCGGTGCTCGGTTCGTCGAGCAAGAGCAAGCTGGGATCGTGCAACAGTCCTTTAGCCAGCTCGACCCGCCGCCGCAATCCCCCCGAAAGTTTTTCGGTCAGTTCGCTGGCCCGGTCGGCCAAACCAAATCGGTCGAGCAAGCGGTCGCGCCGCTCGGCCAAGGCGCGGCCGGCAAGCCCATACAGCGCCCCCTGATGGTTGAGGTTTTCGGCGACGGTCAGCTTGCGGTCGAGACTGGGGGCCTGAAAGACGACTCCCATCCGCCGCTGGATCTCGCCCGGCAGGCGGGCCAGATCAAAGCCCAGGACGCGCACCGCGCCGGTTTGCACCGGGGCGAGCGTTGACAGGACTCGAAACAGTGATGTTTTGCCGCCACCATTGGGGCCGAGGACGGCGAAAATCTCGCCGGTCGGAATGGCCAAATCGAGCGGACCAAGGGCTTGGTGCGAGCCGTAAGCGTGGGCCAAGCCGGCGATTTGTACCGCCAGAGGGGAAGGGGCCAACGCGGGCTCAGTGGCCGTCGGCGGGAGCGGCGGGCTTGCCAGGCTCGTGGCCATGCGTATCTCCCTTGTGGCCGGCGGCCGGAGCGTGATCGTGATGGGCGGCTTGCGGCTCGGCGGCGTGGAGCCAGCGCTCTTCGGCGTACTTTTGCGTGCGGCGGCCGATATCGGGAACCAGCATAAGAAGCAGAAAAATGCTCATCATCGAGGCGGGAATCGTCAGCACGTATTTCCAGTTCGCCTCCCACATGAGGTGCATGAAAAACATGATGACGAGTAGCGCCTTGGCGCAAGAGACGGCCATCATCATGGCCCACATGACCTGTGGCGAATTCTCACGCAGTGACTGGCTATTGCCGACGGCGAATGAAATGGCCGTCAGCACGAGGAGCGCCCCGAAGACGGCCAGATACTTCATCAGGCCGCCGGGGGCGTGATGTTCGTGCAAGTCGTCTTCGCCAGCGGGAGCGTGGGTGTGGTCAGCCATTTGTGTGT
Source organism: Pirellulaceae bacterium (assembly GCA_033762315.1). Lineage (GTDB taxonomy): Bacteria > Planctomycetota > Planctomycetia > Pirellulales > Pirellulaceae > CAYLLN01. The sequence continues at coordinate 14,540 of JANRLS010000081.1, forward strand.
CCGCGGTCCATGGTCCGTGGTTCGTTGGGTTGGGTTGGGTCAACGGACTACGGGCCACGGACAACGGACCTCCTTCTAAAACAAATACAACAGCGGGAAAAGGAAAATCCAGACCAGATCGACGAAGTGCCAGTAGAGGCCGATATTCTCGATGACGTGGGCCTTCTTGACGTCGAGCGTGTAGAACAAGATCAATACGAAGGCAATCAGGCCGACCAGCACGTGAATCGCATGAAAGCCGGTCATCAGGAAGTAGGTGCTGGCCCACATGTTGCCGCTCGGAATCCGCATCGGCAGCATGATGCCGTGGAGGAAGTCGTTGAGGCCGTGGTGCGGCTGGCCGACCTGCTCGGCCTCCTTGAGCAGCGGGAGCAGATCGAGCCGCCCTTGGAGCGCCTCATGCCGGGCCTTGAGAGCGGCGATTTGCTCGTCGAGCTGACCGGCGGCGACGCCCCGATCCTTCTGCTGCTGGGCGAGGTCGGCGATTTGGGCATCGATCGCGGCGATTTCGTCGATCAGCTTTTGCTCGGCGGGAGATGGCTGCGCCTCGGCCGGTTGGAGCGACACGAACGACTCCCCGCGCGGCAAGGCCGAAGTGGCGGCGGGCTTGGCTTCGATCGGCTTGAGCTTGTCCTTTTGTTCTTGAAGCTTGCCACGCTGGGTGGAAAGCTGGGTCGATTTTTCGATCAGCATCGCAAGTTCGGCCTTGAGCTTATCGGAATCCCCTTGCAGACTGGCCTGCTGGCTTGAAACCTCTTGAATCGAGGTGGGCAACTGTCGAGCTTCTTCTTCGAGAAGAGCGATGTATTGCTCTTGATCGCGAAGCGTGTGATGCAAGGGGTAAATGGCGTCGGCCAGCATTTCCATTGCCTGGCGGCGCTTAATGGGATCGTCTTCCTTGGCGGCCTTAAGCTCGGTCCACTGGGCGAGAGATACGAATAAGGGGCGGTAGAGCAATTCGCGCTTCAGGTGGTCAAGCTCGGCCTGTTCGCCGGTGGAGAGATCGGCTTTGCCTTCTAATTCCTTGACGCGGGCCTGATACTCCTGCTCGTGCGGGAGCATCTTGTCGAACCGCGCTTTCAGTTCAGTCCGGACCGCTTGCACGTAGTAGATGTCAGCCTTCTCGTGGATCAGACTTCGCGGGCGGCGCGGATAGATGCCGTGAGCGAACTTCTCCTTGTACTCGTAGGCTTTGACTCCGAGAAAGACCGCGCCGAGGACAAAGGTAATGATCATCCACCCTTTGGCGAGGCCAGGCTGGTTTTGGCGCGACGCTTCCAGGGCGAGTACGATCGATACGCTGGAGCAAATCAGCACAAAGGTATTGAAAGCACCGATGCTTTCGACCAGATGGACATCATGCGGCAGGGGCCAGGTATTCGCCGGCACGCCGAAGCGGAGGACGATGTAGGTCGCGATCAGCCCGGCGAAAAACATGATCTCCGTCGAAAGGAAGAGCCACAGGCAGAGCTTGCCGTTGCCGATGGGAATCGACGGCTGGTATTCGAGCTTCACGTGGCCGTGGCCATGATCGGCGTGAGCGTGGTCAGTCATGAGTTCGCCCAGGAAAAATTAGAGCCAGGGAACGAGGATCAGCATGGCGAGCAGCGTCGGCAAATAAACGAGCGAAGCCCGCAACAAAAGCCGGGCCCGCCAGTCGGTGGCCGAGTGGGCAAAGGCAATTGCCAGGGCCAATTGGCCAAAGCCCAACAGCCCCGCGAGGGTGACGTACAAAATAGTGCCCAGGCCCGGTGCCGCGAGCACGGGGACCAGACTCACGGGAATAAGCGCAAGAGCGGCCAGCACCGCCTGTCGGCCGGCGCGACGGCCGGTCGGATCGACCACCGTCAGCATCTGGTGGCCGCCGCGGGCGTATTGCTCGCGGTAGAGCCAGGCGATCGCCATGAAGTGCGGAAACTGCCAGAGGAATAGCACGAGGAAGAGCGCGAGGGCCCGGCCATCGAGCGCCGCTCCCGTGGCGCTCCAGCCGATAAGCACCGGCAACGCGCCGGCCACCGCGCCAACGGCGGTGTTGAGTGCTGAATGCAGCTTGAGGGGAGTATAAACCGCGACATAAGCGACCCACGCCGCCAGGGCCCAGCCGAGGCAGGCGAGATTGAGGAACGCGGCGATGTAGAGCGTGCCCGCCAGTAGCGTGAGTCCCGCGAAAACCAGGGCTTCGGTGCTAGAGATGCGTCCAGTTGGAAGCGGACGGTCGGCCGTGCGGGGCATCCGGGAGTCGCTGAACCGTTCAAGCCACTGATTAGCGGCACTGGCGCTTGCGGCCACAAGCAGCGTGCCGAACAGAGCGTGGGCGATGGTCGCCGGATCGGGCTGCCCCCAGGTGGCGACAACGCCGGCAGTGAGCACGACCACCAGCTCCAGCACGGCGATTCTGGGCTTGGTTAGCTCAACATAATCGCGCAAACGGCCCAGCAGGGCGATCCGTGGTTCGGCGACGGCCAAGGTGGAGGCGCTCATGCGATCCCCCTGCGAACCGCGGCTAGGCTACCCGCCAACAATGCGGCGGTCGCCGGAGCGCCCCAAGCCCGCAGCGAAAAGAGCCGCGAGCCGCGAGCCGCCAAACTGACGGCGAGGAACAGGATCAGCGAGCCGTTGGCCACATGCCCCGTGGTGACGAGCGATTGCCACAAGCCTTTTTCTTGGACGACGTGCGCCGCCGCGAAGTGATATTCACCCAGCCACGCGGGATAGGAGTACTTGGCGACATAAGTGCCCAAACCCAAGAGCAACTGCGCGGCAATGAGCATAGTCAGCATGAGGCTTAGCCCCGACAGGCTCCCGGCCGCTACTTCGGGCAGCCGCCGAGCGCGCCAGGGGGTGGACAGCACGTGCAGTGCGAGGGCGGCCGCGAGCGCGAGATGCATAAGGAGCGCCGCGCGGAAGAGCGTCGTGGGAGCGGAAAGCGGAATGTGACGCAAAATGGCTCCGAGCATTAGTTGCCCGTAGGCCAGGCCGACGGTTGCCCAGGCCGCGCGAGCGAAGCTCGCACCGGTCGCCGAATCGAGCTTCGGAGCGGCGATCCACCAGCGGGAAGTGGTGACCACCAGCACCGCGAGGTAAGCGAAGAACAGCGGCCCCACGCAGCCGTGAATCATGGCGACGAGGCGCTCGTCGAGGAGCACTCGCGCGCCGCCTAGCAATCCTTGGGCGACGACCAGCACGAGGGCGCCAACCGCTAGCAGCCGCACCCAGCCTCGCGATTCGCGGCGATAAGCGGCGAGGACCAGGCCAATCGCGATGAACCCCGCCGTGGCACCCAACAAGCGATGGCCATGCTCAATGAATAGATCCCACGGGGCGGCGAGCCACGACTGCCAAGGATAGAGCAGCAGGTTGTAGCCGTAGGTCCCCGGCCAATCGGGAACCGCCATGCCGGCGTCATAAGTCGTGACAAGGCCGCCGACCCAGATGAGCGGAAACGTGACCAGCGCAAGCGCCACCGCCAGCCGATGTGGCCAGAGGCTTTCGATTTGCGCTTGTCTGTCCATCGAAATAGCCGGGACCAAACTGATCCCGGAGATTGCGTCAATTTGGAAATACCGGGACCAAGTTTGGTCCCGGCTAATTTGTTCGTGAGGTGGTTAGTGGTGATCGGGCTTGTGAATCCGACTGGGGTCGCTCGGCGGGGGCTGCCACTGGGGGTAGTTGTCGGTATCCACTTCCGGCGAGCCGTATTCATAGGGCCCGCGATAAACGATCGGCTGCTGGTCGAAGTTGCCGTGGCCGGGGGGGCTGGGGGCAAACCATTCGAGACTGTTGGCACCCCACGGATTGCGGCCGCAAGGGGTGCCAAAGAACATGCTGTGGAAGAAGTTGTAGGCGAACAGCACCTGCGAGGCGACCATGCCGATGGCGCAGATCGTCATGAACTGGTTCATCGGTTGCAAGTGGCGGAACGTTTCGTAGTCGTAGGGATCGGCCAAGCGGCGCGGAAAGCCGACCGCACCGAGGATGTGCATCGTGAAAAACGTTCCGTTGAGAAAGATGAACGTGAGGAAGAAGTGGACCTTGCCGAGGTCGTCGTTCATCATCCGGCCGAACATTTTCGGGAACCAGAAATAGATGGCCCCGAAGACGGCCATCGCCGTGCCGGCGAAGAGCACATAGTGGAAGTGGGCGACGATGAAATAGGTATCGTGGATGAAGATATCGACCGGCGTGGCGGCCATGAAAATGCCCGACAGGCCGCCGATGATGAACATCGACACGAACGACAGAGCAAACAGCATTGGAGTGGTGAACTGAATTTTGCCCCCCCACACCGTGCCGAGCCAGTTGAACGTTTTCACGGCGCTCGGCAACGCGATCATCATCGTGCTGACCATGAAGGTCATGCCGAGCATCGGGTTCATGCCCGACACGAACATGTGGTGCCCCCACACGATGAAGCCCAGCCCCGCAATGCCGCTGATCGAATAGACCATCGGCTTGTAACCGAAGATCGGCTTGCGAGCGAAGCAGGCGATAATGTCGCTCACCATCCCCATCGCCGGGAGGATCATGATGTACACGGCGGGATGCGAATAGAACCAGAAGAGGTGCTGCCACAAAATCGGGTGGCCGCCGCCGCTGGCCATCGCATTGTTGTTGACTTGCAGCCCTTCGGGCAGGAAAAAACCAGTCGCGAACTCGCGATCCATCAGTTGCATGAAGCCGGCGGCCGTCAGCACCGGCAAGGCGAAGGCCTGCAAAATGGCGGTGATGAACATTCCCCAGATCGTGAGCGGCAGGCGGAACATCGTCATGCCGGGGGCCCGCATCTGGATGATGGTGGTCATGTAGTTGACCGAGCCGAGCATCGACGAAATGCCGACGCAGGTGATTCCCAGAAGCCACATCGTTTGGGCAAAGGCACTGCCCGGTGCCGCTTCCTTGACGGCGGAGAGCGGGGGATAACTCGTCCAGCCGCCGCCGGCACCATACGGGGGCCAGAGGAAACTGAGGCCGATGAGAATAAACGCCGGCCACATGAACCAGTAGCTGAGCATGTTCAGCGTGGGGAAGGCCATGTCGTCGGCCCCGATCATCAGGGGGATCAGGTAGTTGCCGAAGGCCCCGGCCAAAATCGGGATGATGACGAAGAAGATCATCACCGTGGCGTGCATGGTGAAGAGAGTGGTGTAAAACTCGGGCGAGATTTGGCCCCCCTCGGCCGAGAAGAGCATGCGGCCGATGACCGGCATGTCTTGCCACGGCCAAGCCAATTGCCAGCGGATTCCCAGGGCCAAAAGGCCGCCGACAAGAAACCACAGCAGCGTCGAAAACAGGAATTGCAGCCCGATGATCTTGTGATCGAGCGAGAAGACATAGGTGCGGATGAACGTTCCCACGTCCATCTCGGCATGATGATGATCTGCCGCCAGGGGGGCGGGCAGGGAAATGGCGCTCATTCGGCTTCTCCCGAAGCGGGCGTAAATTCGGCCTGGTTTTGGGCGGCGTGGGCCTGCCCCAACCAGCGGTCAAAATCGGAACGGTTTTGCAACGTCAGCCGGCCACGCATCTTGTAATGCCCCCAGCCGCAAAGCTCGGCACAAACAATGTCGTAAACTCCCGTCTTCTGAGCCTTGAACCAGACAAACTGCTTCATGCCGGGAACGACATCTTGCTTGACACGCAAATTGGGAAGGAAAAAGCTGTGCAAGACGTCTTGGCTCTTAATCGATAGCACCACCTCTTCGTTGATGGGCAACCGCAGGTCGTTGACCAGTTGCACGTCGTCCCGCGTGCCGACGATGCCATCTTCGCCCGCATAGCGGATCCGCCATTCAAACTGGCGGCCAGTGATTTCGGCGATCGGGGGCTTGGGAATGTCGTCGGCGGTGTTCAGCTTCCCATCGGGGCCGGGCAGCATTGGGCGGCGGAGCTTGGCATCGGCCCAGGCATCCATCTGATAAATGGCGATGAACACCAGCGTGCCGGCGGGAATGATCGACCACACGACTTCCAGCGTGTGGCTGCCGTGCATGAAGCGGACCGGTTCGGCATTTTGGGCGGCGTCGTATTTCCAGAGAAACCAAAAGAAAACAAGGCCGGTGGCGACGAAGATGATCCCGGTGAGATACAAAATGAACATGAACAGGCCGTCGATGACGTGCCCGTGGCTGCTGACATCTTCCGGCAGCCAATGTCCGCGCATGGGCCACAGTCCGGCCATCGCCCAGACAAAGCAGCCCACGCCCAAAATCGGCACGAGCAGGAATAGCAAACTCCAAAACCGTCCCACGGAAATTCTCCTCTCGGCGAGCCGAGATTGGCGCAAAACCGACTACAACCTCTCCCGCGGGATCGCGGGAACCGCCTGGAAGGGATCGCTGATCGACTCAAACGGAAGCGACTCGACGTAGTTCACGATGTCCCACAGGTCGGTGGGAGTGAGCCCCTTCGCGCTGGCATCCCCTTCCGGCTTCATGGTGGCAGCTGGCATGGGAGTCCCTTCGATGCCGTTCTTGATGCGCCAGTAGATATCGACCGGGCGCAAGCCGCCGCGAAACACTCCCTGCCGCAAGTTGCGAGGCTTGATGTTGCGAGGTTCAGGGAGGCCGGCGGCGACGAATACCTTGATTAGCTGCTGCTGGTCGGGGCCTTTGCCGATGAATTCACCGGCCCAGTCGTCGTAGTCGGTCAGGGTGCCGTCGCCGAGTGCCGAATCGCCGTGGCACTTCACGCAGTTGGCGATGGCACCATAAAACAGGTCGCGGCCGCGGCGGCGCGATTCGTCGAGTTGCTCGGCGGTCATGCTGTCGCGAGCGGGAATCGCCACGACCGCTTCAGGAGCGGACTGCCACCGCTTGACGACGGTGCTCACGCGATCCTTGACGGCCGCCAATTCATCCTGCTGTCGGGTCTTCAGTTCGGGGGTGCTGACATCGACCGTCACCAGCCGGGTGTCTTTGGTAAGCTCCTCGCCAGCCATCAGCATTTCGAGCAATGTCCGCTCCGTTTCGCCTCGAATCGAAAGATATTTGACGTAATGAACGAGCGCCTCGACCTCCAAGTCGGGCAACAGTTTGAACGACGGCATCGCCGTGCCGGGAATCCCTTCGAGCAGGATTTTCTTCAGGTCATCGTGCGTGGGGCGATAGCCAACCGGGGTCGATTTGAACTTGAACTTGCCGGGGCGATAGTCACGGGGATACGGATTCAAGAATGCCGCGGTCGGCCCCCAACCATCCCCCGTGATGCCGTGGCAGTGGGCGCAGTGCTCGCGATAGAGACCGCGAACGTTCCCTTGCTCGTCGCTCCCCACCGGACCGGCCGCCAGCTTCAGTTTGGCGAGGTCGAGCACTTGGGCGACTTCGACTTCGTCGAGTGCCGGAAGGGCCGGCTCGTCGGGCGTGCCATAGAGGGCGGTCACGACTTCGTCCACGCTCGACAGATTCGGGCCCGAAAGGCGGAATTTGTCGTTCCCCGTGCCGAGCTCCATTTTGCGCACGTAGGTTTCGTAGCGGCGATACTTGGCGGTCGGCGAACCGCAGCCGCCGACCAGCGCGAGCGCCGCGAGGCCGAAAGTAACGGTGCGAAACAACCTTCCCAACATGCGACAACCCCTGCCTTTCGAATAACTCGCGTTCTTAACCACCGAGCAGCTTGGTCTCGATCTTGAATTCGAGTTCGCGAACCTCATCTTTTTCCAGCGTCAATTCGAGCCGCCCCTTGCCGAACGGTTTGTCCGTCTTGCCGGCGACCGTCGCCGCCGAAATGAATTTGGCCTTCTCTTGCCACACTCGGAACTTCAGCTGAACCCCCGCGGGCACGTGCTTGATCTCGAAATTGCCGTCCTTATCGGTCACGGCGAAGTGCGGGCTATTGCGAACCAGGCACCAAGCGGACATCCACGGATGGATGCTGCACGACACGGGGAACGGCTGCTGCGACTCGCCACCGGGGGCATAGAAAGCGCTGGAGTTCGACGGGACGGTGAAGTTGTCGGGCCGAGCGCCGCCGTCTCCATCGAGCTTGGTGTTGTGTCCGACCGGGTCGCTGTTGAGCACCTTCATTGTTTGCGTGCTCCGCATCGCGGCGACGCGGGTGAGGAATCGGCAAACCTTCTGGTCGAAAATGATCTCGGCGTTCATGGCGGCCAAGTCGTCGGCATGTTCCCATTTGGGATCGCCCGCCTTGTATTTGGTTTCCAGATAGATGACGGCGTTTTGCAACTCGCCGCCAGGGCCGACGACCACTGTCTCGCTGGGAACCTGCTTGCCGCCAGGAGCACAAACGTCTTGCTCTTTATCAATCATCAAAGGGGGACGGGCTGGCGGCGTTCCCAAGACCAGAAACTTGCCTCGCAACGTGCCAAAGCCAGTCGGCTCCTGGGCGGCGACTGTCTCGGCGGGGGCAGCGCCTTTGTCTCCCCCCATCGCGGCCCGCAGGGCGACGACGTTCGCCTCAACCGGCCGCACCGCGGGAGAGAGCCCTTCGCGCTGGCAACCGGCGGCGGGCAAAATCGCCGCGAATGCAAGGCAGATAATCGACTTGGCGTTCACTGGTGAATCCCCTTTAGGCCGCGATCCTACTGGATCTTCAGCGTGGCCGGAGTGATCTCGACAATCCCCTTCGTCGCCGGCGTGGGAGCCGCGACGCCGAGATAATTCTTGCCGGGCTTGATTGTCATCTTCACCCGCCCCTTGCGCTCGTTCACCGCCCAGGTCGTCGGCTTGCCATCGAGCGTTACGTCTCCGATGTACCCAGCCTTCTCTTGCCAGACCACAAACGTCCATTCACCGACCGGCAGATTCTTGATGACCATCTGCCCCTTCTCATCGGAAATACCGACATAAGGCTCGTCGCGGACCAGCAAATACGAATTCATCCAGCCGTGAATCGCGCACGAGACGGGAACGAACGCCGCTTCGGGACTGGGGAGCTTCTTCTCGATCTGGCCGCCGGCCGGGATCAGGTCGTTGAACGGCACGTTGGCGAAGAAATCGGCCTTCATGTTGTGGCCGACTGGGTCCGAATTCTTCAGCACCAGCGTCTGCGACGTGCGCAGGTTGAGCACATGCGGGATGTACTTGCAGTTGAGATTGTCGAGCACGATCTTGTCTTGCGCGGTTTTGGCATAGTCGGGATGCACGGGCGGCTTCTTGCCAGTGGGAGTGAGCAGGAAATACACCGCGATGTTCGCAATCCCTTTGGTCGCGGGATCGACGACCCAATTCTGCTCGACGAGCTTCACCTTCGTGCAGACCGCCACGTCCTTATCGGGGGTGATCTTCTTGGGCTCGAAATCCCCCTTGAGCTTGAACGTGGCTTCTAAATCTCCCCACTCCTGAGCTGGGGCTAGCGTGGCGAAAGCAGTGACCAGCAAAGTCGAGAGCAGTAGGCGATGAATCATCATTGGCTCCTCAAAAGGGCCCCGCGTGATGGGGCCAAAACGGGCGAGAAAGGTCGAACGGCGGCCGCGCTGTTCGACGCTTGGTGGTGGGCCGCGCGGCTCTACGCAGTATAGGCGGAGGGCCGCGAACCGACCATGACGGGCTGCCGGAGAGGCACCCGCTCGCTACGGTCCTCCGGAACTGGTGGCTGGGGTGGTTTCCGCCGCCGCGGGGGGAGCGGCCGGCTTGACCAGCTCCGCGATTTTGCGGTTTTGGCGGGAGTATTGATCGAAGTTCATCAGCAAATCGACGAGGCCATCGATTTGCTGCGTGCCAGTGCCGTGGAACAGATTTTGATTCACCGCCGTTCCCTCGAAGGGCAGGGTGGGGTCATAAGCGAACTGCACGGGCATCGACGTGTACGGCAGGATCATCTTCGGATTGGCGATCCAATCGCGTACATAAGCGGGCCGCAACCGGCGATAGACATCGGCCAAGTTGGGAGCTTTGCCCCGGTTGCTGCCAGTGGGGGAGAAGTCCGAAACCTTGTGGCACTTCACGCAATAGTTGGCATCGACGACGATCTTCATCGCGTCCTCGAAGCGGCGAGCAATGAGCGCTTCGGTCGGCTCGGAGGCCCATTTGCCTCCGGGGGCGGCGACCCCCGCTTCGTCGAGCAGCTTGCCATATTCCACGGCCCGCGCGGCGAGCTCGCTTTCGAGTCGCTGCGGCGTGAATTCGTAAGGGAACTCGGCGTTATCGACGGCCGAAAAGTAATTGACCAGAGCCGTCGCCTCGCCGCTGGTCATGTTGAACTTGGGCATCCGCAAAAATGTGGCGGGACGGATCGTGTAGGGCTCCAGTAGAAAATCATGCAGCCAGGCGGACTGCACCTTGTGCCCCTCGCCAATCAGTGGCGGTGGCAGCCAGCCGAGCGCTTCGGCACCCGAGGCGTTGGAATTCACCTGCCGTTCGAGCCGGGTCACTTCGCGGGTGAGGTAACGCGTGAGCACGCCTCCCCAGGTAGGATACCGCGCGTCGAGCTGGTTGGCTCCCGCCGACACCGGCGACTGCCCGGTGAGATAGAGGTTGCCGTCGAAGATCGTCGGCTGGAACAGATCGACCGCCTGGCGAATTTCACTGGGGCGATAGTTGGCGTCGTCCTCGAGGTCGAGGCCGTCGGCATCCTTGATGACCGGAAGGCCGTCTTCCTTCTTGAGGTTGGGCATGCCGTGAGCCGAGCTATGCAGCAAGTTGCGATGGTCCGGAATGGCCTGCGCCGCCAGCGCTTGCGGGCTGATCTGCGGCCGCATGAAGGGCAAAATCTTGGCCTCGGCCTGGGGACCGAATTCCCCCGGACCATAGCTGATTTGCCACTTCTCGACCTCCAAAATGTGACAGCCGCCACAGTTGTACTTCTCGAGCACCTGCTTGCCCGCTACCAAAGCGCGGGTCCGCGGATTGGGGGTGAAGATATACTTCTCGCGCGGCGGGTCGGCCACTAGTCCCAAGACGAATGTGACCACCGCCTCGCGCTCTTCCACCGAGAACGGGAATTGCGGCATCCGGAGCCGTTCGTTGTAGCGCTTATTTTCGGTCTTATCGTAGTCGTAGCTCCGCGGCTCCTTCAGCTTTTGATAGATAAAGCCGATTCGATTGCTGGCTTCGAGGGCCGACTTGAAGAACGCGACTGTCTCGCCGGCGGGAGTATCTTCCTCGGCCTCGGCTTCGGCCTGGGCGGGAGACTCGTGATCGGACGACTTATCGTGCCCGCCGTGACCGGCATGGCCGTGGCCATGCTCGATGTAGTGCGTGATGTGCTCGAATGCCAACTTGGCTGGATCCTTGCGACCCCAATCGGCGAGGCCCGTGCCGATCGGTTTGGCATCTTCAAAGCCGGGAATATCGTGGCAGCCGAAGCAGCCATACTTGCTGATCGACTTGCGGCCGATGTAGCGCAGCTGCTGAGTTTCCCACGCGGCGGCGGTCGGCTTCTTCGCGGGATCGACAATCAGGTCTTTTTCCGCACCCTTCAACTCCCCCTCGATTTCCGGCGGAATGCCGTTGAGCAGATAATCGGCGGCCGCATCGCGATAGAACGCCTCGTTGAGATACTCGGACATCAGCGTTTCGAGCGCCTTGCGGCCATCGCCATCGAGCGGTTTCGTGGCGGTGGCCGCCGCGGCGACCGGCTTCCAGTTGCTCGTCGAGGACTTGAGCAGGTAGGTAGCGATGTCGTCCGCCGGGTCAAACCACTTGGCTCCATCCTTCGGCTTGGCCGCGTCGGGGCCGGGAATCATGTCGGGATCGAGATAGAGATTCGGCATGACGGTGCGAACGTGATACCGGGTCGGCTCCTTGATCCAGCTATAGAGCCAATCGGGACCCGCCGGATTGCGCTCGGCACCGAACTTGGTGCCCACGGCAGACAAGTCGGGCCCTTGCACGATCTCTTCTGCGGGGCGGAACTTCGAGACGTCGGGGAAATCTTGGTGCGTGTGGCAGGCAAGGCAGCCGCGCGTCTGAAAGGCGATCTTCCCGCGGGCCACCTTCTCGTCATCGGTCCACTTATCGATTCCTGCCGGCCGCGGCAGCGGCGAATAAGCGGCGGCGAGGTCATCGGGTGAGGGGCCGGTGAGCACTTTGGCCCGGTCCTGGCTGTAGTGCGTCAGATACTCGATCATGCCGCGAATTTCGATTGGCTCGAGCTTTGGGGCGGCTTCATCGTGCATGTGTCCGTCGGCATCTTTCAGGTGGTCCCAGAGGCCGAAGAACCGGGGCATGCGGGTGGACTGGCGGAAGCTCTGCGGGTCGTTGATCCAGTCGTAGAGGAATTCGCGATCGAGCTTCGCGCCGACATAACGCAAACTAGGACCAGAACGGCGCAGGCTGCCAGGGGCTTCTTGATCTTTGAACCAGCCCGCCATTGCGTGAGCCTTGGCATCGAACGCGGTCAGCGCGGACTCGCTGGCTGGAGCGTCTCCGGCATCCTGGGCGAGTTTCACGTCGTCATTCAGGATGCCGAGTAGCTCATGCCGCGGATCGACGAGTTCCGGATGATTGACCAGCGTGGCGGCCAATCGCGACGCCCGGATGACGTTTTCGAGCAGGCGTTGGGCCTCGGCCATTTGACCTTGGGCAGCAACCAGCTCTTTCTGCATCGCGGCGGTCGCTTCGGCCTGAGCGGGATCGGCCTTGCTGATCTGATCGTTCAGATCCTTCACTTTTTGCGACAAGCTGGCGAGCTTGCCGGTAAGCAGCGAGTCGCGGGCGGGGAGCAGGGTTCGCAGCGACTGCGCGGAGGCGAAATAGTTGGGCTCCGACCGCAAATCGGGACCAATGCGGCGTGTGGGGCCATCGTAGCCGTTCACTTCGTGGCAACCGTAGCAGCCGTACTTTCGAATCAGGTGATAACCATGCACCAGCTTCGGTGCCGGCGGATCGGGAAAGCGCTCGCTTGGCTCTAGTTCGACCACTTCATGGTGGCACTTGAGGCAGGAGCTTTCCGAAAACCGCTGCGGGAGCATCGGAAAAATCCAGTGAGCATTATCAAACCAGCCGTGCTCGGCGCTCCAGCGGGCCGCATCGATCGGGTTATTGGGGGTGTGCGAGGCCCACTTGAATTCGGTGGCGCTCCCTTGCCCTTCGTGACAAACGGTGCAAGCGAAGGTTTGCAACTTGTGCGGGCTCGAATCGCCGACGAACAGGTCGAGCCGGGGGTGCGAAGTGTAAGGATTCGGCAAGCCGCGGCGGACCCCCAACCGGATCGGTTTCCCTTCTTGGGCGAGCGCCAAGAGCATCGCCGAGACGCGTTTCGGGCTACGGTCGCCACCGAAGAGATCGCTTCCGTTGATGCTGGTGATGACGTCTCCCACGGCGAGGCCGGGAAGTGTCGGGAATGGATTGCGGGCCGAGCCGGGAAGCTCGGTTAGCTGGGCCGAGGCTTCGCGCAATTCGAGGCCGGTCTGCTTATCGTCCGCCGACGGGGCACGCACGAAATTGGCACGCGCGGCGGGGGTGTTTGGCAGGACGAGCGAGACCGTCACATCGTCGGCATCGAGGAGGCCGGCATCGGCGAGGCGAATGCCGAGCCAATCTTCGAGCGTGATTGGTAGCTCGTTGCCGAGCCGGTCGAGACGGGGCTTGGGGGTTTCGCCGGCGGCCGGAGGAACAAGTACCAGCTCGTGGTCCTGCTCGCCCGGATAGGCCGGGGTCGTCGGCATGCCGGGAAGCGTTTTGGTGATCGACTGATGGCAGGTGGTGCAGCGGTCGAAGCGGCGGACGCGGGCGTGGCTATAGTCTTGTAGCAGGCCATCACTCCAGAGGTTGTCGATTTTACGCGGGGAACTGAAAGCGTCGAGAATCGGGAGGGTGAGGATCTTCTTTCCCAAAAATGGAAAGCTGCCGACGAAGTAGCTTTCGTACTGCTGACGGGCCTGCGTTCGCAGCCGTTCCAAATTCGCCAGACTGTCGTCGTGCGCCTTTTGGGCCGCATCGACCCTTTCATTCAGCCCCTTCAGAACCGACTCGATCTTGCGGCGATGGGCGCTGAGCTGCTGGTAGGTTTCGTTCAGATCGTTGAAGGTGCCCGACTTACCGATGGCTCCGACCAAGGCGTTAATGGCCTCTTGGCGGCGGGCCAGTTCCGCTTCGCCCAGGTTGTCACGAATGGCGATGTCATACTGGGCTTTGGCGGCGTCGATTTTCCCCGAGACCGCTTTCCGGTCGTCAAGGACTTTGTCTTCGCGGTTCTTAGCGGCAATGACGAGGTTCTGCAATTGGCCGACCAAGGCCGTGCGAGCAGCGGCGGCCTTAGCCTCGGCTTTGGCGGCTTTTTCGTCGGCGGCGCGAGCGGCGGAGCGCAGGGGGGCGTCTTCGGGCTTTTTGTCAGCCGTCGCGAGAGCGGCGGTCGCCTCCGAGCGCAGCGTGGCGGCTTCGGCGGAGAGGCTTTTGAGCTGGTCGTTGCGGGCCTGGATGCTAGCGAGTTGGCGGGCATCGGTCCGGTCGGTTTCGACGGCGCTCGAAAAATCAGCCAAGAGCGTGGCATCGAGGGGCTGGGCCTTGGCTTGAGCCAGGGCGAGCGATAGCCGCTCGTGCTGCAAGGTCGCGGTGGAGGTTTCGTATTGCTCCTGCCGCCAGCGATTCATGGCGAGGTCGATATTCACCACTTGCGGCTGGATCGTTTTCCAGGGCCGGGTATGGTCCTTGTAAAACATCCAGAGCGTGGCGACGGTCAGCACCACGCCGCTGATCGCGAAGACGCGATGCATCAGCGGCATGTGACGCCAGGTGGATTCGGTTGCGGGCATGGCTTACGGAGTGAGCGGTGAGTGGCGAGTGGTGCGATTTGTGTTCGCACGACTCACCACTCACCACCTACTCTTCCTCCTAGAAATTGAGCATGTATTCGGGCATCGAGATGATGTATTTTAGGTTCACCGTCCAGCGGCCGAGCATCTTGATCGGCAGTAGCATCATCATGAGCAGCAGGTTGGTCAGCACCATGTACCGGATGAAGCCCATCCGGATAAACAGATTTTGGAAAAACTTGCTCCCCACCACCAAGAGCGGCGGGACCATCGCGAAGTAGCCGATGACGATCAGGATGCCCGGCAATTCGCGGAAGATCGCATAGCCGATCTTGAGGGCTTCGCTGGCACCTTCGGGGGCTTTGGGTCGGCTCGATTGCATCAGGGTGATCCAGAAGAACTGCGACAAATCGCGGTTATTCAGCGCCTCGACTTTGTGCGAATCCCAAATTTCGTAAGGGCCGAAGAAATTCCAGTTGGGACCACGCAGGAAGGTGCCCATCACGATCAGCGTCACCCAGAGCACCAGAAAGCCGAACTGGAACATCAAATAGGCGAACTTGCGCTGGTCGATCGTGTAGTAGCCGTTGCCCGCTTTGTTAAAGTCGATGTAGGGAATGGCCATGAGGCCAGCGACGATCATGCTAGGCAGCACGACGCCCGCCATCCACGGATCGTAATAGACCAACATCTCTTGCAAGCCGAGGAAGTACCACGGGGCCTTCGAGGGGTTCGGCGTTTTGACGGCACTGGCTGGCTCTTCGAGCGGCGCTTGCAGAGCGATGGCCCAGAAGAGCAAGAGGGCGGTGAGACCGACCATGCAGATCAGCTCGGTATAAACGAGGTCGGGCCAGACCAGCACCTTATCGCTATCGAGCTTTTCGAGCGGCTCGAGGCCCTGCCGGGCACGCTCGTCGTTTTGCACCGCGCGATAGGCCGAGAGCCAGGTGAAATAGCCGAGGAGGAACACCATCGCCACGATCGGAACGTTGTCCGGCTTCATTACGATGGCCGCGAAGTTCTGATCGGGCATCGACATCCCCATCAGCAGCAGCGAGAGATTGAACAGCGACCATGCCACCCACGGCTTGACCAGGAAAGTCCGCAGATAGAACGCCGCGAGCAGCAAAACGAGCGAGCCGACGGAGTAGATCGTCGGGTTCATCAGGGCGTTGATGCCGTCGCGCAAGCCCTGCGGCAGTGAAATCAGCTTGACCCACTCGGGGTTGCCGCTGAAGGCGATGGGGGATACGAGCAGAAAAAAGAGGGAAACGAGCAGCCAAACGAGGGCGTCCGTCACCGGCAGGTTGAGGCCGGGCAGCTTGAAGAAGGTGCGTGGATTGGGGGACTGCCACAAAATCAGGGCGGCCACCCCGTTCATCACGGCGAGGAACAGATAATAGAAGCCGAGAAAACCTGCGATGTGGTGCAGGAATTCCGGGTAGGGGACATGACCGTGCATGGTTCTTGTCAGTTGTCCTTTGTCGGTTGTCAGTTGTCAGTGGGCGGTGGGGCTCATCCCACCGATCACCGACCACCGACAACGGACGATTACAAGGGTCCGCTGATGCCGCCGTCTTTACGCACCCGCCAGAAGTGGATCGCCAGCAGGAGCGACACCGCCAGGGGAATGGCCACGCAGTGCAGCACATAAAACCGATTGAGCGTTTCCTCGCCGACGAAACGCGCGCCGAGCAGGCCGAACCGCGCGTCCGAGGCGTTGGTAATCATGTCGATGCCATCAATGGTGAGCAGTTGATTGCCGGGGCCTTCGTAGCCCAAAAAGGGAGTCGCGCGGGCCATGTTGGAACCGACCGTGATGGCCCAAATGGCGAGCTGATCCCACGGCAGCAAATAACCGGTGAACGACAAGAGCAGAGTCAGCAGGAGCAAGACGACACCGACGACCCAGTTGAATTCGCGCGGCGGCTTATAGCTGCCCGTGAGGAACACGCGATACATGTGGAGCCAGACGGTGATGACCATCGCGTGGGCCCCCCAGCGGTGAATTTCGCGGAGGATGCCGAGGCTCGTCACGTCGCGGAGGGCGAGAATATCGGCGTACGCCCATTCGAGCGTCGGCCGGTAGTAGAACATCAGCAAAACGCCGGTGATCGTTTCGACCAGGAACAGGAAGAACGTCACGCCACCCATGCACCAGGTAAAGCTGAGAGCAATGCCCTGCTTTTTGATCGAGACCGGATGCAGGTGAAGGAAAAAGTTGGTCAGCATCACCACGACGCGATTGCGGCGATCGACCGGCGCGGGATGCCGGATGATGCTTTTCCAGATTTGCGATTCGCGGATGATGTCGCCGAGCGAAGCCATGGGAGCTAGTTTGCGGCCAGTTGAGATTCAGGAAATATTGATAAAGCACGAAATCCGAAGCACGAACAAAACTGAAGCACCAATTCGAAACGACTTAACCCTCAGTGAATGGCGGATCGCAATTCCTGAATTTTGAGACTGTGATTTGTTTCGGATTTCGAGTTTCGGGTTTCGTATTTGCAGTTACACGGGCACATACGACGCGGTGTCTTTCCATTGCCCCATTTCCTCTTGGAAAGTGCGGCTTTTATCGACCAACAGCTGGCCGTCGTCGGCCAGGCTGATGGCGTAGCGTTCGAGCGGGCGGGGGGCAGGGCCTTCGAAATTGACTCCGTCCTTATAAAAGCCGCTGCCGTGGCAGGGGCATTTGAATTTCTGCTCGCCTTCCAGCCAGTTGGGCGTGCAGCCCAAGTGAGTGCAAACCGTCCGCAAGGCGTAAATCTGCTGGATGCCGTTGAACTCGTAGTTCACCACCCATACACCAAACTGG
>JANRLS010000082.1:0-1553 GCA_033762315.1 Pirellulaceae bacterium
ACGCAGCACGAGCTGGCGATCGATCACCTGCTCGCGCGCCGCCGCGAGGAGCGTCTTTCGCTCGGCCTCGCCAAGCTCGCGGCCCCGATACGCCTGCTCAAATTCATGCCGCACCTCGACCGCCAGCACCGGCTCGCCGTCGATCGTGGCGACGACGCTCCGGTCGGGAGTCGCCTGGCTGGGGGAGAGCAAAACGGCAAGGAATAGCGCGGTGAACATCCCTTAAGTCTAGCTCATTCCGCGGGGATTCTATTGCGTCGCCAACCAGGCGGCAATGGCCTCGGCGGTGCCGGGATTGGTCGCCAGCGGCACCGAATGGACATCGCACACCCGCATCAGGGCGCTGACATCGGGCTCGTGCGGCTGGGCGGTGAGGGGGTCGCGAAAGAAGATAACCGCCCGGATTTGGTCGGTGGCGACGCGCCCGCCAATGATCAAGTCCCCGCCATCCGGACCATGAGCCACGCACTCGACCGCGAGCCCCGTCCGTTCCGCAATGAGCCGGCCGGTGCTGCCGGTGGCCACGAGCGGATGACGGGCGAACACGGTCCGGTGCTTCTGCACGAACTCCACCAAGGCCGGTTTTTTGCCGTCGTGAGCGATGAGTGCGAGCATGGTCGCGCGGTCCTAGGCCCCTTTGATCTTCTTGATCGCCGCGGCCGCCGCCGAACGAACAGCCGGGCTGGGGTCGCTCGCGGCTGCCGCTTCCAGGGCGGGAACGGCGCTCGCCGACAGCGGGCCTAATTCTCCCAACGTGATGGCCGCCTCGCCGCGGACGAAATCATACGAGTGCTTCAGGGCCGCCGCGAGCAACGGCACCGCCGACTTGCCCAGGTCTTGATTTTTCGGATCAATCTTCAGCAAAGCCCAGACGCCGGTCAGATGCGTCATCTGATCATCCGACGACAGCAACTTTTGCAGCGCGGGCATGGCGCTCTTGGCGGCCGGGCCGATTTTGCCCAGCGCATAGCCGGCAGTCAGCATGACATCGCGATCCGGATCGGCGAGCAACGCGGTGGCGGGAGCGACCGCGGCTTCCGCCTTCGGGCCAATCGCCGCCAGCACGAAGAGCGACTCGGTGCGCACCTTGGGATCGGCATCTTGCAGCAGTTTGACGAGCTCCGGCACGGCGGGAGCCGAATCTTCCCCGATGCGGGCCAGAATGCGCAGGGCCCGCTCGCGGCGCAGCGGATCCTTGAGCAGTTCCGTCGCTCGCGGCACCACGCGGCTTCCCAGCGAAGCAAACGCACCGATGAGCAATTCCATCTTTTCTGGGGGCAAATCCTTCGCAACCTTATCGAGTTCGGCGCTGATCATTTCCGGCGGAGCGCCGAGCTCCAGTAGCGCCCGGGCCGCCAATTCGCGGTGAAAGCGCTGCGAATCGCTGAGCGTCGCGATCAGTTCCTTCACCACCGCGGTGGTCTTCTCGACGTTGCCGCCGCTCAGCCGAGCCGCTCCCCACGCACCAATGAGATGCAGGAAGGCATCGCTCGATTGCTCGGCTTTGGCGACCCCCGCCGCGCCGGCCGGATCGCCGATGCGTCCCAGGGCAT
>JANRLS010000083.1:0-18593 GCA_033762315.1 Pirellulaceae bacterium
CCCTTGGCGGCGGTCGCTGCACATTTTGCACCATTTGGAGCGGCCGACATTCGCGATGGCCTTGGCCGCGCTCGTTCGCGAAATCACTGCGGTCAATCGCCAACTTGCCGACATCCCCCGGCGGCTTTTCGAGCGGTGGAAGCTCTCGACCGACGAGTTCGAGGGGGTCGCCAAATTGCTGGGCGAAGAACCGCTGATTCGCCAGGCGAGCCGTGTTCCGTGGCCCCGCTTGCAGCGGGTGCTGGTCGCGCCGCGGATCGAAGAATTGCTGGGCTATTGCCACGCGGTCGCCAGCGTGCTCGATGGCACCACCGAGGAGATCGACCTCTGCCGCGATAAGCTCGCCCAGCCAGTGGATCAACTCAATCCGCCGCCACTGATTACCGGGGCCGATCTCAAGCCGCTCGGCATTCCGCCGGGGCCGGCTTATCGCGAGATTTTGAGCGCGGTGCGCGATGCGCAGCTCGACCACCAAATCACCACCCGCGACGAAGCGGTGCTGCTAGCAAAGCGGCTGTCACCCTAGCGAAAGCTCACCCCAAAGGAGAGCGGCGGGCAATTCTGGCAAACCTTGCGGCCTTGCGAAGCGTGCGGGGTTGTGCCGATGGTGTTGCCGGACGCGAAAATCGTGCTTGTGACGGCGCGGCGAAGTCGATTCCATCTGTGCCGACAAGTCCCCTGGAATTGACCTGGTCGGCGGCAAGCCCATGCCCATGTGAAAGCGCCCACCACCGCCTGTAGCGCTCCGGCCAGCGGCCGGCGTCGGCAATCCCCTGTCGGCGAGCGCTCAGGCCACAAGCCCGAGGCCCGGTCGTTCCCCACGGCCGGGCCTTTTTTTGTTGAGGAAGGGGGGAGGGCTATAGGTTCTAGGGCGGGGGAGATGCATTTCTAGCCCCTAGCTCGAAGCCCCAGCCCTTCTGCTCACTCCCACTCAATCGTCGCGGGGGGCTTGCTGCTGATGTCGTAGCAAACCCGATTGACCCCCTTCACCTCGTTGATGATCCGGGTGCTGATCCGGGCGAGCACTTCGTAGGGCAGGTGCGTCCAATCGGCGGTCATGAAGTCGTCCGTATTCACGCACCGCAGGGCGACGACATTCTCATAAGTGCGGGCGTCTCCCATCACCCCCACGCTTTGCACCGGCAGCAGCACGGCAAAGGCCTGCGAAGTCTGCCGATAGAGGTTCGCCGCTTTGATTTCCTCGATCATGATCGCGTCCGCCTCGCGGAGCACGTCGAGCCGCTCCTTGGTCACTTCGCCGAGGCATCGGACCGCCAGCCCTGGCCCTGGGAACGGATGCCGCCACACCAAATCTTCGGGCAGGCCCAGTTCCAGCCCTAGCCGGCGAACTTCGTCCTTGAACAGGTCTCGCAGCGGCTCGACCAGCTCAAAGCCGAGTTCGGCGGGGAGGCCGCCGACATTGTGATGCAGCTTAATTGTGGCGGCGGGGCCATCGGGGGCCGCGCCGCTTTCGATCACGTCGGGATAGAGTGTTCCCTGGGCCAGATATTTCGCCCCTTCGATTTGGCGTGCCTCTTCCTTGAAGCATTCGATGAACGCATGGCCAATCCGTCGCCGCTTCTCTTGCGGTTCCGTAATGCCGGCCAGGGTCGCCAAGAACTTCGCCTCTCCTTGCACCACGTGCAAATCGGTTTTGAAGTGCCCCGTGAACTCGGCGAGCACGGCCGCTTGCTCGTCTTTGCGCAGCAGGCCGTTATCGACCAGGATGCACGATAAGCGCGACCCAATCGCCTGATAAAGAAGAGCCGCCGTCACGGCCGAATCGACGCCCCCCGATAAGCCGCAGATCACCCGGTCCTGGCCGATCCGCTGCTTCATTTGGGCAATCGTCTGCCGGGCGAAATCGCCGAGCTTCCACGTTCCCGCGCAGCCGCACACAGTCGTGAGGAAGTTGTGCAGCATGTGGCTGCCGAGCGGCGTGTGCGTTACTTCCGGATGAAATTGCAGGCCGAAAACCGGGAGCTTTTTGTGCTTCACCGCGGCAATCGGGCAGGTGCTGGTTTTGGCGAGGGGGAGAAAATCGTCCGAGACGCGCGTCACCTGATCGCCGTGGCTCATCCACACGTCAAAGCTTTGCGGCACGCCGGCCAAGAGGTCCATCGGCTGCGTCACCTGGCAACGGGCCCGGCCATATTCGCGAGCCGGTGCCGAATCGACCTTCCCCCCCAGCGTGTCGCAGGCGAGCTGCATGCCATAGCAAATGCCGAGCACGGGAATGCCGAGCGAAAACAGGGCCGGATCGCACTTCGGCGCGCCAGGTTCATATACGCTGCTGGGGCCGCCGCTCAGAATCAGCCCGCGCGGCTTGTGGCGGCGGACTTGCTCGGGGGTGATGTCGTGCCGGACGATCTCGCAATAGACGTTGTTTTCGCGGACGCGGCGGGCGATGAGCTGGGCATATTGCGAGCCGAAATCGAGCACCAGCACGCGCTCGTCAGCAATCGACGGCAAGGAGGCGGCAGCTGCGGTCATGTTCGCGGTCCATCAAAGGAAAACGCCGTGGCCCAGGCCGCCACGGCGAATTCCGGATTGTACCGCCGCCAGGCCGGCCTGAGCATGGGGGAGGCAGAGTAGGTCGCTCAGGCCCTTGAGCGACCTGCCTTGAACTACCGCGCTCAAATTCCACCGGCGTTTGAACCCTGGTTTGGCGCGGGTCTCTGACCCCGCCGGAATTTGGTTCGGGGTCGGAGACCCGCGCATAACGTCCATTCGCGTCTGGACAAGAAACGTGGATCGCCAAGGGAAAATGAATCGGCGATGCAAGTCCGCCAAGGGACTGGCGGACCTACCTTAGGCCGCCGTTGCCTTGCCGAAGATCATTCGCCCGGCGGGGGTTTGCAGGACGTTGGTGACGCTGATTTTCACTTCCTTGCCGATGTGGTCGCGCCCCCCTTCGACGACGATCATCGTCCCGTCGTCCAAATAGCCGACCCCCTGCCCCACTTCTTCGCCGGGTTTGACGATCCGCACCGCCACCACTTCGCCCGGCAAGAACACCGGCTTGAGCGAATTGCTGATGTCGTTCAGGTTGATCACTGGCACATTGTGCAAGCGGGCGACCTTATTGAGGTTGTAATCGCCGGTGACGATCTTCCCCTCCAAATGCTTGGCGAGCAGCACCAGCTTCATATCAACCGGCTGGCCGGCCATCGTGGGAAGCTCGTGGTCATAGATTTTCAGATCGACCTGCTCGTTGTTTCGCAGGCGATTGAGCACATCCAGCCCGCGGCGGCCGCGCGCTCGCCGCATTTTGTCGCCCGAATCGGCGATGGCCTGCAACTCGGCTAGGGCAAAACGTGGCATGATAAGCTGATTATCCAGCACGCTGGTTTCGACCAGGTCAGCAATGCGGCCGTCGATGACGACGCTCGTATCCAGTACATACGGCCGCAGCCCCTTCACTTCCTTGGCGAATTCGACATAGGGAATGATGAAGCGGAAATCGTCCTTGGTTTGCATCAGCACGCTGATGCAGGTATAGCAAAGCAGCATTCCCAGAATGAGCTGCGTCGCCGCCCGCACGATCGGCACTCCATCGCGCGGCGGCACCGGCTCTATGAACTGCAAGAGGGGGGTCAGGGCGAGCATCAGCACATAGGTGAGGAACGCCCCCACCGCGAGGCCGAAATAGACCGCCGTAATGACATCGATTTGCTTGCGCGGGATCAGGGCGTCGGCCGAAATGGCGAGCCCCGCCACGGCGATGGTGCCCAAGAAGGTCAGCCACAGCACCCACGGAGGAGCATCGCCCAAGAGCCCGACCAACAGCGTCGCAATGCCGATGGCCACCAGGGCGAACGCGGTGCGAAGGATCAACAGGGCCATAAGGGGACGATAATCGGCGGGTGGCAGGCAAGGGGATGGCACGGCCTGGGCTAGAGTATAGCAGTCTGCCCCCCCGTTGTCGTTATGCGATCCTCATTCCGACGACAGCCCCAATGCCCGATGCTGCTGGTCGCAATAGCGGTCGGTCATGCCCGCGAGGTAATCTCCCACGCCCCGCGGAATTCCCACGATTTTCGCCCGCTCGCCGAATCGCGCCGGCAGCCGGTCGGGATTTTTCACCAGAAATTCAAACATTCCTCGCAGTCGCGACTGGGCAACGTGCCGCACCGCCGCTAACTGCGGATGGCGATACACCCGCTCGTAGAGAAATCGCTCCAGCTCGCGCTTTTGCTCGGCCAGCTCGCTGCTGGGACCAATCCGCGCGGCGGACTGGCGCGCTTCGGCGGCGCGGATCTTGCCCAGGCTGGCCAAATCGCGACTTGCGCGGGCCAGCAGGTCGTTCACTTGCCGGTCGATGAGCTGATGGACGACCGCTTTGCGCAAGAGATCGTCGTTCAGTCCGGCCGCTTGCCGCCGGACGCCCGCCAGCGCCTCGCGCACCAGGTCGTTTTCGGCCAACTCTTCGAGCGAAACAAGCCCCAGCTTCACCGCGTCGTCGGCATCGTGGGCGTCGTAGGTCATGCTGTCGGCGGCTTCGACGACCTGCGTTTCGAGGAGCGGCGCGAGGGGCGCGGCGGCCCCCCTTTGCTTATCGGTGCGGGCAAGTTGCCCTTCCAGCACCTCCTGGGTCAAATTGAGCCCCGGAAAAGCCGGATAGCGGCTTTCGAGCTCTTCGACGAGCGTCAGGGCGAACCGATTGTGCGAGAAGCCACCGCAATCGCGCAGGCATTCGTCGAGGGCCTCTTCGCCGGCATGGCCAAAGGGGGGATGGCCGATGTCGTGAACCAGGGCCAAGGCTTCGATCAGGTCTTCGTTCAGGGAGAGGGCCCGGCCAATCGTGCGGGCAATCGACGCCACTTCGTGCGTATGCGTGAGCCGCGTGCGGTGATAGTCCCCCATGTCGCCCGTGAAGACCTGCATCTTGCCGCTCAGTCGGCGGAAGGCGCTGGAATGCACGATCCGGTCCCGGTCGCGCTGGAACGGCCCGCGATAAGGATGCTCGGGCTCGGCATGTTTGCGGCCCCGCGAATCGGCGCTATGCAGGGCATAGCTGGCCAGGAGCGCGGTCTCGCGCTGGGTGGTGGTCGCAAGGATCGAGCCGGCGGGATTCATCGTCGGTGAGGAGGGGTGAAAACCGCAGCATAGCCGATTTGCGGCCGATTGCCGGCCCCAGGCGTGTTTCGCTTTGCTATCTTGCCAGGGATGAGCGTGCCGATTCATGTTCCCGTGCTGCCGGAAGAAGTGCTGGCGTGGCTCGATCCGCGGCCGGGGCAGATCATCGTCGATGGCACGCTGGGAGGAGGCGGCCACACACGGCTGATCGCCCAGCAACTTGCCGCCGACGATTCAGCCGGGTTTGTGCTAGCGCTCGACCGCGATCCCGCGGCACTCGCCGCTGCCGAGCGGAATCTGGCGGGTTTGCCGGTGAAAATCGCCCAGTCGAACTTCTGCGACCTGCCGGCGATTCTGGACGAACTGGCCATCGACAAGGTCGATGCGGTGTTGCTCGACTTGGGCCTTTCCAGCGATCAACTGGGGGACGACGCTCGCGGTTTCAGCTTCGATTCGACGGGCGATTTGGACCTGAGATTCAATCCCGACGAAGGGGAGCCCGCGTGGCAGTTGCTGGCTCATTTGCGGGAAAATGAGATTGCCGACGTGATTTATCAGTTTGGCGAAGAGCGCCATAGCCGGCGAATCGCCCGGCGAATCGTCGAAGCCCGCGCCAGCCGGCCTGTCCGAACCGCGGCCGATCTGGCCGATCTTGTTCGCCGCGCCGTGCCGCGATCACAAGACCGAATCGACCCGGCGACGCGAACCTTTCAGGCCCTGCGAATTGCCGTCAATCGCGAGCTCGAATCACTCGATAAGGCCCTGGCGCGGATTCCCGACCGCCTGAAGCCGGGGGGCAAGCTGGCGATCATCAGTTTCCATTCGCTCGAGGACCGCCGCGTGAAGGAAGCGTTTCGCGACGACCCTCGGCTGGAGAACTTGACCAAGAAGCCCATTCGCGCCGGCGACGGCGAGACCCAGGCCAATCCGCGTAGTCGAAGTGCGAAGCTCCGGGTGGCGCAGCGGCGGTAACCAGCAAGAAGGCAGAATAATGGGGGCAGAATAATGGAGGAGGACAAATGAAGGAGGAGAGCTTAGGGTATCGGGCGGTCAATTGACGCACCGCGCCCAGTGCCACTACATTCTCTGTTCCTGCCGAACCTTGAACCTTGAACTCCCGCCTCGGCTCGGCAAGAGTCTTGCCCTCCCGAACACTGTTTTCTGACGCCCGACTCCCGTCCCCTGACTCCGTCCTCCCCATGCCCACCATTCCCGCACCCAAGCTCGAAGCGTTCGCTGTCTCTCTTCTCCAAGCCGGCGGGGCGTCGGCCGATGAGGCGAAGATCGTCGGGAAGAGCCTGGTCGAGGCGAACCTGCGCGGTTACGACTCGCATGGGGTGATGCGGATTCCGTATTACATCCAGGCGATCAAGGATGGCGAAGTCGCGCCGGGCGAGCGTCTGGAGATTCTCGACGAGGGGGCGACCCGCGTCGTCGCCGATGCCCATTGGGGCTTCGGCCAGGTGCAAGCGGTCCGGATGCTCAATATGCTCGCCGCCAAAGCCCATGCCGAGGGAATGGGGATCGGCACGATGACCCACTGCGGCCATATCGGGAGGCTGGGCGAATACTGCGAACTGGCCGCGGCCGAGGGGCTGGTGACGCTGCTGATGGTCAATTCACACGGGGCGGCGGTACGCGTCGCTCCCCCCGGCGGCAAGGCCCCGCGGCTTTCGACGAACCCGCTCGCGATTGGCGTCCCATATAGGGACCAGCCGCTGGTCCTCGATTTCAGCACCAGCGCCACGGCCGAGGGAAAGGTCCGCGTCAAAAAGATCGCCGGCCAGCAATGCCCCGAAGGTTGGCTGCTTGATAGCGACGGCAAGCCAACGTGCGATCCGAGTAGCCTCTATGGCAATCCGCCCGGCTCCATTTTGCCGATGGGAGGCTCGCAGGCGTATAAGGGTTTTGGGCTAGGCCTCATGATCGAAATTTTCTGCGGAGCCATCTCCGGCGGCGTCTGTGCCCGACCGGTGCCGTATCCGAAAAAGGGGAACTGCGTCTTTATGATGCTCATTGACCCGGCCCGGTTCGGTGGTGCCGAGCATTTTCGGGCCGAGGTATCGCAACTGGTCGATTACGTCAAATCGAGTCCGCGTGTCGATGGCTGCGACGAAATCCTGCTCCCCGGCGATCCCGAGCGACGGCTCTTCGAGAAACGCTCGCGCGAGGGAATTTCGCTCGACGACGGCAATTGGGGCGATCTGACGAAGGCGGCGGGGAAGCTGGGAGTGGCGGCACCGGCGCTGTAGCGAACGCTGCTCCGTGGCGTTCCTCTGCGATACGAACACGAAGTGTCAGCAAGTGGCGAACCCAAACGCGAAACTCCCTCGCTGACGCTTCGGGTTAGTATGCCTCGCTTGCGCTTCGGGCTTGTGTGTTCGGCGAAAACTGTTTGCACGCCGCGCGCCGGGCTGGTTAAATTGCTTCGGCCTGCCTCGCACTCCTCGCATCCCCTTCGCCCGCCATGACCCAGAAGCATGAAGACCCAGTGCTGGTCAGTTCGCGGCGCGAGGCGATCATCGTTTTCCTGATCTGGGTGGTAGCCTGCACGTATGTCCTCGGATTTTGCTACGTATTCGGCTACAATCGCGACCCCAAAACTCTGACGTTTGTGCTGGGAATTCCGGACTGGGTCTTTTACGGAATTGTGATCCCGTGGACCATCAGCACGCTCTTGTCGTTCTGGGTCGCGAACTTCCTGATTGCCGACGATGACCTGGGAGAAGCTCAGGAAGAAACTGCCTTGATCCCCACTGCCAGCAAGCAGGAGGGGACTCATGGTTGAGTGGCTGCTGGCGCAAGCGACCCCGGCCATTCCGGATCCGCCTGCCGCGGGAATCGGGGCCATCGTGGCTCTGGTGCTGTTTATCGTGGTCTCGGTCTGGCTCGGCACGGTGGCCCAAAGGGTCGTCGAGCGGAGCCAGTTTATTCAGGGCTATTTTCAGGGAAACCGCGGCCTGGGAGCTTGGACGATTGCCCTGACCGCCACCGTCCAAAGCGGCGGCACCTTCATGGGCTTTCCGTCGCTCGTCTATACCTACGGCTGGGGCGTGGCCCTTTGGATTTGCAGCTACATGGTCGTGCCGATGACTGGCTTTGGGCTGATCGCCAAGCGCGTTGCGCAGATTTCTCGGCGGACCGGGGCGGTGACGATGCCCGACCTGTTTCGCGCCCGGTTCGGCAGCCCAACGGCCGGGCTGATTTCATCGCTGCTGATTATCGTCTTCATGTCGATCATGATGATCGCGCAGTTCAAAGCCGGGGCTTTGGTGATGAAGATCGCCTGGCCCGGATCGGGAACCCTCGCGCTGAGTGAAGATGGCCCGACCGCGACGCCGGTTCCCGTGGAGCAAGCGAGTGCCGCTTCCTCGGAGACACCCCCGCGGAACTGGCAATCCTGGCTGGCCCGCGAAAAGATTTATCTGATTGGCCTCGCGGTGTTTTCGCTGACCGTCGTCGGCTACACGCTGATCGGCGGCTTTTTGGCGGCCGTTTGGACCGACCTCTTACAAAGTGTGATGATGTTTCTGGGGGTGATGCTCCTCTTTGTGCTGGCGATGATGGCGTTTGGCGGCTTCGAGCGGGCATCGCGGCAGGCGATTGCCAATGTCGAACAGGCGGCACTGGACCAGGGAAAAACGCCCGAACAAGCCCGGCAAGCGGCATCCGCGTTCGTTAGCGGCAATGGCCAAAAACCCAACGGAATGCCTTGGCTGCCGGTCACGATGGCCTTTTCGTTTTTCTGTTTCTGGCCGTTTGCGGGCACCGCGTCGCCGGCGGGGGTGGTGCGGGTCATGGCCTGCAAAGACACCAGCGTGCTGCGGAAGTCGATCTTTCTGCTGGCGATCTACAACATGGGAATCTATCTGCCGCTGATTGCGATTTGCATTGCCGCCCGCGCGATGATGCCCGATTTGGGGAGCAAGTCGGACGAAGTCATCCCGCGAATGGCCCTGACGCTGACGCAGAGCCTGCCGCTCGGTTCGTGGCTTTCGGGCCTGATTCTGGCGGCACCGTTTGGAGCGATTATGGCGACGGTCAGCTCGTATTTGCTGGTCATCGCGTCGGGCCTCGTGCGCGACGTTTACCAGCGGTTCGTCAATCCTCAAGTCACCGACCACGAAATCCGCAGGCTCACCTATTTTGTCATGGCGGGCATCGGCATCGTGGCGGTGGGGCTGAATATCGACCCGGTCCAGCACCTGCAGACGCTCGTGGTGTTCAGTTCGGGTTGTGCGGCATCGGCGTTTCTGATTCCGACCGTCATGATGTGCTACTGGCGCGGGGCAACCGCCGCCGGCACGATTGCCGCCATGCTGGCCGGGGCCTCCTCGGCCTTTGGACTGAACATGATTGGCTTGCTGATCGCCTATCGCACGCAGACGAGTTTCGCGGCTTATGCCCTGCTGGGATTCGATCCGATTGTCTGGGGGCTGGCGATGTCGCTAGTCACTGGAATCGTGGTCAGTTTGTGTACGCGGCCCCCCGAGGCCGCACTGGTCAGCAAACTTTTTGATCGCGAGGAGAAGGCGGTATGAAAACCTGGATAACGATCGGCCTCTTCGGGACCATGCTCTTTTCGATTCCGTGGGCCACGACTGCCGCCGAACCGACCAGCCAGCCCCGCTACGAATTCACGCGAATGCTCGCCCACTGGGCCGAGTACGGCAATCCCGACTATCTGCCGTTCGTACTCGAGGCGGAGCCGGACCTGGTACAGCTCGGGTTCTATGGGGGCCACTTCTACAGCCTGGTTCACACGCCGGCTTACAAGGGGTATCCGGCGCATTTTCCGGTGCAGGGAATCAAGGAGTGCGGAGCGTGGTTCGAGGAGAAGAACAAGGCCCTGCACGAGCGGGGAATCAAGGTGGTCGGGCATTTCAACGTTGAGTTTCTCGTTGGGGATCCGGAAAGCCCCAACGGCCCGACCGGCTTTTTCAAGTTCTATCACGAACTGTGGGACGAAAAGGAGCTTGGCCCCAAGCCGGTCGCCGATCCGCTGACGATGTTGGAGCGCGGCCCGGACGGCGTGCCGATTGGCCAAAAGGGCTACGAAATCGGCAAGATGCGCGAATATTGGGCCTGCCTCCGCAATCCCAATTGGCAGAAAGTGCTGAAAGCGTGGGCCAAGCGGGGCATCGAGCGCGGCGTCGATGGCTACATCGCCAACTACTTCTACAAGCACAATTGCCACTGCGAGCATTGCTTGGGCGAATTCCGGGCCTACATGAAAGAGCGGCATGCGGCGGAAGAGTTGAAAACGAAGTTCGGCATCGACGATCTGGCCACGCACAAATTCAGCGAAATGGCCTATTGGCACAAGCCTGAGGAAACGACACCGCTGAAGCTGGAGCAACTGCGGTGGGCGCAAATCTCGAACAAGCGAGTGTTTGACAAGGTGTTTGTCGAGTATGGCCGCTCGCTGAAGCCGGGATTGCTGGCGGCGCAGTGGAACCACCTGGGGAACTTTGGTCAGGTCGTGGCGGACGAGCGGTGCATGATTCCGGCCGAGCTCTGGGGCCAGGGGGAAGATTACTTGTGGTACAGCACCGGCGCGGCCGCTTGCGCGACGGACATTCCCGCCGGCAATCTCGGCGAGGGAACGCTGCAAGCCCGCTATATCCGCGGCATGTTCGACGACAAGCCTTATACCCTGGGCAAATACGAACATACGCGGATTCGCGTGACCATTGCCGAGCTGGCCGCCAATGGGGGCGCGCCGATGGGCTTTTACACGCGGTTCACCGAGCCCGAGGCTCGTACCGAAATCGTCCGCTACTATCAGTTTCTGAAGCGGCATGATGACATCCTCCGCGGCAACCATTCGCATGCCGAGGTGGCGCTGCTCTTTCCGCGGAAGTCGGTCGCGCAGGGGAATATTGATCGGGTGGCGGAGTTTCGCAGCCTCGGCAAAAACCTGCTCGACGACCATGTGCTGTTCGACGTGCTTTCCGACGAGGAGCCAGCCGACGGCAAGCGGGCCGCATACAAGGTCTCGGTTGACGATCGCAGCAAGTTCGACGCCCCCGCCACCGTCCGCGTTTCCGCCAGCCGGCCCGCCCAGGGGGACGAACTCGACATCCACTTCGTCAACTACAACCGGACCGAGCCCCCTAAGAACAAGGACGGCACTCCCAGCACGGGGCGCGGCATCAAGGACGAGCAGCCGATCGAATCGCCGGCAATTGCTTGCGACGTTTTGCTCCCCGCGGGCTTCACGGCCGGTTCCATCGAAGCCGTCACGCCTGAAGAAGAGGCCGCGGTAAAGCTCGAATTCAAGCAAGCCGGCGGCCGGGTGCAGTTCACCGCGCCGAAATTCTTGGTGTATCGAATCGTTCGGATCAAGGTGAGTTCGACGAAGTGAACCGGGGCGGACGACGCCCTGATAGTGCGATGGCGCGGTCGTTTCGTGAAGCTATCCATAGCGAGCCGGAGGACTGTCAGTGGTCGCCATTGGCGCGAATCCAAAGAGGCGATAATTGCTGCAAGGTTTTTTCTGGCAACGACTTAGCGATTGCCAACCACCTCGTTTTGCGTTTCGCATCACCCGCGGATCGGGTCGGCTTGGACCCCTAAACTTAACTTGGCGCTCCCCGCATCTAAAATTATGCGGCTTAATGGTAGGTATGGCGCGGGCTAACTCCGGGGGTGCTGGCATGCTGGTGCTATCGCGAAAGCGCGACGAGCGGATCGTCATCGGGGACAACATCGTGATTACCGTGGTCGAGGTCCGGGGCGACAAGGTGCGGCTCGGTATCGAGGCCCCGAAGGAAGTTCCCGTCCATCGACAGGAAGTTCTGGAAGCCCTGCGCCGGGCCGACGATTCCGCGACCGGAGCATCCTCCGGAAGCTAGGCCCCGCCGATTCTCGCGCGGGCTGGCTGCATTAGCGGATTCCGCCGCGCATAATCTCGACCAGCCGAGCATCATGCTTCTTATCGGCTGGGCCTTTCTTCCCGTCGCGAGGGATATCATGCATCGTTGCCAAACTATCGGTTCGCTGTGTGCTCTTGTCGCGTGCGCCTGGCTCCTGCTCGCGGAATTCGCCGCCGCCGCCGACCCCCGGCCGAATGTCCTGTTCATCGCGGTGGACGACTTGAACGACTGGATTGGCTGCCTGGGGGGAAACCGGCAGGCGCAGACACCGAGCATCGACGCGCTGGCGGCACGGGGGGTGAATTTCACGCGGGCGTATTGTGCCTCGCCGGTGTGCAATCCCTCGCGCACCGCCCTGATGGTCGGTCTGCGAAGCTCTTCGACCGGCGTCTATAACAACAACATCAACCGCCGCGATTCCAAAGTCGCGATGAGCGTCGTGCCGCTCAATTCGCATTTTCACGCCAGCGGCTATCACGTGATGGGGGCGGGAAAAATCTATCACGGCGACGGCGACCAGTTCGGCGAGTGGGACGAATACGCGAAGATCCAAGGGGGTGATATCGCTCCCCCCAAGGGCGCGAGCACCGGCGTCGGCGGCATTCGCTTCGCCCCGGTCGATGCCAAAGACGAAGACATGCACGACTATCACACGGTGTCGTATTGCATCGAGCAACTGCAGAAAAAGCACGATAAGCCCTTCTTCCTGGCCTGCGGCCTGCACAAGCCGCACATGGCGTGGAACGTGCCGCGGAAGTACTACGACCAATTCCCGCTCGAAAAAATCGAATTGCCGAAGGTGCTGGAGACCGACCTCGACGATATCCCCGCCGCCGGCCTGAAGATGGCCAACCCGCAAGGGGACCATGCCGATATGCTCGCCTCGGGCCGCTGGAAAGAGGCCGTGCAGGGCTATTTGGCCGCGGGGGCCTTTTGCGACGCGATGGTTGGCCGGCTGATGAAGGCGTTTGACGAGAGCGCCTACAAGAACAACACGATCATCGTTTTCTGGGGAGATCACGGCTGGCATTTGGGAGAGAAGCAGCACTGGCGCAAATTCGCCCTCTGGGAAGAGGCGACCCGCGCGCCGCTGTTTTTTGTCGCTCCGGGCATCACCAAGCCGAACTCCACCTGCGAGCGGCCGGTCGATTTCATGAGCATCTATCCCTCGCTCTGCGAGCTGGCCGGCTTGCCGATTCCGCCGCACAACGAAGGGGCGAGCGTGCTGCCGCTGCTCGAGGATCCGGCGGCAGCTTGGGAGCAGCCGGCCCTCACTACGCACGGCAAAGACAACCATGCCGTCCGGACCGAGCGTTGGCGCTACATCCGCTATGCCGACGGGAGCGAGGAGTTGTACGACCACAATGCCGACCCGCTGGAGTGGAAAAACCTGGCCGCGGACTTGAACTTCGCCAGCGTGAAGGCTGATCTGGCCAAGTGGCTGCCGAAGGTGAACGTCCCGGATGCTCCTTCCAAAAACGAAGGCGCCGACAAATCCTCCCAGGCCGCCAAAAAGACGAAAAAGAAGGCCCCCCGCGAGTAATGGCGCTTACGACGTCACGAACTCAATCAGATACCGCAACCTGTGTTGGCGAGCGTCGAACACGATGAACTCGTTGTTTTGCACCCCCGAATGCCCCGCCTTGCCGAAAATGCTGTGGTGCTTGTCGGGCGGCGCTGTGTAGCCGTGGGCTTGCGGAGCGACGAACGGCTGGCCGAGCACCACATCGGCAGCGAACATGAACGCTCCGCGCCCCGCCACGCCGCTGCCACCTCGGCTCCAGTATGAATTGCCCAGGCTCGTGTAGCCGGCCGATTTCTTCCAGTCGTCGGCAAAATAGAGCCCCGGCCCGAACATCGCCCCCGTAATCACCACGCCGACCAATTGCTTCGGCAGGCGCAGGGCTTCTTTCATGATCCCCCGCACGTTGACTGACCGCGTGCCGTGAAACAGGAGCGCGGTGTTGCTGTTCAGGAATTTCTTGACCTCGGCTTTGACGGCGTCGGGGCGGGCTTTTGGCTGGTGGAGCGGCTTTTCGTCCACCTTGGGCTTTCCTTTGAGGATTTCGGCCTGCATGGCGGGGAGTTTTCCCTCGTCGGCATGGCGGTCGATTTGCCAGAGGTTTTTGATCGTCATGTCGCCAATGTACGAATGCCGATTCGCCGTGGCCCGCGGCCACCAGTCGTACAGGAATTTGCCGAGGTTCGAATCGGGGGGGAGCCACTCCATGTTCAGCTCGAGCTCCTCGAGCGGATTCGTCTCGTGCTCCGCGCCGTGGTCGATGTCCGTGGCATAGAGGGCGCTCTCGAAGGCATCGAGATCGTTCTGCCAAACGAAGATGTTGTCTTTGCTAAGGATCCAATCCTTCGCTTCAGCTCGCAGCGGCTTTTTCTTGGGAATGCGGCCGTACATGAGCGAAGTGAGCTGCAGCAGCTCTTTGTCCTTCACCTGCTTGTCCACGTCGTCGCCAACCTTGACCAGCCGCGTTTGGGCCTCGCCAAGGATCAGCCGCGCCTCGTCGATGGCGATCTGCGTCGGCAGGCTGGCGTCGGCCATGCTGCCGCGAGTGTAGGCCACCGTGGCGACGACCAAATCGCTCAGCAGGCGGCGAGTGTGCTCATCGATCTTCGGACCCGCCGGATTTTTGGGCTTGGCTCCTTTGGTTCCTTTCTTCTTGCCGTCGCTCTTTGCATCGTCGGCCACCGCCGCGGGCTTGAGGGCGCTGGCCTTGGCCCCTTCGTTGATTTTGATGCTGCGGGCGTCGGGCAGACCGGTGCTACGGGTTGCCATCGGCCGGACGAGATAGCAGTCTTGTCCCGCGCGGGCGCGGAGGGTGTTGATCCC
Organism: Pirellulaceae bacterium; assembly: GCA_033762315.1. Lineage (GTDB taxonomy): Bacteria > Planctomycetota > Planctomycetia > Pirellulales > Pirellulaceae > CAYLLN01. Next base: position 14,803 of record JANRLS010000083.1, read on the forward strand.
CGCGATCGTCACCCATTCGCCGCGGCGGTCGTTTTTGCTGTGCAGCTGCGCGGCGAATTCGCGCTGGGCGTCGTCTTCGCTGTCGCAGGCCACAAACTGAAAACTGGGCCGCGTCGCGCCGGTGCGCCCCCATTCAAAATAGGCATACCACTTTTTCGACGTGCGGTGCTGCACCACCGCGCCGTGGTAATACTTATTGCTATCCTTGCCATCCTGGGTGAAGCAACCCAGATCGCAAATCTTGACCATGTCGAACTCGCCGTCGCGCGTCGCCGGCGGACCAAAGCACTGAAAATCCGCGCCGGTGCCGCTTTCGGGAAACGAATCCTTCGCCAGTTTGGTTCCCATGCCGAATTCGCCTTCTTGAGCAGGGTGCGGGCGGAAAGCCCAAGTTTGAGTAGGTGGCGAATGCCACCCGGAATTATGGCGATTCCGGCCGTGGCAAGCCAGTCAATTTGGAACCGCGGTGGGCGGGGCGAGCGCGGGGGTGGCAGCCAAGGTGGGGTGGGCTTCGCACATCATTGGCTCGTCGCGGAGTGGTGGCCTACAAACCGTGTTGGGCACGGCCCTCCAGCACCTCCCCCGCCGGCGCGGCGCTAATTACTTATGAGACGCGCGGAATGTTGTGCCGGGCGACTTTGCTGCAAGTTGCAGGGCACTAAGCACTTGCGCGCCAAAATCGCAATTAGTTCTCCGGCGGCTTACTATAGTTACAAGGGTTTCCTTCAGTTCCTCGTCAACACGCAAATGCCGGGGGTTTCCGCCCACCATTTGCTCGTCGCTGGGTGGTGGGCGTCGCCAACGGTACAAACCGTGATGGGCACAGCCAACCCTACCAATCAGCAAATTCCGCTTCACGCATGTACTGGGAACGCACAAACGCACGCACTATCTCGCGACAACTTGCGTGCGTCAAGAAACTAGCGCGCGGAATTTTTGGTCGGGTTTGGCGAAGGGAAAATTCGCAGCCCTTGGTATGTGTATTCTGTACACTATTGGCGTTTCGCCCGCCCCAAGCCGCGCCGCAACTTTTTCGCTGCCGTGACACGTCTGGTCACGAAATGCTTCGGTTCCAGTTCCCGTTTGGCCGCGCCAGTCACCGTAACTCCTTACCTGGCAGGCACTTCGGGGTTTCCATCGGAGACTCCGTGGCTCGTTCCCGTTGCTCGTTCTTGTTTTCAAGCTCTGCTTGGGATCAAGGTGGAATGCCGTCGCCCCGCCCTGGCTGACGCGGCGAGTTCGTGTGCTCTGGCTGACGCGGCGGATTGCTACCCGACGAGGTCGAGCGTCCCACCAGCATCCCCGGTGGGGTCTTTGCCCAGCTGCGCGGGCGAATCCTCGGCCGATGCCTCCGCGGGGCGCGTCTTCGACGCGACTTCCCACGGTCGCCGGCCGTCGGCATCGCGGTCGGAAGCCTCGGCGTCTCCCTCGGTCTGGCCAATGCCGGCGGCGTTTTCGGCCTGCTTCTCGGCGGACGCGGCCCGCTCGGCGGCGGCCGTCTCTTGCTCGGTTTTGCTGGTTTCGCTAGCCCGCTGCGGCAAGTTGACGCTCGCCAGGCTGCCGATCATTCCGAGGGACGCGATGCTCATGGCAACCTCCGACTGGTTTCAACTAATTGGGCAGCAAGCCAGCGCGGCGTAAGGCGTCGCGCGGGATGCTGATGACCGGCGGCGCTGGGTCGTTGCGTTTCGGCTCGCGGGCCAGTTCGGGGAACAAGTCCTGCAACCGCTCGTCGAGCTGCGGAAACACCTGCCGCTGCATCTGCGGCTGATCGAGCGTGCCGGTCACTTCGATCAGCATGAACTGGCGGCTTGCTTCGCCGACGAGGGGGCGGAAAATCGGCAGGTGGAATTCGTCGCGCCCAACTTGCGGATGGAATTTCAGGTCGATCTCGCGCTGGCCGTTCATGCGTCCCTTGCCTTTGAGGCTGATCGCGTCGCCACTAAAGTCGATCCGGTCGAAGGCGAGGTCGTCCCCCTCGATGCGAAAGTCGATGTCGCTGGTGGTGAAGGCCGTTTTGTCGGGCTGACGGACGGCCAGCAGCTTGAGCATCGAGATCATCACCGGCAGCTCGTAGATGTCGGCATCGCGAAGGCGGATTTGCCCGTTGCCGCGCCAGGTGTGGACTCCCTCGGTGGTGCCGCCGAGATTCACCGCCGCGTTGACCTTGCCCGACAGGCCGCGGCGCGTGGGGGCCGTTTCACGGACGATCGTCGCCAGGTCGCCCCCTTCCAGCGTGCTTTGCACGGTGAAGCCCGCCGGATCGGAAAGCCCTAGTTCGCCCCCGAACGCGAGCAGGCCCCCAAACACGCCGGCCGTCATTTGCCGTGGTGCCCGTCCCGGAACGCCCCGCTCGGCCGGCGCGCCGAAGAGGAGCCGCTGGGGATCGAGCAGCACGGGTCCGGAGATGCGGAGGAATTGCACGTCGCGAATGATCGCCGAATCGATGGCTACTTCGCCGCGGCTCGCCATCCCTTGCGGGCCGCTGTGGCCGACGAGCCGCACGCCGCCATGAATGTGCTCGACCGGCGTTTTCGTGGCGAGGCGGCCATTTTCAAGATCGAAGGTGAGGTCCCAATCGAGCTCGGGGCTGGTACCGGGTTGGCCATGCACGGTGATGCCGAGCCCCCCGTGCATGTTGATCGGTCCGGAAAGACCGAGCCGCGACAGGCCCTGCCCCATCGCCGGCGGGAGGGCCGCGAGCAGGTCGTTGTCGATTTCCAGCCGGTCGGCCGAAAGCCGCGACAATTGCATCCGGCAGCCGCCGTCGCCGGTCACTTGCACCACGCCGGCGGCCGAGATGCCCGCGTTGCCATGCACCGCTTCGAGGCCGGAGAGCTCGATCGTGCCGTTTTGATATTTGATACCGCCGATGAGATTGTCGAGTCGATAGCGGAACCAGGTCGGTTCGATGGAGATGGCCCGCCCCTCGACATTTTGCCCCGGCGGCCATTTTTCGCCCTGCACATCGACGGCGAACTGCTTGCGTTCGATGCTATAGCGCATGCCGACGACGAGATTGTCGATGTTGCCGCGCGGGCGCAGATTGGCCCACAGCCGCTGGGCGCCGGGGCTGAGGGCGGCTCGCAACTCGTCGGCCAGCGGCACATCGCTCGCCGTGAACCGGAGGACGAGCTGATTGCCGTCGGCTGGCTGGTCGATCCAGCTTCCCTCGCCGGTGATGTAGGCGCTGTCATTGCGGCCGGTCAGATTGCGAAACAGCCAATCGCGGTCGGTCAGTTGCAGCGAGCCGTTCACCTTGTCGATGGGATACGGAAACCGCTCGTGTTGCACCGAGCAGTCGTGCAGCGTGAGGAGCAGCTTTTTGCGCGGGGCCGCTTCTCCCGCGCCGCGCTGCAGCAAGCTTTGGAACGAAAAGCTGCCGCGGGGGCGAAACGCGCGAATGATCTTCTGAGCCTTGGGATCGAGCGCGGCGATCATCCGCTCATCGATGGCGAGCGGCCCCTCGGATTGCACCTCGACCCAGCCGGTGAAGTTCGGACCCGGCTGGCGAACTTCGGCCCGGCATTGCACGGTTTGGCTGCCGGCCAAGAGGCGCAGCCGCAAGGTGAGCAGGTCTTGGCGGAAGTCGATGGTCCCCGTGCCGCCGTTCAGGCGATACGGGAATTTTTCATACTGCACCGAGAGATCGCGGCAGCGGAGGGAGATTTCGGGACGCCAGCGGGTGCCGTCGAATTCGAGCCGGCCGGCCAGATCGACCGTGCCGCGGGGGGCGTATTGGGTGAAGACGGTGCCGACCGCGGCGGGGAGCGAGGCGAGGGGGAGGCGTT
>JANRLS010000084.1:0-14773 GCA_033762315.1 Pirellulaceae bacterium
AGGTACCCAGGCGCGATTCTCCCTGAAACTGATCGAGCGCCTTGAAGACCGAGAGGAAAGCCTCTTGCAAGGCGTCCTGGCTGTCGGAATCTTGCGGCAAATAGCGGCGGATCGCGGCGAGCATCCGCGGCCCATAAGTGAGCACTAATTCGGCGAACGAAGCGTCGTCCCCCGCTCGCAAGCGCCGCAACAGCGCACGCTCCCCCTCCGCATCGGTCGAGGCCGATGGGGGGGCGTCGGAATCAAGGGGCAGGGCGGTCGGCATGGTCGTTTAAGTCCGCGGGCAAGGCTGCAGGTCATTGTAGGAGAGTCCGCAAGCGAATGCGCGATTGCGGCGCGAAATCGTGACCAGACTAGTCACGGCACGAAAAAAGATTGGCGCGACTTACGGCGACGCGCGGCGGCGCAAGTGGTTGGTGGGGAAGGGAATGCGCGGAGGGGACGCGACGTAAGTCCGCGGAACGCTCGAAATCCGCGCGCTAGTTCCTTGACGCGCGCATGTTTCTTTCAGATACTTACCTCAATTATGTACACATTCGAGTCCTGCGCCGCAGAGGGATCCGCCATGCCTCGGCCAGCGAGCAACGAATTGCGCGACGGTTAGAGCGGGTGCCGACCGGCCAAAACCAGCACCTATGGGGGATAAAACTACCAGGTTTCCAGAAACCCCCATGTCTGGCCCTAATGGTAACCATGTGACCGGTTCTGGCCCAGAAGAGGGGATTGGAGGTTACTCGGCGGATTCTCCACAAACCGTTTGCCAATAATCAGTTGTGGCGATTTCGACAGGAGACGCAGGGAGGCAACCGGAGCGGCGGCCGTGGGCGCAGGTTTCCACGAGGGCCAGAATCGTGGAAACCACGCCTAAGTCTCTGTGCAGCAAAGAGTTAGCTGCTGTTTTGAGGCAATTTTAGCCAGCCTCGGTGGAAACCAAACGGCACTACGTCGTGAGCCGCGGTTTGGCCACCGCCCCGAGCCACCAACCTATTTGAAGGGTCGCCAGATCCCACCGATCAGCCGCTCATGGGGATGATAGCGCCCCTTATAAGCCATGTGCGGCGACTCGGCGATGTAGAACCCCAGATACAGATAGCGGCGGCCCGTTTGCCGGCAGAGGGCGACCTCGCGGAGCACCGAATAAGTCCCCAAGCTGACGCCCGGCACCTGCGGATCGTAATAAGTATAAACCGCCGACAGCGACTGCCGGCCGACATCGACGATGGCGACGCCGACGAGGCGGCCCGCGTGCCAATAAGTCAGCTCCCAAGTTTCGCAGCAGGAGTTCGCCAGAAACTCGGCGTAGCCGTCGAGATTGAGCGGCTCGTCGCCGTGCTCCAAGCCGCGGAGCACGCGATGGCGGTTGAACAACTCGACCCGCGCTTCATCGACGATCGGCCGGCCGCGGCGCTGCGTGATGATTGCGTCCCCGCGGCGCTGCTCGCGGCGCTGCGTGGCGTTGGGGCGAAAGGTGGTCAGGTCGAGGCGAATCGGCTGGCAAGCCTGACATGCCGGGCATTCGGCCCGATAGAGCAAGATGCCGGCGCGGCGGTCCCCCGCGGCCAGACGGTCGTCGAACTCGTCGGGCGAAAGCCGCGCCACCGGATGCCTGTGCGGCATGCGGGCGGTGCGCCCCGGCAGATAGCTGCAGGGGTACGGGCTATCGAAGACGACGATTTCGCGAGTGGTCACGGGAGTCACGATCTTCAGGGACGATCGCTAGGCGTTGAAATCAGCAAGGTCCTTGTGATGTTGCGGCAGCTTATCTTGAAAGCGGGTGAAGTCCTTGAGCCATTCGAGATCGACCTCGCCCACCGGGCCGTTGCGCTGTTTGGCGAGAATGATCTGCGCCTGGCCGGCGTAGTTCTTCTGCTCTTCGCCCCGATGATAGTACTCTTCGCGGTGAACGAACATCACCACGTCGGCATCTTGCTCGATGGCCCCCGATTCGCGCAGGTGGGAAAGACGCGGGATGTTCTCCTTGCTCGCTTCGGTCTGCCGATTGAGCTGGGCGAGGCACATCACGGGAACTTGCATTTCGCGGGCGAGCCCCTTCAGGCGGCGGGCGATTTTGGCGACCTGCTCCTGCCGGGCGTCCTTTTCGTTGTCGGGGTGAATCAGCTGCAGATAGTCGATGACGATCAGCCCCAGGCCCCCCTGTTTGCGTTTGATGCGGCGTGCGGCGGCGGCGATTTCGGTCATCGTGCGGGTGGGAGAATCATCGACGAAGAACGGCGCGTGTGCGAGTTCCGAGGCTTTATCGACCAGGCGCATCCGGTCCTCTTGCGAAACGGTGCCATTGCGCAAGCGATGCCCATTGACGCGGGCGACCGAGCAGAGCAAGCGGTCGGCCAGTTCGGCGGCCGACATTTCGAGGCTGACGAACAGCACCGGAACATTCTGCTTGCAGGCGACATTTTCGGCGACATTCATCGCGAACGCCGTTTTTCCCATGCTGGGACGGGCGGCGAGAATGACCAGCTCCCCCGCGTGCAGGCCGGCCGTTTTGGCGTCGAGCTCGCGATAGCCATAATCGACGTTGCCCGCGGTATGCGAGCCATCCATCCGGGCATTGAGCCGGTCCATGGCCTGAATGACGATGTCCTTGAGCGGCAGCACTTTGTTCTGGCTGCGGTCGTCGAGGATCGAAAAAATTCGCTGCTCGGCCTGCCCCAGCAACTGGGCCGCCTCGGCCGATTCGTCGTACGCGTCGCGCAAGATTTCGGTCGAAGCGATAATCAGATTGCGAAACGTCGCCTTCTGCTGGACGATTTCGGCGTAATACTTGGCGTGGGCCGCATTGGGTACGGCATTGATGATCTTGCTGAGATACGCGCTGCCGCCGACCGCTTCGTAGTCTCCCGCCGTTTTGAGCCGGTCGATGAGGAGCGTGGGATCGATCTTCTTGCTCGTCTCGTGCAGGGCGAGCATGTGCTGATAGAGCTTGCGATGGGCGTCGTCGTAAAAATCCTCGGCGCGGAGGATCAGCACCACGTCGTCCAGAACGTCGGGCAACAGGACGATGCTGCCCAGGACGCCGATTTCGGCCTGCGAATCGAACGGGGGTTGGCGGTCGAAATACTCGGTGGCTTTGCGTTTTACCGGCGCGTCGGTTCGCTCTTTGGTGGCCACGGGTTCCTCCTTGCGGGCGAGCGGTGGGCCAAACCCGTAGCATACCACGCCCAGGCCGCCGCGCGGCAGTTACGCGCCCCGCGAACCCAGCCAACGCTCGGCCAGCCACATAATGCTGGCTCCGAGGCCGCACAGGACGCAGCCCCAGGCGATGTCGGCCAGCGTTAGCCGCAGCGACCACTTTTCGAGGATGCAGCGGTTGGTGAAGTCGTAAGTGCCATAGAGCACGAGGCCGAAGAGCGCTCCCCACAATGCCGCCTGCCAAAGCTGGGCATTCGGCCCCATCGCGGGACGGACAAACAGCACAATCCCCGCGGGAATCAGCAGATAGACCGCAATCGCCGGGCCCCACCGCGGCGCGAACGCGCCGCTGCTGCGGCGGGCCAAATCGCCGACCTCCGCATCGTAAAAGCTCTTGGCGATCACTCCCAGATAGAGCAAATCGATGAGCGCCACCACGGGAATGACGATCAGCAGCAATTTCCAAGTGGGCATGGAGTTCTACTTCTTTTCCGCGAGACTCGCGCAAACCAGCTCTTTGTCGTTCCGGGCGAAGACACAACCATTGGCATAGGCCGGGTGCGACCAGCAAACGCCGTCGCGCTGCGGCAACTGTTCGAGCGTCGGCTCCAGCAGCTTCGCCCGGCTGATTTCACTGTAGCCGGTCGGCAAGAGGCGGGCGATGATCAGCTCGCCACGCTCGTTGAACAGGAAATAGCGGTCGCCGTTTTTGACGAAGTGGATCGTGCTCCAGCGGGCCCGCGGCGTGGCGGCGTCGCTTTCCCACAGCCGCTTGCCGGTGGCGGCATCGAGACAGCGCAGTTCGCCGAAGCTATCGACGCCATAGATGTAGTCTCCTGCGAACACCGGCGTGCTGATGATCGAGTGCAGGGCGTCGGTGTTGCGTTCGCTTTGGCCAATGATTTGCCACACCTTTTCCGCCGCTGGCTTGTCGGCCGACAGGCGGAGCATCAGCGAGCCGTCGTAGAACGAGGTGAAAAAGACCCGGTCTTTCACCACCACAGGCGTGGCGATGCCGATCGGCATGTTGCGCGGCTTCCAGGGATAGCGCCACAGCACTTCGCCGGTGGGTGCGGCGAGGCCGGCGACGCTATCCCCTGTCCAGCAAACGAGCACCGGTCGGCCGGCTTGCTCGACGAGGATCGGCGTGGTGTATTGGGCGCGGTCGGCCAGGGCTTTCCAAACTTCGCGGCCCGTGTGCTTGTCGAGCGCGACGATGCACGCGCCGCGGCCGCCAATGTGCAGCACCACGAGGCTCTCGTAAATGAACGGAGAGCCGGCGATCCCCCAGATCGGCATGTCGATCTGATATTCGGTCTCCAGATCGCGCTGCCAGATCACGGTGCCATCGGCCGCATCGAAGCAGAACATGCGGCCCGTTGCCCCGATGGCATAGGCCTTGCCGGCGTCGATGGTGACGGCCGCCCGCGGCCCGGCCGGATACCCAATCTTGCCGTAGGAGCATTCGTATTGATACGACCAGAGCGTTTTGCCGGTCGCTTCGTCGAAACAATGGACCCGCTCGAGCTCGACCGGCTTGGCGAGGCGGTCTTGCACATAGACCCTTCCCTTGGCGACCGTCGGGCCGCTATAGCCCGCGCCGATTTCGGCCCGCCACTTGATGGGGAGTTGCCCGGGCGGCAGCGTTTGGACGATCCCCGTCTCGTGCCAAACGCCATCGCGCGTCGGCCCGCGCCACTGGGGCCAATCCTCGGCGAGGGCGGAACAGGCGAGGGACAGCAATGCGAGGCCGGCAAAATTCAGGCGGACGGGGTGCAACACGGCGGTTATCTCCGTAACATGGGGCGTAGTTGGGAACATCCTAATCGTCCTTCGGCCTTGCGAGCAGACCATGCCTATTGACCGACGCCAATTCTTCGCAGCGGCCGGCTCGGCGGCAATCGCCGGGCTGGTCACGGGCCAGCTTCCCGTGCTCGCCGCGGAGAAAACTGCTGTGAACGTCGGCGAAATTCCGATCATCGACTGCCACCAGCATTTGTGGGATCTCGATAGGTTCAAACTCCCCTGGATCGAGCCGGGGACATTGCTCGGCAAAAGCTATGTGATGCGCGATTATCTGGCCGCCCGCGAAGGGACCGGCATTCGCCATGCGGTGTACATGGAGGTCGATGTCGATCCGTCCCAGCAGCAGGCGGAGGCGGATCACCTAATTGAGATTTGCAAAACGGAGAGCTCCCCCACGATTGCCGCCGTCGTTTCGGGACGGCCGGCGAGCGACGGTTTCGCGGCTTACGCGCGGGGCTTTCGCGGCAGTCCGCAAATCAAGGGAATTCGGCAGGTGCTGCACGTGAGCACCGCGCCGCAGGGATATTGCCTGGGGGAGGGCTTTGTCCGCGGCATGAAGCTGCTGGGGGAGCTGGGGCTGAGCTTTGACCTGTGCATGCGCCCCGCCGATTTGGCCGACGGGGCGAAGCTGGCCGAAAAATGCCCCGACACGCGATTCATTCTCGATCACTGCGGCAATGCCGACCCGAAGGCGTTTCTGAAGAGCAGCGATCCGCGGCTCGCTGGCGTGAAGCCCGATCATGCGGTCGATGCCTGGAAGCGCGACCTCGAAAAAGTCGCCAGCCGGCCGAACGTCCTGTGCAAGATCAGCGGCATCGTGGCCCGCGTGCCGAAAGAATGGTCGCCGGACGACCTGGCTCCAATCGTGAATCATTGCCTCGACACTTTTGGCCCACAGCGCGTGCTCTTTGGCAGCGACTGGCCCGTCTGCTTGCTCGGCGCGCCCCTGGCCGCCTGGGTATCCGCTTTGCGGCAAATCATCGCCAGCCGTCCCGCCCTCGAACAAAAGCAACTCCTATGGGACAATGCCGCGAAGTTCTACGGACTGAAAGTCTAATTCTGTTCCCTGATTCCTGGCTCCTGCCCCCTGACCCCTTCTCCCTATGTCCTACACCTATTCCGACCTGGCCAAGATGATCGACCATTCGCTGCTGATGCCGACGATGACGGTCGGCGATTTGGAGGCGGGGTGCAAGCTGGCCCTGGCTTACGACGCGGCCAGCGTTTGCATCATGCCGTACTACCTGAAGCGGTGTGCCGAGATTCTGAAGGGAAGCACTGTGATGGCGAGCACGACCATCGGCTTTCCGCACGGCGGGCACACGACGGCAATCAAGCTGGCCGAAGCCAAGCAGGCCCTGGCCGACGGCGGGCAGGAGCTCGACATGGTCGTCAACATCAGCCAGGTGCTCAGCGGAACCTGGGACTACGTTCGGCAGGACATCGCCACGGTGGTCAAGGCTGCCCACGACGCCGGCTCGAAGGTGAAGGTGATTTTCGAGAACTGCTATCTCCAGGACGAGCACAAAATCCGCCTCTGCCAGATTTGCGGCGAGGTCGGTGCCGACTGGGTAAAAACCAGCACCGGCTACGGCACCGGCGGGGCGACGATCGAAGACCTGACCCTGATGCGCAAGCACGCCCCGCCCCAGGTGCAGGTCAAGGCCGCCGGCGGCGTGCGCGATCTCGACATGCTCATCAAGGTCCGCGAGCTCGGCGTCAGCCGCTGCGGCGCCAGCCGGACCAAAGAGATGCTCGACGACTGCCGGAAGCGGCTGGGGCTGGCGGCGATTGATGTGGCCAGCGCGGGTCCGACGGGCGGGTATTAGTCTGAAGCTTTGGCGTCTGGGAAGTCCCAACCAAACTCCTCTGAGAACCACCGACTGGCAGTGTCTTTGTCCAACTCAAAGTACGCGCGGGCGAACCAGCGCTGACCGCGGGCTAATGCGATACAAGCTACCGACGGCGCTACGGCATCCTCTCCCCACTTCTGATCCGGGTGTGTGGCAAGTAGCTCAGGGAGCGATCGAATTGCCTCGTAGTAACCCTGCGACAGCTCCTCTGCGACTGGCGGGTTACCGTGCTGATCACGCTCCAATTCAATCGTTGCGATGAGCCCGATTGCATTGAAGTCCAGCGTGGGACTATGACGCAGAAACTCGACCAGCCACGGCACCGCTGCGTACGACGCCTGATGCAAATCGCCCTGGTGATGTAGCTCACTCCAGAGTTCATGCCACAACCGCTCGTCCGGACCGTCAGTGAGCAAGCGACCAAGAATTGACGAGGGGTCGTAGGGGACGCGGTATCCACCCTTGTAAGATTGCCATCGTGGGTCGTCCAAGGGGAGCATCGGCCCGTTTCCTAGTTGCCGAGTAGATGGCCTGCGCTGAGCGCTGTGAAAGCACCGCGGCGAAATCCTCGTGACTTGCGAAAGCGGTTACTTGGCAGGAACTGGCTTCGCTTCAGCCGGTTTTTCGGCGGCTGGCTCCGGTTTCTTCCCCACCGGCGCCGAAACATTCTCACGCAGCCAGATGTTGCGGAAGCGGACGGGGTTGCCGTGGAATTGCAGGCTGATCGGCTCGCGGTCGGCGTGCTTGCTGTATTTGGGGGGCTCGGTGAAGGAGGTGCCGCCGAGCAGCTCGAAATGGTTCTGCACGAGGATGCCGTTTTGCAGCACGGTGACGTAGCAGGGCGTTTTCACCGTGCCGTCGTCATTGAAGCGCGGGGCGGTGAAGATGATGTCGTAGGTTTGCCACTCGCCGGGCTTTCGGCAGGCGTTGACGATCGGCGGCGTCTGCTTGTAGATCGAGGCGCACTGGCCGTCGAAATAGGTGGCGTTGTCATACGAATCGAGAATTTGCACCTCGTAGCGCCCCATCAGATAGACGCCGCTGTTGCCGCGCCCCTGGCCGGAGCCTTTCACCTCGGCGGGCGTCGCGAATTCCAGGTGCAACTGGCAATCGCCGAACTTTTCCTTGGTCGTGATCCCGCCGCCGGCCGCAGTGGCGATGCCCTCCTCGATTTTCCACTTATCGCCGCCGCTCCAGCCATCCAGGTTTTCGCCCCCGAACAGCACGATCGCATCGCTCGGCGGGCCGCCTGAACCCGGATCGACCACCGCCGGCTCCGGCCACAAGATGCCGCTTTTGTATTCCTTGGCCCACCAGGCGAAGGTCGAGAACGAGCAAAATCCCAGCGAAAGGGCCACCACCAGCGCGACGGCGCGAGCACGAATCATGGCAAATTCCCGAGCTGTGAGAGGAAGCGTGAATCGGCGTAGCATAGCGGGCCGCCGCGCGGGGCACAAATGCCGCGACTACTCGGCCGGTTCGCCATACGGCTCGCGAGCCGTGACCGCGGCGGCAAGTCCCCGCGAGGCGATGCACACCAGGAGTACCAGAGCACACAGCGAATGGGCAATCAACACGTACTTGAGGGCGGAATGCCCTTCTTGATCGAGCTTGGGCTCGTTGCGATCGGCCAGCCCCTGCAACAGACTCACCTTCAGGCTCGTGTAGAAGGCGTCGGACTCGAAGATCAACGGGTTCTGAAAATCCCGCTCGCCAAACCGGACATAGTACACCACCGCGAACAGCCAGGTGATTTGCACGAGCGCGAAGATCGTCAGCACCAGGTTGCGGAGGTGCTGATGATTCGCCACCACCCCCTCGAGCGAAACGGCATTTCCAGGCTCGCTGACCGAAGGGACGATCCGCACGGCCGATCGCCAGAACGAATAATACAGCGTGGATTGCATGACGAGCGCGACCCAAACGAGCGGCAGCCACCAGAGTTGCGGCACGAACCGCAGCCCCTCGATGAGCGACAGGCTGAGGAAAAACAAGGCCAGCGAGTAGCACTCGACATACGACGTCGGCGTGCCGCGGGTCCAGCGATGCGTTTCGGGGTCGTAAGTGTCGCTATCAAACGCCGCGTGTCCAATCCATTCCATCGGCGAGAGTCGCCGCAGGATCCAAAAGACGAAACCCACGAGGAAGAGCGCCAAGCTCCAGGCTTTGCCCCGAACTTGCAGCGGGAGTTCCTCGCCGCTCAAGCCGCGCCAATCGAACAACCACGACAGCAATCGCTTGCCGCTGGGCCGCACATGACTGAAGAGTTGTTTTCGCAAGACCGCGACCAAGCCAGTGGAGGATAATTCAGAGTTGCCCGTTCATGCTCCGCGTGGGGATGAATCGGGCGTTAAGATTCGGCCAAGAGATGACGTATCCGGGCGGCTCACCCCGCCGGCCCCTGGGGGGCGGACTGTTGCCCCAGTCGAATCAGTTGCTGGCGATGCTTTTCGTGGGTTTCAAGGTCGAAGGCCGCGTGGTTTTCGAGCCCCGGCACCCCGCGATATTGGGCCTGGCAGCGATAACAATGCAGCACATTGCCGACGACGACATACAGCACCACGTCGATCAGCGCCGTGGCGAACAGCACCGCGTAGGTCCAAAGCGGCATTCGGTAGTACCAGAAAATCGAGCTGATGATGAACCCGACGACGACGATGGCGACCCCCAGCCGCTGCGAAAAGTCCTTGCGGATGAAAAGCTCGGTGCTGGGGCAGATCAGGCAGCGATGCAGCTTGTCCGCCGACACCGCCTGGTCCGGCAGGGGCCAAGCGGTCGCGCAGTGGGGACAAGCGACCTCGCGCGATCCGGCCTCGAAATCGGCCCGGCTGATCTGGTCGCAATGCGGACAGCGGAAAGTGACGTTCATGGCATTCGTGGGGCAGGCGTCTCGCCTGCCATGTCATCAATGAGGCAGGCGAGACGCCTGCCCGACAAGGCATCATAGCGGAAACCGCGCCTCGGCCGAGAGGAGTTGGCTGGTCAATTCGCCGATGAAGGCCAGAATTACGGCGGCATAGAGGATGCCAGTGGCGCTTTGCGTGTTGGGAATCTTCAGGGTCTGCCAGGTCAGTCCGGCGAGGCCAAGCACCCCCAAAATGCCCGCCAGCCAGCGCAGGGACAGGAATAGCAGCCAGGTCGTTTGGGCTCCGGCGGGGCGGTCCAGCGGTCCCGCCATTTCAAGCCAGGTTCCCAGTCCACAAACCAGTGCCCGCAAGACAACCGCCGCGACCAGATAGACGATCAATCGCCGCAGCGGCTCGAGCTTCATCGTGGGCGTGTTGAGATACCAATGTCCCAGCAGCATCGCGGTCGTAACGAGACCCAGCAGCAGGCCCCCCGTGAAGCGGTCGGCCAGTTGGAAAAGGATCGGCTTCGTGGCAGCGAACACAGGCCAAGCCCAACCGGCCAGCGCCAGCCCCGCCACCAGCCAAATCGCCACCTTGCCGGCCAGATTCCGCTCGTACATCCAGATCACCGCTCCGACATAGCTGAGCGCCGCCGCCGCCATGGCGAGCCCCAGTTGCCAGCGGTGCATCGTTACTGCGGTCTCGCTGGCGGGCTGGCTCGAATACACCACCAAAGCGGCCAGCGTTTGCAATCCCAGCAGTACCCAGAGATGAACGCGATAGAATCCGCTCGTCACCCACCGCGAGGGTGTCATCCCCATGCTCGCGGCAATGCCGAAGGTGAGGCGAAAGAGGAACTCAACGAGAATCTGTCCGAACACGGAATCCTCGGTTGGAAACTCCGCCTGGGAGTCCCCCGCGGGGCAGGTTGCGGGCCGGTGCGATGCCCTGATGTTGTAATGTGCTGGGCAATTCCGCGACATGGTGGCAGCAGCGGTGGAGTTGCGAGATGACGGCCGTGCGATACACTAGGCGGCGATGTAACCGCCGGAATGCCAAAGACTTGCGTCCGAATCTTGCGTTCAGGGCGAGCTTGCCATCGATCGCCTAAAGCGAACTCGGGGGTGCTCGGCCAGCGAGGATTTCGCTGGGACGAAAGTCGCTCGCGGCGGCTTTCTGGGCGACTGGGCGATGCTCGGTGCCCCGAACCCGACGTTGACGGCGAAGCTCCTGTTCACCAAGGGCGTTGCTTCCGACTGATTCACTCTAGAGCAGCCAAACCTCATGCCTCGCTATCTCCCCGCGAATATCGAACCCAAGTGGCAAGCCTATTGGGACCAGCACAAAACCTTCCGCACGCCGGAGATGCCGGCGGCAGGGGCCGAGAAGCTGTATGTGCTCGACATGTTTCCCTATCCGAGCGGCAGCGGCCTGCATGTGGGGCATCCGGAGGGGTACACCGCGACCGACATCGTCTGCCGCTTTGCCCGGATGCGGGGCAAGACCGTGCTGCATCCGATGGGCTTCGACGCCTTTGGCCTGCCGGCGGAAGAGCACGCGATCAAAACGAACACGCCCCCCCGCGAAAACACCGAGCAGAACATTGCCACCTTCAAGCGGCAACTGAAAATGCTCGGTTTCAGTTACGACTGGGACCGCGAACTCGCCACGACCGACGTCGAATACTTTCGCTGGACGCAGTGGATCTTTCTCGTCCTGTTCGACACCTGGTTCGACGCCGACCAGCAAAAAGGGCGGCCGATCAGCGAGTTGCCGATTCCGGCGGAGGTGCGGTCGCAAGGCGAAAACGCCGTCCGCAAATATCAGGACGAGCATCGGTTGGCGTATCAGTCCGACGCCCTGGTGAACTGGTGCCCTGGCCTGGGAACCGTACTGGCGAATGAAGAAGTGATCGACGGCAAGAGCGAGCGGGGCAGCCATCCTGTCGTCCGCATGCCGCTGCGGCAATGGATGCTGCGTATCACCGCCTATGCCGACCGGCTCGAAAAAGACTTGGAGCCGCTCGACTGGCCTGAATGCATCAAGAAGCTGCAATGCGACTGGATCGGACGGAGCGTGGGGGCAGAGGTGGACTTTTACGTGGGGCAGGCGTCCCGCCTGCCGTCCTCTCTCCCCTCTCCCCTTGCGGGAGAGGGGTCGGGGGTGAGGGGTGGCACCGCCAACCCGCCCGAATTCGGACAGTCTCCCGCCGCTCCCGCCAATCCCACCTTCGACGCCTGGAAGCAAGCTCGCTCCCAAACCGGCTTCCCCAAAAAGCCCGCCGACGACGTGCTCCGCATCTACACCACCCGCCCCGATACGCTCTTCGGCGCGACCTACATGGTGATCGCGCCGGAGCATCCGTTTGTGATCCGCCTGACAACTCCTGACCAAAAGGCCGCGGTCGAAGCCTATGTTGCCGCTGCGGCAAGCAAGAGCGACCGGGACCGGCAGGACGTGGCGAAGAAGAAAACGGGCGTTTTCACCGGGTCGTACGCGATCAATCCCGTCAATGGCCAGCCGGTGCCGGTGTGGGTCGCCGACTACGTGCTCTGGGGCTACGGCACCGGCGCGATCATGGCCGTGCCCGCCCACGACGAGCGCGATTTTGAATTCGCTCAGCAATTCGGCCTGCCAGTGATTGCGGTGGTCGATCCTGGCGACAGCGAGGTTGTCGAGCGGCGGGAAGTGCTGGCGGGCAAGCAATGCTCGACCGAGGACGGCGTTTCGATCAATTCCAATGGCTACAACGGCCTGACGACAAACGATTTCAAACAGCGCATCACCGCCGATCTCACCAAAGGAGGTCTCGGTCGCGAGGCGGTCAACTACAAGCTTCGCGACTGGCTCTTCAGCCGCCAGCGGTTTTGGGGCGAGCCGTTCCCGATCCTGCACGAACTCGACGCGGCCGGCCAGCCAACCGGCATGATTCGGGCCGTCGAGATGAAAGACTTGCCCGTCGATCTGCCGCACCTCGATGACTACAAGCCACACGGCCGCCCCGAACCGCCGCTCGCCAAGGCTCCCAAGGAGTGGCTGGAGCCGGTGATCGGCGGCCAGCGTTACCGCCGCGAGACCAACACGATGCCCCAATGGGCCGGGAGCTGCTGGTACTTCCTGCGGTTCATCGACCCGCGAAACAGCGAGCGGTTCGTCGATTCCGCCAAGGAACGGGCCTGGATGCCGATCGACCTCTATGTCGGCGGGGCCGAGCATGCCGTGCTGCACCTGCTCTATTCCCGCTTCTGGCACAAGGTGCTGTTTGACCGGGGGCACGTCAGTACGGCCGAGCCATTCCGGAAGCTGATCAATCAGGGGATGATTCTGGGCGAAAACGGCGAGAAGATGTCGAAAGCCCGCGGCAATGTCGTCAACCCAGACGACGTGGTGCGCGAGTTTGGCGCTGATTCGCTGCGCCTGTTCGAAATGTTCATGGGCCCGCTTGAAGCGGTAAAACCCTGGAGCACGGCCGGCGTTGTTGGCGTGCGGGGCTTTCTGGATCGCGCGTGGCGGCTAATCGTCGATGACAAGGCTGACGAGTTAAAGCTCAACGAGTCGGTGCAGCGCGTTCCGCCGACCGAGGAGCAACTGCGCACGCTGCATAAGACGATCAAGCAAGTGACCGGCGACATCCAGCAATTGCAGTTCAACACGGCGATCGCCCGGATGATGGAGTTCACGAACTTCTTCACCAAGCAAGCGGTCCGGCCGCACGAGGTGCTCGAAAAGTTCGTGCTGCTGCTCGCGCCGTTTGCCCCGCACATTGCCGAGGAATTGTGGCAACTGCTCGGCCACGAAAAGACGCTCGCTTACGAGCCCTGGCCGGCATTCGACGAGGCTTACACCAAGGATGCCGAGATCGAAATCCCCGTGCAGATTCTCGGCAAGCTACGGAGCAAAGTCGTCGTTCCCGCCGGTAGCGACCAGGCCACGCTCATCACCGCTGCCCGCGCCGATGCGAGAATTGCCGAGCTCTTAGTCGGCAAAGAGGTCGTCAAGACGATCGTCGTGCCGGGGAAACTGGTGAACTTTGTGGTCAAGTGAAGGAAGGTTGTCCCAGGCGAATAGCCGCCCATTCACAGAGCTCGCAGCACCTCGCGCAGGTATCGCCCCGTTTCGTTCCCCTCGATAGCCGCTAGTTCTTCCGGCGTGGCGGCAGCCTGCAGGTGGCCGCCGCGGGTACCGCCGTCGGGGCCGAGGTCGATCAGCCAGTCACAGCATTTCAGCACGTCAAGATTGTGCTCGATCACCAGCACGGTGTTCCCTTTATCGACAAGTCGTTGTAGCACGCCCAAGAGCAGGCGGATGTCGTCAAAGTGGAGGCCGGTGGTGGGTTCATCGAGCAAATACAGCGTTTGCCCCGTGTCGGTGCGGGCCAGTTCGGTAGCCAGCTTGACCCGCTGCGATTCGCCGCCGCTGAGGGTGGTCGAAGGCTGGCCGAGACTCAGGTAGCCCAGACCGACGTCGGCGAGGCTCGTCAGCACCGGGGAAATCGCCGGCACATTCGCGAAGAACTCGAACCCCCGCTCGATGGAGAGGTCCAGAACGTCGGCAATCGAGAGCCCCTTGTAGCGAACCGCCAGCGTCTGACGATTGAACCGCTTTCCTTCGCAGGCCGGACAGGGGACGAACAGGTCCGGCAGGAAGTTCATCTCCAGTCGTTTGAGTCCCTGCCCTTGGCACTCTTCGCAGCGTCCGCCGGACACGTTGAAACTGAAGCGATTCGCCTTGAAGCCCAGTTGCCGCGCTTCCTTGGTGCCGGCGAAGAGCTGGCGAATCTCGTCAAAGGCTCCGGTGTAGGTGGCGGCATTGCTGCGGGGAGAGCGTCCGAGCGGCGATTGGTCGATGGTCACCAGTTTGTCGATCTGGCTCGTCCCCCGCAGCGCCACATAGGGGCCAGGCTTGGGAGCAACGCCTCCCAGCTTGCGAATCAGGGCAGGAGCGAGCGTTTCATTCACCAGCGAGCTTTTGCCCGAACCGCTGACGCCGGTCACGCCAACCAAAAGCCCGAGCGGAAACGCAGCGGTGACGTTCTTCAAGTTGTTCGTCGTCACTCCCTCGATCACGATGCTTCGCGACTTGACTCCCTTGCGCCGCTCGCTCGGCACCGGAATG
>JANRLS010000085.1:0-5132 GCA_033762315.1 Pirellulaceae bacterium
TCCGGCCGACGCCGCGATTGAGCACGTGATAGGCATAGCCGCCTGGCGCGGCCCTGGCAGTGCGTGGCATGGGGAAAATATAAGTGCCCACCGCCGCGAAGGGAACCGGCGACCAGAAAATGGACCTGTCCCCTTTTATTCTTCTTATATTCTTTTATTCGCTAGCAAGCCCGGCGACTCGGCGCGGCAATGAAGCGCGAGACAGCCAGGGAGATAGTACGAAAACCAAGTGCCCGGCCACGAAGCGGCTAGGGAGCGAGCTCTGTTCGACTCGCCCCCAGCAAATCCGCGAATGAGGCGGGATCGCGAGGCCCGCCCAAGCCCGCCTCGACGCGCTCCGTGGACGCAAATACAATGGGCGACTTGGTTTGTGCCAATTCCGCCCCCTTTGCCGGGCAGCCATCCAGCCATGAGTCGTCGCGTTGTCATCACCGGTTTGGGGCTTGTTTCGCCGCTCGGAAACTCGGCCGAACGGCTGGGGGGGGCCTTGGCGGCGGGGGAAAGCGGCATTCGCCCACTGGCGAGCATTCCGACCGAGGCTTTGCCGACCAAGGCGGGGGCCGAATGTCGTGATTTCACCGGGTCGATCGAAGAATTTGGCCCGCTCGACAAGGCGATGTCCCGCCAGATCAAAAAGAATCTGCGGGTGATGTGCCGCGAGATTCAGATGGGGGTGGCGGTGGCGCAGCTGGCGCTCTCCGATGGCGGCCTCGACCTGGCGAAAGCCGACCGGGACCGGACCGGCGTGGTGTATGGCTCCGACTACATGCTCACGCTGCCGCAAGAGTTCATGGCGGGGGTGCGAAATTGCCTCGATAGTGAAGGGAACTTCGATTTCACCAACTGGGCCGAGAAAGGGCTCCCCGCGGTCGAACCGCTCTGGCTGCTCAAGTATTTGCCCAACCTGCCGGCCAGCCACATCGCAATTTTCAACGAGCTGCGGGGGCCCAACAATTCGCTGACGGTGCGCGAGGCGTCGAGCAATCTGGCGATCGCCGAAGCATTCAGCACGATTGT
Source organism: Pirellulaceae bacterium (assembly GCA_033762315.1). Lineage (GTDB taxonomy): Bacteria > Planctomycetota > Planctomycetia > Pirellulales > Pirellulaceae > CAYLLN01. The sequence goes on from JANRLS010000085.1 coordinate 1,018, forward strand.
CCGCGGCCATGCCGATACGATCATCACCGGCGCGACGGGGACGAAAATTCACGCCGCGCGAACGATTCACGTCGTCACCCAGGAAGAAGTGGCCACCGGCGACGGCGATCCGGCCCGCCTCAGCCGGCCGTTCGACTTGCATCGCCAGGGCGCGGTGCTGGGCGAGGGGGCGGCCGCCCTGCTGCTGGAAGAACTTGGCACGGCCCAAGCCCGCGGCGCGAAGATTCTGGGGGAAGTGATCGGTGCGGCATCGAGCACAGTAGCCGACCGGTATGGCGTGGGGCAGATTCGCACGGCAGTGAAGAACGTGCTGTCGCTGGCCCTCAAGAGCGCGGGGCTGAGCGTTGCCGAGGTGGGGCACGTTCATGCCCACGGCCTGAGTACGGTTCATAGCGACGTCGAAGAGGCCCAGGCGATTGCCGAGGTTTTCGGCAGCCGAAAGGTGCCGGTGTTCGCGGCCAAAAGCTATTTCGGCAACCTCGGCGCGGCGGGGGGGATGATCGAGCTGATCGCGAGCCTCTTGGCGATGAACGCAGGGCCGCTCTACCGGACGCTGAACCACGAAACGCCCGACCCGGATTGCCCGGTGCATGTGGTGACGGACAGCTCCACTCCGGCCGGCGACGTGTTCGTAAATGTGAACGTCACGCCGCAAGGGCAGGCGAGCGCGGCGGTGGTGAAAAAGTTTGCCTGAAGATCAGCGCTCAGCGAAGTAGGGTTGGGGAGGCATTTGGGAATTGGCCGCGGCCAATGGTTGGCGGGCAGCCATGGGCGGCGTATAATCGCAACACAGGTTTGTGAAAAAAATCACGGATTCCCCCGCTCCTGCCGGCGGAGGAACCGATCAGCCCAATCACAACTCCTTGCCGTACAAGGGTTTGCAATCATGGCCAAAGCCGGTCCGCGCAAAAAACTGCCCAAGGAATTGGCGGTCATCAATGCCGACAACTGCACGGGCTGTGAATCGTGCCTGGAAGTTTGCCCGGTCGATTGCATCTCGCTGAAGGAGATGCACCACGGCGTGAAGGGGAATCAGGCCTGGTGCGAAATCGACCTCGAGCGATGCGTGGGCTGCGAGGTGTGCGTCCATATTCCGCAAAAGAAAACGAATCCCTACGAGCTCACCGTCTGCCCCTGGAACGCCATCGAAATGGTGCCGACGGAGCTCGTCGCGCAGTATGTCGCCCAGATTGGCGGCCCACCGGAATATATCCACGCCAATTGGGATCGGCTCGTCGGCACGGCGCAGCATTTGGCCGAACTGAAGGCCGCGGGCTAAGGGACTGCGGGTATGCTCAGCGAATCCCAGATCCGCGTGAAGCACCAGACCATCACCAGCCAGAAGAGCCACAGAATCAGCGCGGTCCAGGCGAGCACCAAGATTGTCGCAACCAGCTTGCCGACCGTCGAAAAGCCCCGGCTCATCCAGAGAAACGGCAAGCCCAGCGCGGCGGTGACGAAGAATAGCATCGTCAGCATCACCCAGGGATTGTCCATCGCCCGCCTCCAGAGCGGGCTTTCGGACGCGGCTGTTTCGGCACTCTCATTCATGCGGCCAATATAGCCAGAGCCCGCTGCGAGTGGAAACGCCCACCACATCACAGCGTTTGCACCAGCTTCTTCAGCCGCTCGCGATAACTATAGTATTCGACCTCCAGAATGTGCCGCGGCGAGGGAACATAGCGGATGCCGCCGCTGGTGTTTTCGGGCCGGCCCGCTTTCAGCTTGCGAAAGCGGTCAGCCTTGGCGGGGGCCTGTTGCTGGGCCGCGATAAATGCCGCCATCAGTCGGCACTGCCAATCGGTAATGCCCCATTGGCCGCTGTTGGGCTGAATCAGGCCGGCGACGAAGAAATTGTCGTAGTCCGGATGAAAAGCATTCAGAAAGAGCCGCGGATAGCCCACTTCGTCAAGCACCAGCCGCGACTCCAAGAACGGAAAGCTGATCCGATAGCCGGTCGCCCAAACGATGAGATCGACTTCGTCTTCCCGCCCATCGACAAAGCGGACTTTGGTTCCGCACAGTCGCTCGATGCCCGGCCGAACCTGAATTCGCCCGTGGCCGAGATAGTAGAACAGCTGCGAATTGATAATCGGATGCGACTCGAACAGGCGATGGTCGGGCCGGGGCAGGCCAAACCGCTCGGGGTTTCCCGCGGCGATGCGCACCATCCAGCCGATGAGCCACCGCTGTAGCCACCTGGGAAAGCGGCGGCGCTGGAACCACTCCGCCCCGGAATCGACCGGCCGGCCAAAGAGGAACTTGGGCAAAAAGTGATAGCCGCGGCGGAGGCTGTGGAGCGTGGAACTGGCGTGCTGCGCCGCCTCGACCGCGATGTCGCACCCGGTATTGCCGGCCCCGATGACCAGCACCCGCCTGCCGGCGAGCACCTCGGGCGTTTTGTAATCGTGGGCGTGCATTTGCCGGCCGGTGAACTCGCCAGGGACCTGGGGCCAGAGCGGGTCCCAGTGGTGCCCGTTGGCGACGACGAGGCCGGCGTATTCGCGGGTTTCGCCGCGGTCCGTGGTGACGAGCCAGGTGGGGGAGCGGGAGTCGCCACCGAGGCGGAACTCGACCCGCGCGACGGATGTGCCGAAACGGATTCGGTCGTAAAGCTGGTGCTGCCGGGCATACGCCCGCAGATAGGACAGTGCCTGGGCATGGCTGGGATACGGCGGATATTCCTTCGGCATCGGGAAATCGATGTACTCGGTCGTCCGCTTCGACGAGATGAGGTGGGTCGAGGCATAGACCGAGCTATTCGGGCGGCCGTAATACCAGTTGCCGCCGACATCGTCCTCGCGTTCCAGCCCTTCGACGGGGATCCCCCGCTCGGCCAGGTTTTTGAGGGCCGCGAGGCCGCTGGGGCCCGCGCCGATCACGCAGTATTTGCCGGTTTCCATCGATCAATCATGGGGGGCGGGGTGCGAATCGACAATCCCGGTTGCGCGCCGGCCGGCTGGGCGATTATGCTGCAGGGATGCCTTCGTCGCTCAAACCCGCCCGCGATTCGGGGCTCCGCATCCGGATCGCTCCTGAAGATGTCACCCTGCGGAGCTGGCCCCTCGTCGATCAGCCGCTGGGGTCGCTACTGGCGATTGCGTTGGCGGCTGGGGGGAGCGGCCTGGTCGGCTGGAGGCTTGGCCGGTGGGAGGCCGGCCTGGCGGCCGCCGTTTTGCTGGGCTTATCGCTGGTCCGTGTTTGGCTGCCCGTGCGTTATGAGCTGAACAGCGGCGGCGTCATTCGCACGGTTTTCGGCTGGCGGCGGCGCATTGCCTGGTCGGCCATTCGGGGCTACGAGCAGCGCCTTGGCGGCGTCCTGCTACTGGCCGACGCCCCCGCCACGCCCCTTTCTCCGCTCCGCGGACTCTATATCCCTTGGGGCCGCCACCGGGATTCGCTCCTCGCCGCGTGTGAGTATTATCTGGGGCATGCGTAGTCTGAGTGTTCACGCGCATCTTGCCACGGCCCTCGTTCTCTTCGCATTTTCGCACCTTCGGGCTTTCGCGATTCTCCGGAAAGTAGAACGCGACAACGCGAAAGGACGAAACCGCGAAACGGAAGCTCAGCGGCGGCGACAGAGGGCCAATCTTGCGATGCGAAGACTTGCCCCGTGACCAGCGTAGTCCTGGCGCACGTCGGGACGGAAAAAAAGTTAGGGCGAGCGGTGGGAACGTAAGATCAAGCGGGAACGAGGGTTGCGATCCGCGGCCGCGACGTAAGTCCGCAGTCGGCCAGAAAATTGCGCGCTAGTTCATTGACAAATATGTTTTTGTATAGTAATATACGGGGTGCGTCGAGGCAGACCGTGCGCGCTAGAACCGGCGTCAATGCCGACCCATCAAACGGATGCCCCATGCGGGGATTTTGGCGAGCATCGCGGTGCTCCCAAGGCGGGGGGGCGTTTCCTGCCAGCCCGCTCTTCGCCGCCAAAGAAAGGTGGCCGGGCGGGAATAAGGCGCAGGGTGGGAAAACCCTAGAGCGTATTTCAAAACTTGTTTTCGCTAGCTAAACCGCATGGTGACGTTGGTCGTAAGGAGTGGAACCGAAAGGAGGCCCACTTATGACAGACCGATCCCGAGTGGCGGTGGAATCGCCGACGGGGTCCATGACGG
>JANRLS010000086.1:0-10873 GCA_033762315.1 Pirellulaceae bacterium
TCCGGCCGACGCCGCGATTGAGCACGTGATAGGCATAGCCGCCTGGCGCGGCCCTGGCAGTGCGTGGCATGGGGAAAATATAAGTGCCCACCGCCGCGAAGGGAACCGGCGACCAGAAAATGGACCTGTCCCCTTTTATTCGACCGAATGTCCGAACGGACTGGTCGCCAGTAGGGCAGGTCGCACGGGCAAAGTCAACTAGCGAAGACTGAAAATTCCCTTCCGAATGACTAGAACTCACAATCGATTTGGACAGAATCTGTCACACGGGCCTCTAACGGGGGGCGGTGGGGTGTGAAAAAAATCCGAGGACCAGCCTCTTGATAAAAAATCGTTTGTACAGTATATTGGGAGACAGGAACTTAGCAAGCGTGCGGGAAGGAGGAGCGGATGTGGGGAATGGATTGTCGTCGGTTGTTGCGCCCGGTCCGGGGGACGGAAAAGGGGGGTTTGACGAGAACGCGGCGTCAGTCGGTGGGTGACTGCGAGCGGGGGGCGAAAGTGGCGGCGGGGCTTGTTGGGTTATCAACAGGGCCATGCGCGATAAGGGGGAATGGATTGCCGCAAGGCATTGCAGCACAAGGAGTTGCGAGCGAAAGACAGGCCGTCCCGAAGACCCGAATCGGGTGCGCGAGGGGAATAAATGGCCCAGAATACCACCCATCGGATGGGTTACTTGCGAGGATGGCAAAGTCACGAAAACTGCGTCGGCCGGGCGAGCTTCGCGGCAGGCCGGACGAGTCTTCACGAGGCTGGCTCGCTCACCCTTGGGCCCGGACGACAGCGGCCTTCGCGGAGAGCAGGATTCTTTGGCAATCCTTCGAGTGCCTGCTGGACGCGGCACCCGGCCGAACCGCTGCCAATGGCCAGGTCGCTCGCGATCGCGCCGCAATTCGTCTGGACGCGGCCTGTCGCGGACGAGTAATCTCTGCTGCCGATTCCGCCCCCACTGGCCCAGGAGCCGACCATGTTTCGCCGATTTTCTCTTGCGACACTCGCCAGCTGCGCGGTGCTTGCGCTGACGATGCAATTGGCACTGGGGCAAGATTTTCGGATCGACACCGATGTTTTCCTCGGAGACGAAAAGACCCCCTGCTCCGAAGCGCTGACGATCTTTCATCAAGGCTTGGTGTACGACTTTCTGCTCGCCCAGCCGGAGGAGATTACGATTTATGACGCGCAGCGCGGGCGCTTCACGCTGCTCGATCCCGAGCGGAAGCGCAAGGCGTCGGTGACGACCCAGGAACTGCTCGATTTCGTCTTGCAATTCGAGTCGCACGCCGCTCAGTCGAAAAATGCCCTGTTTGCTTTTTCCGCGGCACCAAAATTCGCCACGGCGATCGAAGAGTTGACCGTGAACGGCCAGCCACAGACCAAGATTTCGCTCACCGCCAAGCCGCTCGAATACTTCGCGGTGGGCCGGCCGTGCGAACATCCCGAGGCGGTGGGGCTGTATCGTCAATTCGCCGATTGGACCGCCCGCCTCAACGCCACGCGCCACGGCAACCTGCCTCCTGGCGCGCGACTCGCGCTCAATGCCACCCTCGCCGATCAACAGCTCCTGCCGCTGGAAGTCACCAAGATCATCCCTGCCGCGACTCCGCTGAGCCGCAAGCTGGAGATGCGTACTCAGCACCTGGTGAACTGGAGTTTATCGGGCGAAGACCGCAAGCGCATCGACCGGGCCGGCGAGCACCTGGTTTCGCTCCGGTCCGTCAGCTTCGATGAGTATCGCACCGCGCCCAGCGCTCCCCCCGCCAGCAAGCAAGCCCGCCGCTGATTCGCGGCCGGCGACTCGCGGCGATCCCTTTTCCTACGCCCCAGGGCATTCGCTGCTGATTAAAATTCCCCGCGAATTCCGCTGGTCAATCCACCTTTTCCTTCCCCACTTGACCTACACCCTTTCGCGATACAGATTTGAGGATAGCCCAGGGCGGTTAGCTCAGTTGGTTAGAGCGCAACGTTGACATCGTTGAGGTCACAAGTTCGAGTCTTGTACCGCCCATTTTTCTTGCTTGCGGCGATTGCCCGCGGCGACCGTCGCGGCTGCATGTTGCAAGTTCGGTCTGGCGAATCTGGCGACTGGGCGGTTCCGCGAGAATCTTGGCCAAACGCGTTAATTCCTGCGTTTCTGCCGTGCTGGTCTGACTGCCGAGGAGGGGAAGATGAATCTGGCGGAATCGTCGCGCGCCGGCGACGTGGGGCGGGATGCTGCCGTGCGGCGGCTGGCGGAGCGGGCAGTGCTGACGCGGGCCATGTGCCGCGAACTGACGGAGGCGACGAAGGGTTTTTCCGAGCGCCGCCCGCTGGTCGCGATGGGGTTTCTACTGCGGTGGATCGGCGAAAACCTGCCTGAGTGTTTGCAGTTTCGCGCCGCTGCCGGGAACCTCTGCCAGCGCGAGGCAAAACCGTCGGACGGCATCGACTTGATGATCGTGCCGCGAGGGTGCGAGGGGCTGATCGCGGAAATTCGGGACGGCGCGGCGGTGGGAGACGCGCTCTTCATGCTCTTCACGGCCGATACGATGTCGCAACTGCGGGCCGACGAAGAGCGGATTCGCGACCAGTTGGCGATTTACTGGCAACGGCACGGCTTGCCAACCAGGGCCCCCTTGGCGATTGAATCTTGGTCTGGTTTGGCCGCCCATGCAGCACGGGGGGACGCGAAGGAGAGCGACCGAGTGTAGTCGCCGCTCGGCCGCATGCGCCATCCCTTCGATGCGGGGTTGGCTCGCTTTGGCACGCTGGTTGCTCCTTAGGTTTTCGGAGGGCCAAGGCGATGTCCAAGCTGCAACTGGTGCGAGAAATCAAGGGAGCGCTGGCGGAGCGGAATCGCGAACTTGAGTGCCTGGCGGTCTGGCTGAGCGGGGATGAGACAATCGAACTGGCGGGGGCGGTCGAATCGTCCGCTTTGCGGGAATTGGCGGTCGAAACGGCCCAAGCGGCGGCGAAGGGCCTGCCGGTGAAGGACCAGATTTACGTCGTCAACCTGGTCCCCAGCGAGGAGTTCCCGCAGGCGTCAAGCCCGATTCCGATGCAGCTTTGATGGCGGCCTGGCATCCGACGCGACATGGATTCGCAAGTGTCTCGAAGGAACAGGGGCAGGGTGAAGCGTCAAGTGGTCCGCATCGGCCAGCGCTTGGCGTGCGTACGGATCGACGGGCGCGCGTCAACTTCCGATCCGCGCCGAGTGCGACGGCGGTCCCCATGCGGCTTGATGCTCCGTCATTGGCGTTACGCGAAACTTCTTCGCTGGAAACCCGCCCTGGCCGGTTAGGGGGACACAACAGCCACCGGTCGGTTTTTTGCGTGTTTAGTCGTCGTACCAATAAAAGAGGCCGATGAGACCGGTGAGTATCAGTCCGGGGCCGATGCCGTACATGAACCACGCGGTTGGGGGACCAGTCAGGCATCGGTAGGTAACGAAGCTACCGAGCGCCAAGGATCCGAGGGCACTGAAGAATTTTGCATTTAGTCGGCGAGGTGGTTTAGCCGGCTTCGGCGCGGGAGGGAGGGAATTTGCTCGCGCCTCGGATGTGTCGATTCCCTGAAAACTCGGTGCTGGATCAGGGACTTCTTGAAGATAGTCGAAGTTCGAGGCCGGGGCTTTGGCGCGAGGTTCCTGACAATTGGGACAGACTGCCAGTGAGGCGTCCGCCCGTGAAATGTCACATCCGCACACAGGGCATGAAGCAGTGGTCACAACTCACCATCGTTCAGCTTGAAGTCCAGTTCATCGCGGGCGCGATTCTAATTCCGGTTCGCAGCGACTGCAATTTGCTTCAATAGCGCGGCAATCGCTCGCTGCATCGCAACAATTACCACGGTTCCTGCCCGCTCGAAGGGCGAAAAGAGACCAAAACATGGCAGGCGGGACGCCTGCCCCACCGGGCTAGCCATAATTCAGCTTGGCCTGCAATTCGCGCGAGATGGGAACGTCGAAGAGGATGGGCTTGTCGCCGCGGAGCGCGGTCGAGACTCGCGCGGCGAGTTCGTCGGGTTCGGTGACGCGGTGGGCTTCGATGCCAAAGCCGCGGGCGAGCGAGAGGTAGTCGAGCTCGGGGCCGACGAGATCGACCCCGGCGAAGCGGCCGGCATTGGCTTCGGGAAGGTCGAGGCTGCGACCGCAGAGTTTGAGAATCTGATACTGGGCGTTGTTGCAGATCACGAAAACCACGGGAATTTTGTACTTGGCGGCCGACCACAGCCCCTGAATGCCGTAGGCGGCGGCCCCTTCGCCCAGGAGGGCGAGCACCGGGCGCTCGGGCCAGGCGAGCTTGACGCCGAGCGCGACGCCCAGCCCCCAGCCCAGCGCCCAGCCCCGATGACCGAAATAGCCGGTGGTATTTTTGAGCACGCCAAGCCGCTCGAAGGTGGTGTTGGTGGTGGTGACGGCCTCTTCGATCACCGCCACGTCGGGAGGGAGCACCTTGGCCAAGGCCCCCATCAGGCCCAGCGGCGTGAGGGGGCGCAGATCGCGCTCATGGTCGATTTGCTTTTGCAGCGCCGCGCGGGCGGCAGCGTGTTTGGCGATGTGGCCGGCGGTGCGGTCGCGGATTTTGGCGAGCGGGGCCGGGGTCGTCGGCTGCTGAAGCAGCGGCTGCAGCTCGGCGAGGGTGGCTTTCGTATCTCCCCAGATGCCTGCGGCCACCGGATAGTTCTTGCCGATTTGCCACGGATTTTCGTCGATGTGAACGAGCTGGATGTGCTCGGGAATCGCCCGCGCCGGCTCGTGATGGATGTACTGCCGCAACAGGTCCATGCCGACGACGAGCAGCACGTCGTATTCGGCGAGGCGCTGGCGGACTTCGGGCGACCAGAGCGGCAGCCCCTGGCCATTGAGCGGATGATCGCTGGGAAAGGCCAGCCGGCCGTGCGTGGTGCCGCTTTCGGTGATGACCGGCGCGCCGAGCGCTTCAGCCACGGCGACCAGTTCGGCCATCGCGTCGCGTTCCGTCACGCGGCTGCCGGCGAGAATGGCGGGGTTTTGGGCGGAAAGCAGGAGCGCGGCGGCTTGCTGGAGGGCGTCGAGCGGGGGACGGATACGGGAGTTGAGTGGGGCAGGCGTCCCGCCTGCCATGTTCGGCAGTCGGGACGTCTGCCCCACGGGAGCCATTTGCACATCGACGGGGAGCGAGAGGAACACCGGCCCGGTCGGCGGAGTAAGGGCGGTTTGCACGGCGCGGCGCACCGCGGGCTCGATGTCTTCCACCCGCTGCACCTCGCACGACCATTTGGTCCACGGCCGCGTCACCTCGACCATTTGGCCGTACAGAATCGGCTCTTCAAACATCAGCCGGCGGTCTTGCTGGCCGGCGGTGACCAAGAGCGGCGTCCCCTCGCGAAAGGCGTTGTAAAGCATTCCCATCGCGTTGCCGAGGCCACAACTGATATGCAGATTGACCACCCCCAGCCCGCCCGACGCCATCGCGTAGCCATCGGCCATCGCCATGACGGGGACTTCCTGCAAACCGAGGATGTACTGAAACCGCTCGTCGCCGATCAGCGCGTCGTTCAGCGGCATCTCGGTGGTGCCCGGATTGCCGAAGATCTGCCGCACGCCCGCCGCGGCCAGCAGATCGAGAAATGCGTGGATGCCCGTGTTCGCCATGCGGCGATTGTAGCGAATCGCGGGGACCACCTGGCGACGAAGCACCGCGGCAGGGGTGGCTGGCGTTTTGCGTCAGCAAAACCCAGCGAAACTACGGCCGGGTTTCGCTAGCGCGAAACACCAGCTACCCGTTCAATCGCGGAGATCGCGCAATCGTGGAAATTGCGATTTCCCCGCGTGGAAGTTCGCCACGGTTGCCCCCCGAAGTATCGCGAGGTAGTATGGCACCTGGTCGTGGCTCTCTCCGCGGCCAATAGGCTGGTACGGCAGCTTCCTACCGTACGTCCCACCGCCTCGGCTTCTCGCCGAGCACTCGCCAGCCGGCCCCTCGCTTGGACACCCGTCCGACACCGCGCTGGTGCCGCCAACCCAGCCCGAGGAGTTTCCGTCATGGCCAAGAAAACGAACGAAGACCTGTTCGGCGAAGGCAAAACGATGACCTTCGGCGAGCACCTGGAAGAGCTCCGGGTCTGCCTGTTTCGCAGCGTTATGGGCATTTGCGTGGGGTGTATCGTCGGTTTTTTCATCGCCAACGGCGTGGTTCGCTTCTTTCAAGGTCCACTCGAACGGGCGATGGAGCGGTACTATCTCAGCAAAGCGATTTCCGATAATCGCGACCTCAGCGTGGAAGATAAGCGGCTGATTTTGGATGAAGGGCTGATTCGCGAGCCGATGCAGGTCGAAACGGCGGAGATCGCCCAGTCGCTGCGGCTGACCTATCCCGAGCAGTTCGGCGACCTCGTGCTTTCCCCCTATTGGTTCAGCGCGGGAGATTTGGTCAGCCCTCCCGCCGCCCACGAAATTGCCGGGCGACTGGCCGCCGCCGGCAAAGGGGATGGCGATCCCCAGGCTCAAGCCATTTGGGAAGTTTTGTCCGCCGAACAAAGGAAGTCCATCGAAGCGCTCGCCAAAGCGGAGGTGGATTTCACTCCGGAGCAAAACAGCCAACTGCTGGCCGTCCTCAATGCCGCCGCCGGTCAGCCCGCGCTGCACGACGTCAAAGCACTCGCCAACCTCACCGGCCCCGACAACGACCCGAGTGCCGCCGCGCAAAGCTCGATCAACTTTGTCACCTCCTGGTTCACGCGCCTGCTCGGCATTGGTGCCCCGCTGGGAACCGACACGATCGTTGACCTGCGGGCGGAACTGGCCAAAGCGCCGAATGCCGAAACTTCCCGCCGGCTGAACAAGCTGCTGATCGCCCGCGTTTTTCCGAATGAGCTGCGGAAGGCCCGCGTCAACCTGTTAACGATCTACTCGTGGAAACCGGTGAAGGTGCGGTTCCAGGTGCTGAATGCCCAAGAGGCTTTCATGATCTGGCTGAAGGCGGCCCTGACGACCGGCCTCGTTTTCGCGAGTCCCTATATCTTTTACCAAATCTGGATTTTCGTCGCGGCGGGCCTTTATCCGCACGAAAAGAACTACGTCTATCTCTATCTGCCGGTCAGCATCGGCCTGTTCCTGGGCGGAGCCTCGCTGGCGTTTGTCTTCGTCTTCGATCCCGTGCTCGATTTTCTCTTCACGTTCAACAAGGGAATGAATGCCGACTTCGATCCCCGCATCGGCGAATGGCTCGGCTTCGTCCTCATCCTGCCGCTCGGCTTCGGCATCAGCTTTCAATTGCCCCTGGTGATGCTGTTTCTGAACCGGATCGGCGTGGTGTCGATCGAAGTCTATATCAACCAGTGGCGAATCGCGATTTTGACGATCTTCGTCATCGCCATGATTCTCACTCCCGCCGATCCGATCAGCATGTTGCTGATGGCCGGGCCTCTCTGCGCCCTCTATGTGCTCGGCATTTTGATGTGCAAATACATGCCCAAAGGACGCAACCCGTTCGCGGAAGCCTACGAGCCGTAGGGCTACTGATTGCAGCGGTCGGCAGCCGCGCATGGAATACCGAGGCCCGCGGAATGGAGCAGTTCTGCGGGTCGAGCGTGAGCTTTCGGTGGACAACCGCGGGCCAGCTCATTTTGACGTTTTCGAGGGGATGGTTTACGCTGCAAGTCGGTACTTTCTCAGAAGTCCCCTCAGGATCGCACCGATGATGTTGCGTTTGGCTGGCTGCTTATCCGCGCTGTTGCTCGCGCTTGTTCCGCTCAATCTGCCGGCCGCGGAGCCCGACGCGGCGGCGCTCGAATTCTTCGAGAAATCGGTGCGGCCGATCCTGGTCGCACGCTGCTACGAATGCCACAGCGGCACCGCGAAAAAGGTGCAGGGGAGTTTGCGGGTCGATTCGCTGGCGGCTCTCACCAAAGGTGGCGATACCGGCCCCGCCGTTGTCCCCGGCAAGCTGAAAGAGAGCCTGCTGATCGACGCGATCAACTACGGCGGCCTCTATCAGATGCCCCCCAAGTCGAAGATGCCGGCGGACGAAATCGCCACGCTCACCAAGTGGGTCGAAATGGGGGCCCCTTGGCCGAAGGAGACCATTGCCGCGTCCGCCGCCGGCTCGGGTGCCGACTTCGACCTTGCCGCCCGCAAAGCGGCCCATTGGTGTTGGCAACCAATCACCAGTCCACCGGTTCCGGAAATCCGCGATCCGCAATCCGCAATCCGCAATCCCATCGACGCGTTCATCTTGGCTAAACTCCACGACAAGGGTCTCGCACCCGCTCCGCCGGCCGATGCGCGAACCCTCGTCCGCCGTCTCTATTTCGACCTCATCGGCCTGCCGCCGACGCCGGCAGAGGTGGAGGAGTTTGAGCAATCCGCAAGCCGCGATCCACAATCCGCAATGGCCGCTCTGGTTGACAGGCTTCTCGATTCCCCCCACTTCGGCGAACGGTGGGGCCGTCATTGGCTTGACCTCGTCCGCTATGCCGAATCGCGCGGGCATGAGTTTGATTACAACACGCCGAACGCCTTCGAGTATCGCGATTACGTCATTCGCGCGCTCAATGCCGATGTCCCTTATGACCAATTCCTCACCGAGCACGTCGCGGGGGATTTGCTCGATAAGCCGCGGCTGCATCCGCAGGAGGGGTTCAACGAATCGATCATCGGCACCGGCTTTTGGTTCTTGGGGGAATGGGTGCATTCGCCGGTCGATATCCGCAAGGATGAGTGCGACCGGATGGACAACATGCTCGACGTGTTCAGCAAGACCTTTCTCGGCCTGACCGTGACCTGTGCCCGCTGCCACGACCACAAGTTCGACGCGATCAGCCAAAAGGATTACTACGCCCTCGCCGGCTATCTGCAAAGCTCGTCGTATCGATTGGCGCGGTACGAAACGTGGGAGCAAGACCGGCAAATCGCGGGCGAACTGGCGGCGCTCGACGATAAGTTCGCTCCGCAAATCGCTGCCGCGGCGGTGAAGTTGCTCCAGCCCCAGATCGACGAACTCTCGGGCAAATTGGCCAACCAGGCCGATAAGCTGACGGCCGAATTGGGCGTACTGGAGTTCTCTCCCGGCACTGCCGAGGTGATTATCGACTATGCGAATCCGCCGGCAAACAGCTGGTTTGCCAATGGCCCCACTTTCGGCCCCGGTCCGGTTCGCGCGGGAGAGCTTTTGCTGCCGACCGATCCTGCCGCGCCGCTGCAATTGGCAACCTACGGGGCGGCGCAGCGCGATCTCGCTTGGCCCGATTTGGGCGTTGCCGCGCCGAGCGAGAACGATGCCGGCCGGCTTTCGGGGTGGGTCCGCGCCGGGCGAACATTGAAAACGCCAACCTGGACGCTGAAAACGGGACAGGTCCATTATCTGATCGAAGGGGCCGGCCAGGTGTATGCCGCCGTCGATTCGCATGCCATGATCAACGGACCTTTGCATGGCGAACTGGCCAAGGAAACCGGCGGCACCCGCGATTTGCCGGCCCGCTGGATCACGCACGATCTGTCGCGCTATGTCGGCCAGCGGGTGCATCTCGAGTTCAGCCCCAAGGCGGATGAGGATTTTCGCATTTTGATGGTGGTCGAGGGGCCGGTACGTCCCGTCCCGCCGGTCATGCGTCCCAACGCCCTGCTTGAGAAGCTCGCTTCCGAGGCTGCCGCTCGCGAACTGATTACGACGACGCTCGACCTTGTTGCTCGTGATAAGGTTTCCGCCGATCCGCAACCCCGCGACCGGGCGCTGCTTGCCAATTGGATAATCGCGGCTGCCGGTCCGGCGGACCCAGACGACGACTTATCGAGGCGGATCGCCGCCTATCAGACCGAGCGCGCAAAGCTGACTGGCGCCATCCGGCGCGACTCGCGGCTGTGCCTCGCGATGTGGGAGGGGAATGGCGTCGATGAAAATCTGCTCATTCGTGGCAATCACAAAACAATTGGCCCCGTGGTTCCCCGGCGGATGCTGGAAGCGGTGGGCGAGCGTGGGGCAGGTTTCCAGCCTGCCAGGGCAGGAAGTGGCCGGCTGGAACTAGCTCGCGAACTTGTTGATAGACGCAATCCGTTCGTTTCGCGCGTTCTGGCCAATCGCGTTTGGCACCATCTTTTCGGCCGCGGAATCGTTCCCAGCGTCGATAATTTTGGCGTCCTCGGCCAATTGCCGACGCATCCCGAACTGCTCGATCACCTGGCCCATCAATTCATGCAAGACGGCTGGTCGGTCAAACGCCTGATCCGCAGCATTGTGCTAAGCAGCACCTATCAGCAAGCGTCCTCACACAAGCCCGACGCGCCAGCGAGGGACGTCCGTGCCGAATCCGCCGATCCGCAAAACCTCCTCTTTCACCGCCAAAACCTCAAGCGGCTCGAGGGGGAGGCGATCCGCGATGCGATCCTGGCGATTTCCGGCCGCCTCGATCGCCGCCCCTTGGGTCCCAGCGTGCCGGTGCATTTGACCCCCTTCATGCAAGGGCGCGGCCGCCCCGGCAGCGGGCCGGTCGATGGTGCGGGGCGGCGGAGCATCTACATCTCGATTCGCCGCAACTTCCTCTCGCCGATGATGCTGGCCTACGACACGCCGATCCCGTTCAGCACGGTCGGCCGGCGAAATGTGAGCAATGTTCCCGCCCAGGCGCTGATCCTGATGAACGACCCGTTCGTCAGCGAGCAGGCCCGCGTTTGGGCCCGCCGCGTACTTTCCGACGGCAAACTCACCACTCCCGAAAGCCGCATCCGCCGGATGTACCTGCAAGCCTACGGCCGCGAGCCTGCGGGTACCGAAATCTCCGCCGCCCGCGCCTTTCTGGACCAGCAAAGTCGGGAATACGAACTGCCCGCCGGCACGAATCCACTCGACGAGCGCGTGTGGGCCGACTTGGCGCACGTGCTGCTCAACGTCAAGGAGTTTGTGTTTGTGGATTGAATGTA
>JANRLS010000087.1:0-2128 GCA_033762315.1 Pirellulaceae bacterium
CCGCCGCCGGCGGTGGTCGGGCTGCTGGCGGTGCGAGCCCACTTCGAGCGGCGGTTCGCCGAATCGGCATCGGTTTGCGGTGCGACTTTGATTTGCCGGGCGTCATCGGCCTGGCTGTCGTACCAGGGATAACGCGACCGACCGCCGAGCACTTCCTTGGCACCGGACACCGCTTGCTCGCTGGTGAACTCATCGCCCAACGCGGCAGCGGAGAAAAGCCCCAGCACGAGGCACAGGCTTGCCGCAAACCAGCGCGGGGCGAGCGGAAAATTCGGAGGTGGCGGAGTGGCGGACATGCGATAGGTTTTCGTCCGGGCTGCTACCATCTTGCTCCTTCGCAGCACGTTTCGCAAATCGTATGACACCGCTCGCACTGCGATTTGCCCCGAATTTCGATCAGCGACCCGCCACAGGCCGGACAAATCGGCCGCAGCCGATGCGTTGCCTCGTCCATTTCGACGGCACATCCCCGCTCGTCCACCCGCGCCTCTTCGCCATTCATCGCACTGTTTCCTGTCTCCTGCTGACCGCGACCACTGGTCGCGGCATTGGCTCCTAACCCTTGGCCCCTAACCCTTGGCTCCTGGCTCCTGGCTCCTGGCTCCTGGCCCCTGACTCCTGGCTCCTATCCCTCCGCCTGCCACGGGTTCGGCCAATCGCCCCACCGTGACAGATAAGCGGAGTACGCGGGAATCTGCTCGGCACGCGCTTCGAGCCAGGCCTTGGCTTCGGCCACCAGTCCGTGCTCTTGATCGAGCGGGAGCTGCCCCAGCAAGACCATCGTCCGCAGGAAGACAAAATAAGTATCGAGTACGTCGCAGCGGCAATAGTCGTTGATTTCGGCCAGCTTGCCGGCATTCCAGAGGTCTTGCACCATGTGCCCCTGGACATCCATCTTGCCGGGCTTGCCGAGCAGGCTGGCGGCGAGGTTGAGCCCGCCATTGAACCGCGAGGCCCCGTAGTTCGTCAGCACATCGTGCAGATCGAGATGAGCCTCGTTGTTGTAACGATTTCGCGGCTGTTCGTAGGGCTTGGTTCCGCCAAACCAGCCGGCCAGCGGAATGCCGAAGCGAAAGGCGGCCAGTTCCAAGAGGGGAAGATCGAAAGTGCGGCCGTTGAAACTGACGAGCGTCGGGCGGCGATAAGCCTCCCACCCTTTCCAGAAATGCTGCGTGATGACGTGCGGCCGAAACTGCGGATCGTCGAGCGCCACCACATCGATCAGCCGAAAATCGGCCGAGACCTTGGCCGCGACCACCGCCACCGGTACCTGGAAGGTGTAGGGGATGAAGTCGGAATCGAACTTGGCCAGCAGCTCGGCCCGATAGCGACTGACCGCGTCGGCCGGCGAGATCGCCTCCCCCGGATGGCGCAGGCGGGCCACGAGCGCGCCATCGGCAACGCTCTCGATATCGAACACCAGATAGCGGACGGCGGATTTGTTCACGCCCGGCAGCCTAGCATAGCCGCTGGCCGCGCGAAATCGGGCGGGCTGGCGAAGCTGCGATATGCGGCATTACTCGGTCGGCAAGTAGCGATTGCCGCCGCGGCGGGGCATGACCGACTGCATACCGTCGTCGGCAGGCGCGGGAGCCGGCGTCGGCTCTCCTTGCATGGCGGCGTCTTCCGCGGGATCGATCTCCACCCGGCTGCCGGCCGGCTCAAACACCGATCCAACGCGGCCGCAGGTGGGGTTATCGCGCACCCAGCGGCCGCCGACATAGGGATAGTGATAGTCGTACGGGGCGCAGCAAATCGCGCAGCCGCTGGAGGCCAGAATCGGAAGCAACAGAGCCAGTCCCAGGAGCCGCGACATGACAACACCCCACAGCCAAGGCGAAACGAGCGACGCGCGAAGATTCGGCGTCGCCATTAGGATCGTCGCGGACCGGCGGCGAGCTTTAGGCAAACCTTGCCGTCTAGCGCGATTGTGCCGCTAGCATCCTGAAAAACAGGCGGAATAAAAGGGGGGCGGAATAAAAGGGCGGAATAAAAGGGGACAGGTCCATTTTCTGGTCGCCGGTTCCCTTCGCGGCGGTGGGCACTTATATTTTCCCCATGCCACGCACTGCCAGGGCCGCGCCAGGCGGCTATGCCTATCACGTGCTCAATCGCGGCGTCGGCCGGA